>NZ_JACWIJ010000002.1:3282500-3417500 GCF_017811175.1 Melaminivora jejuensis
CATGGCCAGGATGAAGGTGCCGTAACAGGTACTGGAGGTCCGAACCGACTACTGTTGCAAAAGTAGCGGATGAGCTGTGGATAGGGGTGAAAGGCTAAACAAACTTGGAAATAGCTGGTTCTCTCCGAAAACTATTTAGGTAGTGCCTCGCGTATTACCTTCGGGGGTAGAGCACTGTTTTGGCTAGGGGGTCATGGCGACTTACCAAACCAAGGCAAACTCCGAATACCGAAGAGTACAGCGCGGGAGACAGAGCACCGGGTGCTAACGTCCGGACTCAAGAGGGAAACAACCCAGACCGCCAGCTAAGGTCCCTAAAATTGGCTAAGTGGGAAACGAAGTGGGAAGGCTAAAACAGTCAGGATGTTGGCTTAGAAGCAGCCATCATTTAAAGAAAGCGTAATAGCTCACTGATCGAGTCGTCCTGCGCGGAAGATGTAACGGGGCTCAAGCCAGTTACCGAAGCTGCGGATGCACAGTTTACTGTGTGTGGTAGGAGAGCGTTGTGTAAGCCTGTGAAGGTGGCCTGGGAAGGCTGCTGGAGGTATCACAAGTGCGAATGCTGACATGAGTAGCGTTAAAGCGGGTGAAAAGCCCGCTCGCCGTAAGCGCAAGGTTTCCTACGCAACGTTCATCGGCGTAGGGTGAGTCGGCCCCTAAGGCGAGGCAGAGATGCGTAGCTGATGGGAAACAGGTCAATATTCCTGTACCGCTCAATAGTGCGATGTGGGGACGGAGAAGGTTAGCTCAGCCACCTGTTGGAATAGGTGGTTCAAGCCTGTAGTCGTGCCTGGTAGGCAAATCCGCCGGGCTGAGATGAGGGGTGATAACGAGGCAGCTTGCTGCCGAAGTGAGTGATACCCTGCTTCCAGGAAAAGCCACTAAGCTTCAGCTATTGACGACCGTACCGCAAACCGACACTGGTGCGCGAGATGAGTATTCTAAGGCGCTTGAGAGAACTCAGGAGAAGGAACTCGGCAAATTGATACCGTAACTTCGGGAGAAGGTATGCCGCAAGTAGGTGAACCTGTACAAGGGGAGCCCAAAGCGGTTGCAATAAATCGGTGGCTGCGACTGTTTAATAAAAACACAGCACTCTGCAAACACGAAAGTGGACGTATAGGGTGTGACGCCTGCCCGGTGCTGGAAGATTAAATGATGGGGTGCAAGCTCTTGATTGAAGTCCCAGTAAACGGCGGCCGTAACTATAACGGTCCTAAGGTAGCGAAATTCCTTGTCGGGTAAGTTCCGACCTGCACGAATGGCGTAACGATGGCCACGCTGTCTCCTCCTGAGACTCAGCGAAGTTGAAATGTTTGTGATGATGCAATCTCCCCGCGGAAAGACGGAAAGACCCCATGAACCTTTACTGTAGCTTTGTATTGGACTTTGAACGGATCTGTGTAGGATAGGTGGGAGGCTTTGAAGTGTGGACGCCAGTTCACATGGAGCCATCCTTGAAATACCACCCTGGTGCGTTTGAGGTTCTAACCCAGGTCCCTTATCGGGATCGGGGACAGTGCATGGTGGGCAGTTTGACTGGGGCGGTCTCCTCCTAAAGCGTAACGGAGGAGTTCGAAGGTACGCTAGCTACGGTCGGACATCGTGGCGATAGTGCAATGGCATAAGCGTGCTTAACTGCGAGACTGACAAGTCGAGCAGATGCGAAAGCAGGACATAGTGATCCGGTGGTTCTGTATGGAAGGGCCATCGCTCAACGGATAAAAGGTACTCTGGGGATAACAGGCTGATACCGCCCAAGAGTTCATATCGACGGCGGTGTTTGGCACCTCGATGTCGGCTCATCTCATCCTGGGGCTGTAGTCGGTCCCAAGGGTATGGCTGTTCGCCATTTAAAGAGGTACGTGAGCTGGGTTTAAAACGTCGTGAGACAGTTTGGTCCCTATCTTCCGTGGGCGCTGCAGATTTGAGGAAGCCTGCTCCTAGTACGAGAGGACCGGAGTGGACACACCTCTGGTGTATCGGTTGTCACGCCAGTGGCATCGCCGAGTAGCTAAGTGTGGAAGAGATAACCGCTGAAAGCATCTAAGCGGGAAACTCGTTTCAAGATGAGATCTGCCGGGGCCCCCGAGCCCCTGAAGGGTCGTTGTAGACCACGACGTTGATAGGCTGGGTGTGCAAGTGCAGCAATGCACGCAGCTAACCAGTACTAATTGCCCGTGCGGCTTGACCCTATAACTTTGATGAGCACAGCACATCAACACAAGCAAAGACCACAACACACACAAGTTGTGCCAACGCAATCAAGCCAGACAAACGCTGACGTCTCCCTCAACAGAGACAAACCGACTTTCTGTGAATCTCGCGTGCCCACTGACCTCCACATCAGCCGCACGCTACCCTTTAAAGCCTGACGACCATAGCAAGTCGGAACCACCCCTTCCCATCCCGAACAGGACCGTGAAACGACTTCGCGCCAATGATAGTGCGGATACCCGTGTGAAAGTAGGTCATCGTCAGGCTAACCCACAACTCACCAACACAACACGCCCTTCAGTCTCGCGATTGAAGGGCGTTGGTGCGTTTGGTGTATTTGTATTTTCGAGGCAGGTGAAGCAAAGCTGTCGTGCCCAAAAGACTCCATCTTGATCAGGAGAGATGGGCATGAGCATGGGCGTAGGCCAGGAAAGGCCGGGGCGGGCTTGGGAGTATGATGCACAGGCTTGACAAGCTTTCAGGTTGTTGCTGCGTCAACAGCCTATTCGGTTCGTCGAGCGTGTCTGTTGTGCGTCCTCTCCCTGGGCTGACTGCTTTAATCTGGGGTGGGGGCTGGACTGTCAGGGTGGAGCGCCTTGGAAGGCGAGATGGCTGCCCCTGCCGGGGCCCTACTGTTGCAGGCCCTGTAGCGGCTTGGAGCGTGCCCGGCTCCTTCTCCGTCCACGCCGATGTCGTACTTCAGGGGGAGTGAGCCAGGTACAAAAAAATCTACAAAACACCTTCCGTCCCTGAAAAATCTGCTATACTCTTGAATTCTTCGGAGGGATGCCCGAGTGGTTAAAGGGGGCAGACTGTAAATCTGTTGGCTTGCGCCTACACTGGTTCGAATCCAGTTCCCTCCACCAAAATTGTGAGCGCTGCAGGCATGAGTTGCGCCGCGCGATGGTTGTTGTGCCATCTGCTGCGGGAGTAGTTCAATGGTAGAACCCCAGCCTTCCAAGCTGATGACGCGGGTTCGATTCCCGTCTCCCGCTCCACAGTTTTTGCAAGTTATCTTGAGGGTGAGAATCCTCAATGCCCATGTGGCTCAGTGGTAGAGCACTCCCTTGGTAAGGGAGAGGTCGGCAGTTCGATCCTGCCCATGGGCACCAATATATACGGCGCGCCCCAGTGGTGGGGCGCGCCCACATTTGTGGCGTTGATGTAATTTTTTCGGAGTCGAAAAGATGGCAAAAGGTAAATTCGAGCGGACCAAGCCCCACGTGAACGTGGGCACCATCGGTCACGTGGATCACGGCAAGACGACGCTCACGGCAGCGATCGCCACGGTGCTGGGCAAAGCCTTCGGCGGCGAGGTCAAGAGCTACGACCAGATCGACAACGCCCCGGAAGAAAAGGCGCGCGGCATCACCATCAACACCTCGCACGTCGAGTACGAGACGGCCAACCGCCACTACGCCCACGTGGACTGCCCCGGCCACGCCGACTATGTGAAGAACATGATCACCGGCGCCGCCCAGATGGACGGCGCTATTCTTGTGTGCTCGGCCGCCGACGGCCCCATGCCCCAGACGCGCGAGCACATCCTGCTGGCCCGCCAGGTGGGCGTGCCCTACATCATCGTGTTCCTGAACAAGTGCGACATGGTGGATGACGAGGAGCTGCTGGAGCTCGTCGAGATGGAAGTGCGCGAGCTGCTGGACAAGTACGAATTCCCCGGCGACGACACCCCCATCATCCGCGGCTCGGCCAAGCTGGCCCTGGAGGGCGACCAGTCCGAAAAGGGCGAGCCGGCCATCCTGCGCCTGGCTGAAGCACTGGACAGCTACATCCCCACACCCGAGCGCGCCATCGACGGCGCCTTCCTGATGCCCGTGGAAGACGTGTTCTCCATCTCCGGGCGCGGCACTGTGGTCACGGGCCGCGTCGAGCGCGGCATCATCAAGGTCGGCGAGGAAATCGAAATCGTCGGCATCAAGGACACCGTCAAGACCACCGTCACCGGCGTCGAGATGTTCCGTAAGCTCCTGGATCAGGGCCAGGCCGGCGACAACGTGGGCCTGCTGCTGCGCGGCACCAAGCGCGAAGACGTCGAGCGCGGCCAGGTGCTGTGCAAGCCCGGCTCCATCAAGCCGCACACGCACTTCACCGCCGAGGTGTACGTGCTGAGCAAGGACGAGGGCGGCCGCCACACGCCGTTCTTCAACAACTACCGCCCCCAGTTCTACTTCCGCACGACCGACGTCACCGGCTCCATCGAGCTGCCCGCTGACAAGGAAATGGTCATGCCCGGCGACAACGTGTCGATCACCGTCAAGCTGATCGCCCCCATCGCCATGGAAGAAGGCCTGCGCTTTGCCATCCGCGAGGGCGGTCGCACCGTCGGCGCCGGCGTCGTGGCCAAGATCATCGAGTAAGCAAGGGTTGAAGGGGTATAGCTCAATTGGCAGAGCGTCGGTCTCCAAAACCGAAGGTTGTAGGTTCGATTCCTACTGCCCCTGCCACCATTTGAGGTGGTAATCACCAAGCCCGCCACCCATGGCGGGCTTCGGCGTCTTGAACGATGCCAAGCATCAAGCAAAAAGTTTCGTTGTCATGGCCACTCCTCCGGTTGAGACCGTCACCACACCCGCAGACAAGGCGAAGCTCCTGGGGTCGGTGGTTCTTGTCATTGCGGCCATCGCAGGGTTTTACGCGCTGAGCAAGCAGGGTGCCCTGGCCCAGTGGGGTGCGCTGCTGGCTGGTCTGGTGCTGGCCGCAGCCCTGTTCTTGGTGTCCGAGCAAGGCCGGCGTTTGACTGGATTCGCTCAGGATGCCTGGCGAGAGGTCAAGAAGGTTGTCTGGCCAACGCGCAAGGAAAGCTTGCAGATGACGGGCTACGTCTTTGCGTTTGTGGTCGTGATGGCGCTGTTTCTCTGGTTCACAGACAAGACCTTGGAATGGGTTTTGTATGACCTGATCCTGGGTTGGAGGAAGTGATGGTGAACGCGATGGATTCGAGTGGCACACAGGCCACAGGGCAACAGGCCGCCTCGCCGGATCTGCGCTGGTACATCGTCCATGCCTACTCCGGTATGGAAAAGGCGGTGGAGCGCAACATCCAGGAGCGCATCATGCGTGCGGGCATGCAGGACAAGTTTGGCCGCATCCTGGTGCCGACCGAGGAAGTCGTGGAGATGAAGAACGGTCAGCGCAAGACGACCGAGCGCCGCCTGTTTCCGGGCTATGTCTTCGTCGAGATGGCCATGGATGACGACACCTGGCACCTGGTTAAGCACACCAGCAAGGTCACAGGCTTCGTTGGCGGGGCCAAGAACCGCCCGGCGCCGATTTCCGAGGAAGAAGTCCAGAAGATCGTCAGCCAGATGGAAGAAGGCACGGACAAGCCGCGTCACAAGATCGAGTTCATGGTGGGCGAGCTGGTGCGGGTCAAGGAAGGCCCATTCACCGACTTCAACGGCACGGTCGAAGAGGTGAACTACGAAAAGAGCCGCCTGCGCGTCTCGGTCATGATCTTCGGTCGCTCCACACCGGTGGAGCTTGAATTCGGTCAAGTGGAAAAAACCTGAGTTCCTGGCTGTCACGATTTTGAGCATCTGCGCTTTTTGCGGCTCGGCGCAGCAAACAAATAGAGCCTTCAACCCCGGGGAGCCTATGCGCGACACATCGTCCGCTCAGGCGTCAACACCCGCAAGGAGCAACCATGGCGAAAAAAATCGTCGGTTTCATCAAGCTGCAAGTGCCGGCCGGCAAGGCCAATCCATCCCCCCGATCGGCCCGGCACTGGGTCAGCGCGGCCTCAACATCATGGAATTCTGCAAGGCCTTCAACGCCCAGACCCAGGGTGTCGAGCCGGGTCTGCCGTTGCCCGTGGTCATCACGGCCTTTGCTGACAAGAGCTTCACCTTTGTCATCAAGACGCCTCCAGCCACTGTGCTGATCAAGAAGGCCGTCAAGCTGGACAAGGGTTCGGCCAACCCACTCAAGGCCAAGGTCGGCAAGATCACCCGCGAGCAGCTGGAAGAAATCGCCAAGACCAAGCTCAAGGACATGAACGCTGCCAGCGTGGACGCCGCCGTGCGCACGTTGGCCGGCTCCGCCCGTTCCATGGGCGTGACGGTGGAGGGCCTGTAATCATGGCAAAGCTGACCAAGAAGCAAAAGGCCCTGCAGGGCAAGGTCGATTCGACCAAGCTGTACCCCTTCGCCGAAGCCATGGTGCTGGTGAAGGACGCCGCCACCGCCAAGTTCGATGAGTCCATCGATGTGGCCGTGCAACTCGGTGTCGATGCCAAGAAATCCGACCAAGTGGTGCGCGGCGCCGTGGTGCTGCCTCACGGCATCGGCAAGACCACCCGCGTGGCCGTATTCGCCCAGGGTGCCAAGGCCGAGGAAGCCAAGGCTGCTGGCGCCGACATCGTTGGCATGGACGACCTGGCTGCCCAGGTCAAGGCTGGCGACATGCCCTTTGATGTGGTCATCGCCGCCCCCGACGCCATGCGCGTGGTCGGCACGCTGGGCCAGATCCTGGGCCCGCGCGGCCTGATGCCCAACCCCAAGGTCGGCACGGTGACGCCCGACGTGGCCACGGCGGTAAAGAACGCCAAGGCCGGTCAGGTGCAGTTCCGCGTGGACAAGGCCGGCATCATTCACTCGACCATTGGTCGCCGCTCGTTCGACAACGACAAGCTGCAAGGCAATCTGGCTGCACTGATCGAAGCGCTGAACAAGGCCAAACCGGCCACCAGCAAAGGGCTGTACCTGCGCAAGGTGGCGCTGTCCTCGACCATGGGCGTGGGCGTTCGCGTCGATACGCAAACCATCTCGGCGTAATTGCTGGAAATCTTGGAGCGCGCCCTGGTTTCGGGCGGGCTCCAGTGGTGGGCCGGTGCAGGCGTGCAGCCTGCACCGGGCCATCCAAGACCGTTGGTGCGCCGATCCGGCGGCGCTTAAACCCTTTGAGGCCAACGCAGATGGCGATCCCGCTGCAGATGGAATGGTTGAGAGACTTTTTTCCGAAACAGTTGGTCGCTGCAACCAAGAGCGCGCGCAACGGAGCCTGGCTCCGAAGCGTGCATACGAAGGAGTAGACCTTGAGTCTTAATCGCAGTGAGAAAGAAGCGGTCATCAACGACGTGACCAGCCTCGCCGCTAAAGCTCAAACGCTCGTGATCGCGGAATACCGTGGCATCACGGTGGCCGACATGACCAAACTGCGCGTCGATGCCCGCAGCAAAGGTGTTTCCCTGAGTGTTCTGAAGAACACCCTGGCACGCCGTGCTGTGGCTGGCAGCCCGTTTGAAGTCGTCGCCGACCAGATGACCGGCCCGCTGATCTATGGCTTCTCCGAAGACGCTGTGGCCGCCGCCAAGGTGGTGGCCGATTTCGCGAAGACCAACGACAAGCTGGTCATTCGCGGCGGTGCCTTCGGGGGCAAGGCCCTGGACGTGAACGGCGTGAAAGAGCTGGCCAACATCCCTTCCAAGGAAGTGCTGCTGGCCCAGCTGTGTGGCTTGTTGATGTCGCCCGTGTCGCGCACCGCCGTGGTGCTTGGCGCGCTGGCCGCAAAGAAGGGCGAGGGCGAGGCTGTTGCCGCCTGATGGCGCGCAGCTGCACAGGCCCTGCCGACCAACCGATTCAACCGAATCACCCCAATTGTTGAGGAAATCAAAATGGCATTCGATAAAGACGCATTCCTGACCGCCCTGGACAGCATGACCGTGCTGGAGCTGAACGACCTGGTCAAGGCCATCGAAGAGAAGTTTGGCGTGAGCGCTGCCGCCATGGCTGCTCCGGCTGCTGGCGGCGGCGCCGCTGCCCCGGCTGCCGAAGAGAAGACCGAGTTCAACGTCGTGCTGCTCGAAGCCGGCGCCAACAAGGTGTCGGTCATCAAGGCCGTGCGCGAAATCACCGGCCTGGGCCTCAAGGAAGCCAAGGATCTGGTGGACGGTGCTCCCAAGAACGTCAAGGAGGCCCTGCCCAAGGCCGACGCCGAAGCTGCTGTCAAGAAGCTGACGGAAGCTGGCGCCAAGGCTGAGCTGAAGTAATTCCTGCCAGTGGCCCGGGGCTGGAGGTCTTCGCAAAAGGCCTCCAGCCTTTGGTGCTTATGAGGGGTGTCCACGCGGCGCCCTGCAGAGCACACCAGCAAGCGGTCGGCAGGACTGCTTGCTAGTGTCTTCTGACAACAGCCGACAGCGGAAGACGCCTTGGTTCGGGCGATGTGCAACGCATCGCCGTCCGCCATGGTTGGTAGTGGCCAACCCACCAAGCCTGCACAGGTGGCCGCCTTGCAGGGCAGTCGTCGAAGACCCCCTCCACATGTCTTTGCCCGGAGATCTCATGGCCCAAGCATCCACGTACAGCTTCACCGAACGCAAGCGCATCCGCAAGAGTTTCGGCACCCGCGACAGCGTGCTCACCGTCCCGTACCTGCTGCAGATGCAGCGCGACGCCTACACCGCCTTTCTGCAGGCCGACGTGCCGCCGCAAAAGCGCCTGACCGAAGGCTTGCAGGCGGCGTTCAATTCCGCCTTTCCCATCGTCTCGCACAATGGTTTTGTCGAGATGAAATTCGTCGAATACAACCTGGCCAAGCCGGCCTTCGACGTGCGCGAGTGCCAGACGCGCGGCCTGACCTTCGCCTCCGCTGTGCGCGCGCGCGTGCAGCTCATCATCTATGACCGCGAATCCTCGACCAGCCAGAACAAGGTGGTCAAGGAGGTCAAGGAGCAGGAGGTCTACATGGGCGAAGTGCCGCTGATGACCGACAAGGGCTCGTTCATCATCAACGGCACCGAGCGCGTCATCGTCAGCCAGCTGCACCGCTCACCCGGCGTGTTCTTCGAGCACGACAAGGGCAAGACGCACAGCTCCGGCAAGCTCTTGTTCTCGGCGCGCATCATTCCGTATCGCGGCTCCTGGCTGGACTTCGAGTTCGACCCCAAGGACATCCTGTACTTCCGTGTCGATCGTCGGCGCAAGATGCCGGTGACCATCTTGCTCAAGGCCATCGGCCTGAATCCGGAAGCTATCCTGGCGAACTTCTTCGTCAACGACAACTTCCGCCTGATGGACAGCGGCGCGCAGATGGAATTCGTCGCCGAGCGGCTCAAGGGCGAGGTGGCGCGCTTCGACATCACCGACAAGGGCGGCAAGGTCATCGTCGCCAAGGACAAGCGCATCACCGCCCGCCATACGCGCGAGCTGGAGCAGTCGGGCACCACGCACGTGAGCGTGCCCGAGGACTTCCTGCTGGGCCGCGTGGTGGCGCGCAATGTCGTCGATCCCGACACCGGCGAAATCCTGGCCAAGGCCAACGAGGAGCTGACCGAGGCGCTGCTCAAGAAGCTGCGCTCGGCTGGCGTGCAGGATCTGCAGGTGCTGTTCACCAATGAACTCGACCAGGGCGCCTATATCTCGCAGACCCTGCGCATCGACGAGACCACCGACGAGTTCGCCGCCCGCGTGGCCATCTACCGCATGATGCGCCCCGGCGAGCCGCCGACCGAGGACGCCGTGCAGGCTCTGTTCCAGCGCCTGTTCTACAACCCCGACACCTACGACCTGTCGCGCGTGGGCCGCATGAAGTTCAACGCCAAGGTAGGCCGCGACGAGTCCACCGGCCCCATGGTGCTGTCCAACGACGACATCCTGGCCGTGGTCAAGATCCTGGTTGATCTGCGCAATGGCCGTGGCGAGGTGGACGACATCGACCACCTGGGCAACCGCCGCGTGCGCTGCGTGGGCGAGTTGGCCGAGAACCAGTACCGCACGGGCCTCGCGCGCATCGAGAAAGCCGTCAAGGAGCGTCTGGGCCAGGCCGAGAACGACCCCTTGATGCCGCATGATCTGATCAACTCCAAGCCGATTTCCGCGGCGCTCAAGGAGTTCTTCGGCGCCTCGCAGCTGAGCCAGTTCATGGATCAGACCAACCCGCTGGCGGAGATCACGCACAAGCGCCGCGTCTCGGCCCTTGGCCCGGGCGGCCTGACGCGCGAGCGCGCCGGCTTCGAAGTGCGCGACGTTCACGTCACGCACTATGGCCGGGTGTGCCCGATCGAGACGCCGGAAGGCCCCAACATCGGCCTGATCAACTCGCTGGCCCTGTACGCGCGCCTGAACGAGTACGGCTTCATCGAGACGCCCTACCGCCGCGTGGTGGAGGGTCAGGTGACCGACCAGATCGACTACCTGTCGGCCATTGAGGAAGGCAAGTACATCATCGCCCAGGCCAACGCCGCGCTGGACGACGAGGGCCGCCTGACGGGCGACCTGGTGAGCGCGCGCGAGCAGGGCGAATCGACCCTGGTGTCCGCCGACCGCGTGGAGTACATGGACGTGTCGCCAGCGCAGATCGTCTCGGTGGCGGCCTCGCTCGTGCCCTTCCTGGAGCACGACGACGCCAACCGCGCGCTGATGGGCGCCAACATGTCGCGCCAGGCCGTGCCCGTGCTGCGCCCGGAAAAGCCCATGGTCGGCACCGGCATCGAGCGCGTGGCGGCAGTGGACTCCGGCACCGTGGTCACGGCGCGCCGTGGCGGTGTGGTAGACCACGTGGACGCCACCCGCATCGTGGTGCGCGTGCATGACGCCGAGGCCGTGGCCGGCGAAGTCGGCGTGGACATCTACAACCTGATCAAGTACCAGCGCTCCAACCAGAACACCAACATCCACCAGCGTCCCATCGTCAAGCGCGGCGACGTGCTGGCCAAGGGCGACGTGATTGCCGACGGCGCCTCGACCGACCTGGGCGAGATCGCCATCGGCCAGAACATGCTGATCGCGTTCATGCCCTGGAACGGCTACAACTTCGAGGACTCGATCCTGATTTCCGAGCGCGTGGTGGCCGAAGACCGCTACACCAGCATCCACATCGAGGAGCTGGTGGTGATGGCCCGCGACACCAAGCTGGGCGCTGAGGAAATCACCCGCGACATCCCCAACCTGTCCGAGCAGCAACTGGGCCGCCTGGACGAGTCCGGCATCATCTACGTGGGCGCCGAGGTGCAGCCGGGCGACACGCTGGTGGGCAAGGTCACGCCCAAGGGCGAGACCACGCTGACGCCCGAGGAAAAGCTGCTGCGCGCCATCTTCGGCGAGAAGGCCAGCGACGTGAAGGACACCTCGCTGCGCGTGGATCAAGGCAGCTCGGGCACGGTGATCGACGTGCAGGTCTTCACCCGCGAGGGCATCCAGCGCGACAAGCGCGCGCAGCAGATCATCGACGACGAACTCAAGCGCTTCCGCCTGGACTTGAACGACCAGCTGCGCATCGTCGAGGCCGACGCCTTCGACCGTATCGAAAAGCTCCTGGTGGGCAAGAAGGCCAACGGCGGCCCGCAAAAGCTGCCCAAGGGCGCGACCATCGACAAGGAATACCTCGCCGGCGTGGAGAAATTCCACTGGTTCGACATCCGCCCGGCGGACGAATCGGTAGCCGCGCAGCTCGAATCCATGAAGAACGCCATGGAGCAGACGCGCCACAGCTTCGACCTGGCGTTCGAGGAAAAGAGGAAGAAGCTCACGCAGGGCGACGAGCTGCCCGCTGGCGTGCTGAAGATGGTCAAGGTCTATCTGGCCGTCAAGCGCCGCCTGCAGCCCGGCGACAAGATGGCCGGTCGCCACGGCAACAAGGGTGTGGTGTCGAAGATCGTGCCCGTCGAGGACATGCCCTACATGGCCGACGGCACGCCTGCCGACATCGTGCTCAACCCGCTGGGCGTGCCCTCGCGCATGAACATCGGCCAGGTGCTGGAAGTCCACCTGGGCTGGGCCGGCAAGGGCCTGGGCCAGCGCATCGGCGACATGCTGCAGCGCCAGGCCAAGGCGGCCGAGGTGCGCAAGTTCCTCGAAGAGGTCTACAACTCGCGCGGCAAGAAGGAAGAGCTCAAGCAGCTGTCCGACGACGAGCTGCTGGCCATGGCGCAGGAGCTGACCAGCGGCGTGCCGTTCGCCTCGCCGGTGTTCGACGGTGCGTCGGAGGCCGAGATCAAGGACATGCTCAAGCTGGCCTATCCCGATGAGCTCAAGGAGCGCAAGGGCCTGACCGAGACGCGCACCCAGGCCTTTCTGTACGACGGCCGCACCGGCGAGCGCTTCGAGCGCCCGACGACCATCGGCTACATGCACTACCTCAAGCTGCACCACCTGGTGGACGACAAGATGCACGCGCGCTCCACTGGCCCGTACTCGCTGGTCACGCAGCAGCCCCTGGGCGGCAAGGCGCAGTTCGGCGGCCAGCGCTTCGGCGAGATGGAAGTGTGGGCGCTCGAAGCCTACGGCGCCGCCTACGTGCTGCAGGAGATGCTGACGGTGAAGTCCGACGACGTGCAGGGCCGCACCAAGGTGTACGAAAACATCGTCAAGGGCGAACACGCCATCGAAGCGGGTATGCCCGAGTCGTTCAACGTGCTGGTCAAGGAAATCCGTTCGCTGGGCCTGGACATCGAGCTGGAGCGCTCCTGAGCGGGCGCAGGCTGACTGCAAAAAAGTGAGCTGCCAGCGCTTGTCAGGCAACGTTTTGCGAGTGTTTTCTATCGCAAAGCCTTGCTGGGCAAGCGCAACCAGCTATGAATTTTGAAGACAAGGGAAAGAGTCACATGAAATCGCTACTCGACCTGTTCAAGCAATTCACGCCGGATGAGCATTTCGATGCCATCAAGATCGGCATGGCCTCGCCCGAGAAGATCCGTTCCTGGTCGTTCGGCGAGGTGAAGAAGCCCGAGACCATCAACTACCGCACCTTCAAGCCCGAGCGCGATGGCCTGTTCTGCGCCAAGATCTTCGGGCCCATCAAGGACTACGAGTGTCTGTGCGGTAAGTACAAGCGCCTCAAGCATCGCGGCGTGATCTGCGAGAAGTGCGGCGTCGAGGTCACCCAGACCAAGGTGCGCCGCGACCGCATGGGCCACATCGACCTGGCCGCGCCGTGCGCGCACATCTGGTTCCTGAAGTCGCTGCCCTCGCGCCTGGGCCTGGTGCTGGACATGACGCTGCGCGACATCGAGCGCGTGCTGTACTTCGAGGCCTACGTGGTCACCGACCCGGGCATGACGCCGCTCAAGAAGTTCTCCATCATGAGCGAGGACGAGCACGACAAGCAGCGCGCCGAGCACGGCGATGAGTTCGTCGCGCGCATGGGCGCCGAGGGCATCAAGGAGCTGCTGGAGGGCATCGACCTGGAGATCGAGATCGAGCGCCTGCGCGGCGACCTCACGGGCTCCGAGGTCAAGGTCAAGAAAAATGCCAAGCGCCTCAAGGTGCTGGAGGCCTTCCGCAAGTCCGGCATCAAGCCCGAGTGGATGATCCTGGACGTGCTGCCGGTGCTGCCGCCCGATCTGCGCCCGCTGGTGCCGCTCGATGGCGGGCGCTTTGCCACGTCCGACCTCAACGACCTGTACCGCCGCGTCATCAACCGCAACTCGCGCCTCAAGCGCCTGCTGGAGCTGAAGGCCCCGGAGATCATCGCGCGCAACGAAAAGCGCATGTTGCAGGAAGCCGTGGACTCGCTGCTGGACAACGGCCGCCGCGGCAAGGCCATGACGGGCGCCAACAAGCGCGCCCTGAAGTCGCTGGCCGACATGATCAAGGGCAAGGGCGGGCGCTTCCGCCAGAACCTGCTGGGCAAGCGCGTGGACTACTCGGGCCGCTCGGTCATCACCGTGGGCCCGACGCTCAAGCTGCACCAGTGCGGCCTGCCCAAGCTGATGGCGCTGGAGCTGTTCAAGCCCTTCATCTTCTCGCGCCTGGAGGCCATGGGCATCGCCACGACCATCAAGGCTGCCAAGAAGGAAGTCGAGTCCGGCACGCCCGTGGTCTGGGACATCCTGGAAGAGGTGATTCGCGAGCACCCGGTGATGCTCAACCGCGCGCCCACGCTGCACCGCCTGGGCATCCAGGCGTTCGAGCCCATCCTGATCGAAGGCAAGGCCATCCAGCTGCACCCGCTGGTGTGCGCCGCCTTCAACGCCGACTTCGACGGCGACCAGATGGCGGTTCACGTGCCGCTGTCGGTGGAGGCGCAGCTCGAAGCGCGCACGCTGATGCTGGCGTCCAACAACGTGCTGTTCCCGGCCTCGGGCGAGCCGTCCATCGTGCCCTCGCAGGACGTGGTGCTGGGCCTGTACCACGCCACGCGCGAGAAGATCAACGGACGCGGCGAAGGCATGGTCTTCACCGACATCCTGGAAGTGCAGCGCGCGCTCGATGCCGGCGAGGTCGAGCTGACCACCAAGATCACCGTGCGCATGACCGAGTGGAGCCGGGGCAAGGACAGCGGCGAGTGGCACAGCTCCACCGGCCTGGTGGAGACCACCGTGGGCCGCGCCCTGCTGTCGGAAATCCTGCCGCGCGGCTTGGCGTTCTCCAACCTGAACAAGACGCTCAAGAAAAAGGAAATCTCGCGCCTGATCAACGCAAGTTTCCGCAAGTGCGGCCTCAAGGAGACCGTGGTGTTTGCCGACAAGCTGCTGCAAAACGGCTTTCGCCTGGCCACGCGCGCCGGCATCTCGATCGCCATCGACGATATGCTGGTGCCGCCGCAAAAGGCCGACATCCTGGCGCGCGCCGAGAGCGAGGTCAAAGAGATCGAGCAGCAGTACGTCTCCGGCCTGGTCACCTCGGGCGAGCGCTACAACAAGGTGGTGGATATCTGGGGCAAGGCCGGCGACGACGTGTCCAAGGTCATGATGGATCAGCTCAAGGTCGAAAAGACCATCGACCGCCACGGCAAGGAAGTCAACCAAGAGTCGTTCAACTCCATCTACATGATGGCCGATTCGGGCGCGCGGGGTTCTGCCGCGCAGATCCGCCAGCTGGCCGGTATGCGCGGCCTGATGGCCAAGCCCGACGGCTCCATCATCGAGACACCCATCACGGCCAACTTCCGTGAAGGCCTGAACGTGCTGCAGTACTTCATCTCCACGCACGGCGCGCGCAAGGGCCTGGCGGACACGGCGCTCAAGACGGCCAACTCGGGCTATCTGACGCGCCGTCTGGTGGATGTGACGCAGGATCTGGTGGTCACCGAGGACGATTGCGGCACGGTGCATGGCTCGCTGATGCGCGCCATCGTCGAGGGCGGCGAGGTCATCGAGTCGCTGCGCGATCGCGTGCTCGGCCGCGTCGCCGCCGAGGAAGTGCTGCACCCGGAAACCCGCGCCGTGCTGGCCCCGGCGGGCACGCTGCTGGGCGAGGACGTGCTCGATGGGCTGGAGGCCGCCGGCGTCGATGAGGTCAAGGTGCGCACCGCGCTGACCTGCGAGACGCGCTACGGCCTGTGCGCCAAGTGCTATGGCCGCGACCTGGGCCGTGGCGGCCTGATCAACCTCGGCGAGGCCGTGGGCGTGATTGCAGCCCAGTCCATCGGCGAGCCGGGCACGCAGCTGACCATGCGCACCTTCCACATCGGCGGCGCTGCGTCGCGTGCGGCGGTGGCGTCCAGCGTGGAAGCCAAGTCCAACGGCATCATCGGCTTCAACGCCACCATGCGCTACGTGACCAACACGCGCGGCGAGCTGGTGGTGATTGCGCGCTCGGGCGAGATCGTCATCCAGGACGAGCACGGCCGCGAGCGCGAGCGCCACAAGGTGCCCTACGGCGCCACGCTCACGGTGCAGCCCGACCAGCAGATCAAGGCCGGCACCATCCTGGCCAACTGGGATCCGCTGACGCGCCCGATCATCACGGAGTTCGCCGGCCAGGTGAAGTTCGAGAACATCGAGGAAGGCCTGACGGTGGCCAAGCAGGTGGACGAGGTCACCGGCCTGTCCACACTCGTGGTGATCGACCCCAAGCGCCGCGGCTCGGCCAAGGTGGTGCGTCCGCTGGTCAAGCTGATCGACGCTGAGGGCAAGGAAGTCAAGATCCCCGGCACCGATCACTCGGTGGCCATCGGCTTCCAGGTCGGCGCGCTGATCCAGGTGCGCGACGGCCAGGATGTCGGCCCCGGCGAGGTGCTGGCGCGCATTCCCATGGAAGGCCAGAAGACGCGCGACATCACCGGCGGTCTGCCGCGCGTGGCCGAGCTGTTCGAAGCGCGCAGCCCCAAGGACAAGGGGATGCTGGCCGAGATGACCGGCACGGTGTCCTTCGGCAAGGAGACCAAGGGCAAGGTGCGCGTGCAGATCACCGACCCGGAAGGCGAGCTGTGGAGCGAGCTGGTGCCCAAGGAAAAGAACGTGCTGGTACACGAGGGCCAGGTGGTCAACAAGGGCGAGCTGATCGTCGATGGCCCGGCCGATCCGCAGGACATCCTGCGTCTGCTGGGCATCGAGGAGCTGTCGCGCTACATCGTCGATGAGGTGCAGGACGTCTATCGCCTGCAGGGTGTGAAGATCAACGACAAGCACATCGAGGTCATCGTGCGCCAGATGCTGCGCCGCGTCGTGGTCGAAAACCCCGGCGAGTCCAGCTACATCGCCGGCGAGCAGGTCGAGCGCAGCGAGATCCTCAACACCAACGAGGCGCTGCAGGCCGAGGGCAAGATCCCTGCGACCTACGCCAACATCCTGCTGGGCATCACCAAGGCTTCGCTGTCCACGGACTCGTTCATCTCGGCGGCGTCGTTCCAGGAGACGACGCGCGTGCTGACCGAGGCTGCCATCATGGGCAAGCGCGACGAGTTGCGCGGCCTGAAGGAAAACGTCATCGTCGGTCGCCTGATTCCCGCCGGCACCGGCCTGGCCTACCACCAGGCGCGCCGCGCCAAGGACGCCATGGACGAGGCCGAGCGCCGTGCCATCGCCGAGGCCGAGGCTGCCGAGCTGGCCGAAGCCGGCCAGGCTGACGCCGCCCATGCGGAAGGCGGCGCCGATCTGGCCGACTGAGGCCTGAGCCGCACTGGCCGCGCCGCCCGTGCCTGATGGGCGGGCCGCAGCGCCGAATCCCGACCCGCCGTCAGGCCGGTCGGGATTTTTTTCGGGCGGCGTCGCCGCCGGCTTGCCCGGTCGGCCCTGCTGGCTGGCTGAGAATACGGCCCGTGACTGTTTTTGCTTCTGTCCCTTGTGCATCCTGGCCGCCGCAGCGCAGCCGGCATGTGCGGCGTATCGCCTGGCTGCTGGCCGGGTTGCTGACCCTGGCGGCCTGGTTGCCGGCGGCTCGGGCGCAGCCGCGCGGCGACGTGACCGAGCTGCGCCTGGAGTACACGCCTGCCGCCGTGCTGCTCAGCGCCGCCTGGCGCATGGAGCTGGCGCCGGTGGTGGAAAGCGCGCTCTACCAGGGCATTGCCATGCACTTCGTGGCCGAGGCCCAGGTGGTGCGCCCGCGCTGGTACTGGTCGGACAAAACCGTGGCCCAGGCCACGCGCCACCTGCGCCTGAGCTATCAGCCGCTGACGCGGCGCTGGCGCCTGACCCAGACTTCGGGCCGCGATGAGGCGGCCGGCCAGCCCGGCCTGGCCCTGGGGCAGAGCTTCGATGCGCTCGACGATGCGCTGGCGGCCTTGCAGCGCCTGGCGGGCTGGAAGATCGCCGATGCCTCGGCTGTCGAGGAGGGCGTGACTTATCAGGTGCAGTTCCAGTTCCGCCTGGACATCTCGCAGATGCCGCGTCCCCTGCAGTTCGGCGCCGTGGGGCGCTCGGGCTGGAACTTGGCGCTGAGTCGGCGCATGGACTGGACGCCGATGCAGGAGCTGCCGTGAGCGGGCGGTCATGAGCGAATTGCCGACACGTCCCGCTGGTTCGGCGCGCAGGGCGGCCAGCCGCGCCCGGGTGGTGCGCTGGGTGCTGGGACTGGGCGCCGGGCTGATGTGCGCCATCGGTCTGCTGCTGCTGTTTTTGCTGACGCAGGCGACCAACAACCGCGTGCTGTACGAGCGCCATTTCACCTGGCTGCTGTGGGTCAATGTGCTGGTGGCCGGCCTGCTGCTGGCGGCGCTGGCCTGGGGCGCGCTGCGCCTGGCGGTGCGGTTGCGCCGGGGGCGCTTTGGCGCGCGGCTGCTGGTCAAGCTGGCTGCTGTCTTCGCCATGGTCGGGGTCGTGCCGGGGCTGCTGATCTATGTGGTGTCCTACCAATTCGTCTCGCGCTCCATCGAGAGCTGGTTCGATGTCAAGGTCGAGGGGCCCTGAGTGCCGGGGTCAATCTGGGCCGTGTCACCCTGGACACCATTGCTGCCGACATGGCCGCCAAGACGCGCACCGCCAGCGTGCAATTGGCGCAGGTGCCGGATGCGGCGGCCGGCCTGGTGCTGGAGCGAATGCGTGACCAGCTGGGTGCTTCCGACATCGTGCTGTGGAGCGCTGCCGGCCAGCCCGTCGCCAGCAGCGGCACGTCGCAGTTCTCGCTCAACCCGGAGCGCCCGGGCGCGCAGCAACTGCGCGCGGCCCGCCAGGGGCGCGACATCTTCGTGATCGAGGGGCTGGACGAGCCGGCGCATCCGGCAGCGCCCGAAGAGGCGCGGGTGCGGGTGCTGGTGGCCGTGGCCAGCCCTGGCGTGGGCCGTTTGCTGGCCGAGCCGCGCTACGTGCAGGCCACCATGCCTCTGCCCCAGGCGCTGGTGGCCAATGCCGTGGCGGTGCAGGAGGCCAACCGCGAATACCAGGAGCGCGCCCTGGCGCGCGGCGGCCTGCGGCGCATGTACATCGGCACATTGACACTGAGCCTGTTTCTGGCGGTGTTCGGCGCCGTGCTGCTGGCTGGCGTGTTGGGCAACCAGCTGGTGCGCCCGCTGCTGGTACTGGCCGAAGGCGTGCGCGAGGTGGCGGCTGGCAACCTGGCGCCCAAGGCGGCATTGCAAGGGCGCGACGAGCTGGGCGGTCTGACGCGCGACTTTGCCCTGATGACGCAGCAGCTGGCCGAGGCGCGCAGCACCGCCGAGCGCAGCATGGCGGCGCTGGATGCGGCGCGCGGCAACCTGCAGGCCATCCTGGACAACCTGACGGCAGGCGTGATCGTGCTGGACACGCACGGCCAGGTGCTGTCGAGCAACCCCGGCGCCACGCGCATCCTGCGCGCGCCCCTGGCGGCCTGCACCGGGCGGCCACTGGCGCAGGCGCCCGGGCTGGAGGAGTTTGCCGCCGTGGTGCAGCAGCAGTTCGACGCCTTCACAGCAGACCGCGCCGACCAGCACGGCCCCGATCACTGGCAGCATGCCTTCGAGCTGCACGCCTGCAGCGGCGGCGGCCTGGGCCAGCAGGGCACCAGTCTGGTCATGCGTGGTGCCGAGCTGCCCGACAACACGCGCCTGCTGGTCTTCGACGACATCTCCGAGCTGGTCTCGGCGCAGCGCGCCAAGGCCTGGGGCGAGGTGGCGCGGCGCCTGGCGCACGAGATCAAGAATCCGCTCACGCCCATCCAGCTGTCTGCCGAGCGGCTGGCGCTCAAGCTGGATGGCAAGCTGCCGGCCACCGAGCAGGCGCTGCTGGCCAGGTCGGTCAAGACCATCGTCGAGCAGGTCGATGCCATGAAGCGCCTGGTCAACGAGTTCCGCGACTACGCGCGCTTGCCGGCGGCTCAGCTGCAGCCCCTGGATCTGAACGCGCTGGTGCAGGACGTGCTGCACCTGTACGACGCGGAAAACGCCCAGGTGCCGGTGCAGGCCCAGCTCGATGCGCGCTGCCCACCCATTGCCGGCGACGCACAGCAGCTGCGCCAGATCCTGCACAACCTGCTGCAAAACGCCCAGGATGCCACCTTGCTGGCGGCGCAGGAGGCGGGGCGCGCCGACGTGCCTGCCGTGCAGCTGAGCACCCGCTGGAGCGAGCAGACGCAGCGTGTGCGGCTGACCATCGCCGACAGCGGCGCCGGCTTTGCGCCACACATCCTGCAGCGCGCTTTCGAGCCTTATGTAACCACCAAGGCGCGCGGCACCGGCCTGGGCCTGGCGGTGGTGAAAAAAATCGCCGACGAGCATGGCGCTCGCATAGAGCTGAGCAATCGGGTGGAGGACGGCGCGGCAGTCGGCGCACAAGTGTCGCTATCATTCGCCCCTGGGACGGCGGTGGCGTGATAGCAACACCTCTGCCTGCAACAGCAACGGTGCTTCCAATACATGGCAAATATTCTGGTGGTCGATGACGAGCTGGGCATACGCGACCTGCTCTCCGAGATCCTCAACGACGAAGGGCACAGTGTCGATTTGGCGGAAAACGCCACCCAGGCCCGCATGGCACGGCAGGCCGGCACCTACGATCTGGTGCTGCTCGACATCTGGATGCCCGACACCGATGGCGTCTCCCTGCTCAAGGAGTGGGCGATGAGCGGCGCCCTGACCATGCCGGTGATCATGATGAGCGGACACGCCACCATCGAGACGGCGGTCGAGGCCACGCGCATCGGAGCCTTTTCCTTCCTGGAAAAGCCCATCACCCTGCAAAAGCTGCTCAAGGCGGTGGAGCAGGGCCTGTTGCGTAACGCCATCAATCTGCAGGCGGCCAGCAATGTGCCCGAGAGTCGCACCGCCAGCACGGCAGTGGCAACCGCCGCCCACCCCCAGCCTGCGCTGGCGGGCGCCAGCGGCGATGAGGCGCCATCCGCGCTGGCCGTACACAGCGCAACCCACAGCCTGCCTGCCGGCCCGCAGGCGCACCAAGGCTTCGATCTGGATCGGCCGCTGCGCGAGGCACGCGACAGGTTCGAAAAAGCCTATTTCGAATTCCACTTGGCGCGCGAGGGCGGCTCCATGACCCGGGTGGCGGAAAAGACCGGGCTGGAGCGCACCCATCTGTACCGCAAGCTGCGCCAGCTCGGTGTCGATCTGGGCCGCAGCCGCCGCAACGGCGGCTGAGAACGAAAAATTTGCCGCCTTCAAGTTTCCGCCCGTTTTTCAGGCTAGAATTCAAGGCTCAGGCCCGGTAGCTCAGTCGGTAGAGCAGAGGATTGAAAATCCTTGTGTCGGCGGTTCGATTCCGTCCCAGGCCACCAGACAAAAAAACCCCGCTGTTGCATAGGCAGCGGGGTTTTTCTTTGTCTGTTCACTACACATTTCAAGCCAAAAGTGCCGCAAAGCCTTGCTAGGCAAGCGCAGGTAGCTATCGTTTTGGGAGTCCAGCAAAAACTCCCAGGCATGAAAAAACCGGCCTGCCCACAAAGAGGGACAGGCCGGTTCTGGGCGGCTGGGGCAGGCTGCGCGCTGCTGTGGCTCAGCTGCCCGAGGCTGCCTCGGATGCGCCTTCGGCGGCTGGGGCTGCCGGCTCTTCGAACTTGGCGCCGGCGGCGTTGGCCATGTAGGCCACGCCCCGGGCGATTTCCAGGTCGTTGAATTCGCCGCCGCCCTGGGGCGCCATGGCGCCCTTGCCGCTCAGTGCGGAATGCACCAGGGCTTCGAAGCCAGTCTGGATGCGCGGTGCCCAGGCGGCAGCGTCGCCGAGCTTGGGGGCGCCGGCGGCACCGGTAGCGTGGCAGGCGGCGCACTGGCCCTGATAGACCGCCTCGCCGGCGCGCAGCGGACGGTTGGCGTCGCGGATCTCGACCAGGCCGATCTTCTGGATGCGCTGGGCCACGGCCTGCTCAGGGTTGGCCACCCCGGCGCCGGGCTTGTCGCCCGAAGTCACGAACATCACCAGTCCGATGATGGCGAACACCGGCAGCACAAAGGCCAGGATGACGGTGTTGAGCAGTTGTTTCGGGGTCTGGATCGGCCCGGTATGGGCTGCGTCGTGGGGGCGCTCATGCGGTTTCCTCGAAAGGCTTGTGGTGTGGGGCTGGGACAGAAAACAGCTTTTCATTATAAGAGCCGTCCTTTTGCCAGCCTTGCAGTCCAGGCGGCGCTGCCGTGCCGTGGCGCAGGGCTTCAGCGGCTGGCCGGCTGGGCTGGAGCGGCGGCGCCGTCGGCGGCGGCCAGCGAGACATCGCTCCAGCCGCCGCCCAGCACCTTGTACAGCGCGACCTGGTTGTGCAGCTGCTGCAGCCGTGTCAGCACCAAGCCTTGCTGGGTGGCGAACAGCGAGCGCTGGGCGTCCAGCACATCCATGTAGCTGGCGATGCCGTTGCGATAGCGCAGCTCCGACAGCTCCAGCCGCCGCGCGTCGGCAGCCGCCTGGGCGTTTTGCGCCTGCAGCTGCTCACCCAGCGTGGCGCGTCCGGCCAGGGCGTCGGAGACCTCACGGAAGGCCGTCTGGATGGCCTTGTCGTATTGCGCCACGGCCATCTCGCGCCCGACCTGGGCGGCCTGCAGGTTGGCTTCGTTGCGCCCTGCATCGAACAGCGGCACGGCCAATTGCGGTGCCAGCGAGAAGGCCCACGACCCCCCCTTGAACAGGCCCGACAGCTCGTTGCTGACCGTGCCCACCGAGGCGGTGAGGGCGATGCGCGGGAAGAAGGCCGCGCGCGCGGCGCCGATGTTGGCGTTGGCGCCGATGAGCTGCTGCTCGGCCTGGCGGATGTCCGGGCGGCGCTCCAGCAGCTCGGAGGGCAGGCCGGCGCGCAGTGGCTGCATGGGCGCGGCATCTGCCAGGCGCGCCGCGGGCAGGCTGGCGCGGATGTCGTCGGGCAGGGGCTGGCCAAGCAGCAGCACCAGGGCGTTCTCGTCGAGCAGGCGCTGGCGCTGCTGCTGGGCATAGGTGGCGCGGGCGGCCTCGGCCAGGCTTTGCGCCTGGCGGTTGTCCAGCTCCGAGCTGACGCCGTTTTCCAGGCGCAGCTGGGTCAGGCGCACCGATTCCTCGCGCGTGGCCAGGGTGCGGCGCGAGATGTCCAGCAGTTCCTCGTCGGCCATCAGATTCAGCCAGCCGGCGGCCACGGCGGCCACCAGGCTGATCTGCGCCGACTTGCGCGCCTCGGTGCTGGCCAGGTACTGCGCCAGGGCCTGCTCGCGCAGCGCGGCGATGCGACCGAAGAAGTCGATCTCCCAGGCCGTCACGCCCAGACCGACCTGGAACAGGTTGCCGTACTGGCCGTTGCTGGCGTTGGGCTGGCGCGCGGCGTTGGCCATGCCGGCCAGCGTCGGGTATTCGTCGGCGCGCCGGATCTGGAACTGCGCGCGTGCCTGCTCGACGTTGAGCATGGCCAGGCGCAGGTCGCGGTTGTTGCCCAGCGCCATGCCGATCAGGCGTTGCAGGCGTGGATCGGTGAAATAGTCGCGCCAGTCGATGTCGGCGGCGCTGGGAGCCTGCTGCGCAGCGCTGGTGTCGGCCAGTGCGTAGCCGGCGGGCAGTACCGGCGCCGGGCGCTCGTAGGAGGGGATGAAGCTGCAGCCGGCCACGGTCAGGGCTGCCAGGGCTGCCGCCGTGGTTCGGGCGAAGGCAGCAGCAGGCCGGGCGCCGCAGCGCGGTTGCAGAAAGGAGGGATCTTGCTTCATGGGTGGGTCTTTCGCTCAAGCCTCGGCATCGGCGCGGTGTTGCTGGGCCATCCGGGCATCGTGCTCGCGCTGGCGCTGGCTGCCCTTGAAGAAGCTGCGCACCAGCACGAAGAACACTGGCACGAACAGCACGGCCAGAACAGTGCCGGTGACCATGCCGCCGATCACGCCGGTGCCGATGGCGCGCTGGCTGGCCGAGCTGGCGCCCGTGGCCAGGAACAGCGGCAGCACACCCAGCGTGAAGGCCAGCGAGGTCATGACGATGGGCCTGAAGCGCAGATGCGCCGCAGTCAGGGCCGCATCGATGACGCTCTTGCCCTGGGCCTGCAGATCCTTGGCGAATTCGATGATCAGGATGGCGTTCTTGGCCGACAGGCCGATGATGGTCACCAGGCCGATCTGGAAATACACGTCGTTGGACAGGCCGCGTGCCAGCGTCGCCAGCAGCACGCCCAGCACGCCCAGCGGCACCACCAGCAGCACCGAGAACGGGATCGACCAGCTCTCGTACAGCGCCGCCAGGCACAGGAACACCGCCAGCAGCGAGAAGGCATACAGCACGCCGGCCTGGCCGCCAGCGAGTTTTTCCTCGCGTGACTGGCCAGTCCACTCGAAGCCAAAGCCCTCGGGCAGTTGCGCGGCCAGGCGCTCCATCTCCTGCATGGCCTCGCCGGTGCTGTAGCCGGGCGCTGCGCCGCCGGCGATCTTCATGGCTGGATAGCCGTTGTAGCGCACGGTCTGCATGGCGCCGGTGACCCAGCGCGTCGTGGCAAAGGTGGACAGCGGCATGAGCTGGCCCCGGCTGTTCATGACCGGCAGGTCGAGCACGTCCTCGGGCTGCATACGGGCGCGGGCGTCGGCCTGCACCACCACGCGCTGCAGCCGGCCTTGGTTGGGAAAGTCGTTGATGTAGGACGAACCCAGGGCCGTGGACAGGGCGCTGCTGATGCTGTCGAAGCTCACGCCCAGGGCGCTGGCGCGGTCGCGGTCGATCTCGATGTGCATCTGCGGGGCGTCTTCCATACCGTCCGGGCGCATGCCGGCCAGCACCTTGCTCTGCGCGGCCATGCCCAGCAGCTGGTTGCGTGCCGCCACCAGTGCGTCATGCCCCTTGCTGCCGCGATCCTGCAGGCGGAAGGTGAAGCCGGCGGCCACGCCCAGCTCGGGGATGGGCGGCGGGCTGATGGCGAAGATGAAGGCATCGCGAAAACCGTACAGCGCCCCCGTGGCACGGCCTGCCAGTGCCTCGGCGGACTGCCCGGGGCCGGGACGCTCGCTCCAGTCCTTGAGCGAGACGAAGGCCAGGCCGGCGTTCTGCCCCTGGCCGGAAAACGAGAAGCCGGCCACGGTCACGATGTTGGCCACTTCGGGCTGGGCCAGCATGAACTCCTCGACCTTTGCCATGGCTTCCTGCGTGCGCGCCAGCGAGGCGCCCGGGGGCAGTTGCACGTTGGTGATGACGAAGCCCTGGTCTTCATTGGGCAGGAACGAGGTCGGCAGGCGCATGTAGACCACCGCCACGGCACCGATCAGGGCGGCGTAGATGACCATCATGCGTCCGCCCCGGCGCACCATCCGTGCCAGGCCCGCCTCGTAGCGGTGCGTGGTGCGCTTGAAGCTGCGGTTGAACCAGCCGAAGAAGCCCGTGCGCTGGCTGTGGCCCTCGGCCACCGGCTTGAGCAGCGTGCCGCACAGCGCCGGCGTGAGCGACAGCGCCATGAAGGCCGAGAACGCGATCGAGGCGCCCATGGTCACGGCGAACTGGCGGTAGATATTGCCCGTGGCGCCGGCAAAGAAGGCCAGCGGCACGAACACCGAGATCAGCACCACGGTCACGCCGATGATGGCGCCGGAGATCTGGCCCATGGCCTTGCGCGTGGCGGCCAGCGGCGGCAGGCCTTCCTCGCTCATGATGCGCTCGACGTTCTCCACCACCACGATGGCGTCGTCCACCACGATGCCGATGACCAGCACCATGCCGAACATGGTCAGCACGTTGATGGAAAAACCCAGCGCCAGCAGCGTGGCGAAGGTGCCCAGCAGGGCGACCGGCACGACGATGGTCGGGATGATGGTGTAGCGCAGGTTCTGCAGGAACAGGAACATCACCAGGAACACCAGCGCCACCGCCTCCAGCAGGGTATGCACCACCTTCTCAATGGACACGGCGATGAAGGTGGATGTGTCGTAGGGGATGGTGTATTTCACGCCCTGTGGGAAGTACTGCTGCAGATCGGCCAGCTTGGCCTTGACCGCCTCGGCCGTGGCCAGGGCGTTGGCCGAGGAGGTCAGCTGCACGCCCATGCCTACCGAGGGGCTGCCGTTCAGGCGGGCGCTGGTGCTGTAGTTCTGCTCGCCCAGCTCGATGCGCGCCACGTCGCGCAGGCGCACCGTGGAGCCATCGGTGTTGGCGCGCAGGGCGATGTTGCCGAACTGCTCGGGCGTGCTGAGCTGGCCACGCACGACGATGGTCGCGGTCATGGTCTGGCCTTGCGCACTGGGCAGATCGCCCAGGTTGCCGGCAGATACCTGCACGTTCTGTGCGCGGATGGCAGCATTGACCTGGTCGAGCGCCAGGTTGAAGCCCTTGAGCCTGGCCGGATCGACCCAGATGCGCATGGCGCGCTCGCTGCCGAACTGTGTGACCGAACCCACCCCGGGCAGGCGTTGCAGCTCGGGGACGACGTTGCGCGCTGCATAGTCGTTGAGCGCGGCGATGTCGATGTCCGGGTTGTCCGAAGTCAGCACGGAAAACAGCAGGAAGTTCGAGCGCGACTTGTCCACGCGCACGCCCTGCTGGGTCACCACCGGCGGCAGGCGCGGCGTGGCACGCGAGAGGCGGTTTTGCACATCCACCTGCGCCAGATCGTCATTGGTGCCGGGCTCGAAACTCAGTGTGATGGAGCCTGTGCCGTTGGCCTGGGCGGTGGCCTCCATGTAGGCCAGGCCGGGCGCGCCGTTCATCTCGCGCTCGATCACGGACAGCACGCTGTCTTCCAGCGTCTGCGCCGTGGCGCCGGGGTAGGCGACGGTGATTTGAATGGTCGGTGGCGCCACTGCCGGGTACTGCGCGATCGGCAGCCGGGTGATGGACACAGCGCCGAGCACCATGATGAAAATGGCGATCACCCACGCAAAGATGGGGCGCTCGATGAAAAACTTGGCCATGTGCCGCGCTCCTGACTCTTATGCGTTCATTGCTGCGCCGCAGCTGCGGCGCTGGGGCTGGCGTTGGCATTGGCCGAGGCCGTCGGTGCGGCGGCAGCCGGCTGGCCAGGCGTCTGCCACGGCACGGGCGTGACCAAGATGGGGTCGCCCGGCTTGCCGCGCGGCAGTTTCTGGAAGCCATCGACCATGACCTTCTCGCCGGCCTGCAGCCCCTCGGTGACCACCCAGTTGCTGCCCTGGGCCGGGCCGAGCCTGATCACGCGCGGCGCCAGCCGGTTGCCTTCGCCCACCACCATCACCGTGTCGCCGCGCGATGAGCGCGTGACCGCCTGCTGCGGCAGCAGCACGCCGCCCTGCACCTGGGCCTGCTCCAGGCGTACGCGCACGTACAGGCCGGGCAGCAAAGTGTGGCCCGGGTTGGGCACCTCGGCGCGCAGCGTGACCTGGCCGCTGGTGGCGTCCACCGTGAGGTCGGAAAACAGCAGCCGGCCTTTCTGGCCGTACTCGCTGCCATCTTCCAGCAGCACGCTGACCTGGGCGCCGCCCTTGCCGGCCTGCTGGTACTTGCCGCTGGCCACGTCGGCGCGCAGCTTGAGCGCCTCGGCAGCCGACTGGGTGAAGTTGATGTAGAGCGGGTCGATCTGCTGGATCACGGCCAGCTCGGTGGCCGCGCCCTGGCCGACCAGCGCACCTTCCGTGACCAGCGCCCGCCCGATGCGCCCGGAGATCGGCGCGGTGACCGTGGCGTAGCCCAGGTTGATGCTGGCCGAGGTCACGGCAGCGCGGGCAGCGGCGACGTTGGCCTCGGCGGTCTTTTGCGCCGCTACGGCGTTGTCGTATTCCTGGCGGCTGATGGCGTTTTCCTCGACCAGCGGCTTGTAGCGCTCGGCCAGGGCGCGGCTCTGGCCCAGCACCGCCTCGGCCTGGGCCACGCTGGCGCGTGCCTGGGCCAGCGTGGCCTCATAGGGAGCGCTGTCGATCAGGAACAGCTTCTGGCCGGCCTTGACCTCGCTGCCCTCGGTGAACAGGCGCTTTTGCACGATGCCGGCGGCGCGCGCACGCACCTGCGCCACGCGCGAAGCCTCCAGGCGGCCCGGCAGCTCGGTGACCAGGCCGATCTCGCCCGGCTGCACGGTGACCACGCCGACTTCGGGGGGCGCTGCTGGCTGGCCGCCGCCGAGGCTGCCGGCGCTCCCTCCTGCTTGCCGCAGGCACCCAGGGCCAGGGCAGCCGCCAGGGCAAGGGGCAGCAGCGCCAGGCGATGGGCGGCAGCAGCGCGGTCGGGCACGTGGTTCACGTGGTTCAGGCGTGGCATGGGAGTCCTTCAGTGCAGTGCAATGGGTGCGTTGGTGCAGGCGCAAGGCGGGCGCGGGCAGCGCTGGCTGCTGCCGGCGCGCCATGCCGCACCCGGTTCTGTCGTTTTCGCAAGGTGGCGGATTATACATACATGCGTGAATGTATAATGCCGACTGTTTCGAGGATGGGAAGGCATGGCACGACGCACCAAGGAGGACGCTGACGCCACGCGCAACGGCCTGCTGGATGCGGCCGAGCGCGTGTTCTACGACAAGGGCGTGGCGCGCGCCTCGCTGGGCGAGATCGCGCAGGCTGCGGGTGCCACGCGCGGGGCGATCTACTGGCACTTCAAGGACAAGGTGGATCTGTTCAACGCCATGATGGATCGGGTCACGCTGCCGCTGGAGCTGGCCTGCAATGCCGGCGAGGCGGCCTGTGCCGTCCAGGCACCGCTGCAGCGGCTGCGGGCGCTGGTCGATCACCTGCTGGGTTGCATCGAAAGCGACGAGCACACGCGCCGGGTGTTCGAGATCGCCATGTACCGCATCGAATACGTCAGCGAGCTGAGCAGCGTGCGCGAGCGGCATCGGGACTCGCAGGCGCGCTTCCATGCCCTGCTGGCGCGCGACCTGACGGCTGCGGCGCACGAGCACGGCGTGGCCCTGCCGCTGCCGGTGCCTGCCGCTGCCACCGGCCTGTGGGCGCTGTTCGATGGCCTGCTGCAGACCTGGATCCTCAATGGCGCGCCGTTTGCGCTGCGCGCCACTGGGCGGCAAGTGATCGATGTGTACCTGTGCGGCCTGGGCTTCGCACTCGCCCTGGAGGCCTGAGGCCCGTGCGATAATGCGCCGCTTGACCGGGCTGCTGCTGCCAGCAGACCCACCGGTCATGACAGACCAAGCGGCTGTAGCTCAGTGGATAGAGTATTGGCCTCCGAAGCCAAGGGTCGTGGGTTCGATCCCCGCCAGCCGCGCCACCTCTCCCGTCTCTCTCTTGTGCCGCGCCCCGTGCGCCTGCGCCGTGCGCCAGCGGTGCCAGCCGCAGCCACCCGCGCGGCTTTGCATTGCAGGGCACCGCATGACTGAACTTCCCACCCGCAGCCTCCCCCTGTCAGGGGCTTCCAATTTCCGCGATCTGGGCGGCTATGTGGGCCAGCAGGGGCGGCCCGTGCGCTGGCGCCGGCTGTTTCGCTCCGACCACCTGGCCGGCCTGACGCCGCAGGACACCCAGGCGCTGGGCGAGATCGGCCTGGCGCGCGCCTTCGATCTGCGCGGCCAGCTGGAGAGCGCCGCCCAGTCCTACGCCCTGCCGCAGGTGCGCTACCACGCCCTGCCGATCGAGCCCACTGTGGTGCAGCGCGCCCAGGAGATGGCGCGCACCGGCCAGCAGATGAGCGCTGACATCGCCCGCCAGCTGATGCAGGAAACCTACCGCGCCTTCGTCTCGGACAACACGGAGCAGTTCGCCGCGCTGTTCGCCCATTTGCTGGATGAGGACACGCCGCTGGTCTTCCACTGCACCGCCGGCAAGGATCGCACCGGCTTTGCCGCCGCGCTGATCCTGCGTGCGCTGGGTGTGGCCGAGGACACGGTGCTGCAGGACTATCTGCTGACCAACGACCTGTACCGCCGGCCGCAGGCCGTCGCCGGCACGGCGCCGCAAGAGGCGCTGGACGTGATCTGGCGCGTGCAGACGGACTTCCTGCAAGCCGCCTTCGATGTCGTCGAGCGCGACCACGGGGGCTTCGAGCGCTATCTGGCACAGCGCCTGCAGATCGCAGACGCAGCGCGCGCGCGGCTGGCGCAGCTGTACCTGCAGCCCGCCTCCTGACCCGCCTCGGGCATCGCTGGATGCCGCAATCGATGGGCGTCGCCACGCTTCGGCGTTAAGCTGCCTGCAGTGCCGCGCCGAATGCCGGGGCGGCACGGCCACAGAGCAGCAGCTACACATATCGACGAGGAGGTTAGCCACATGAACGACAACTCACCCTTTGGTTTCGGACGCTTCGTCCCGGGTTTCGATTTCCTGCAGAGCCTGGCCAAGGGCGCTGCCAGCGGTATGCCAGGCCTGTCCGGCGTGCCGGGCATGGGCGCGCTGTCCGGCTGGGTGGCGCCCACGGCCAACGTGCAGGAACTGGACAAGCGCATCCAGGAGCTCAAGGCCGTGCAGTTCTGGCTGGAGCAGAACGCGCGCGCTCTCTCGGCTACGGTGCAGGCGCTGGAAGTGCAGAAGATGACGCTGGCCACACTGGCCGGCATGAACGTCGCCGTGGGCGACATGGCGGCCGCCTTTGGCGGCGCCATGGGTGCTGCGGCCCCTGCCGGCGCGGCCAGCGCCAGCGCAGCCCCGGAAAAGACCGCCGCCGAGGCTGCGCCCGCCGGTGCCGAGGCGGCTCAGACCGGCGGCGCTGCCATGGCCATGGCCGATCCACTGCAGTGGTGGGGTGCGCTGACCAGCCAGTTCCAGCAGATCGCCGCCCGCGCCATGCAGGACGCGGCCACGCAGCAGGCGGCCTTCGACGCCACCCGGGACATGGCCAGTGGCGCACTCAAGACCGCCAGCGACATGGCAGCGCAATGGACTCAGGCCCAGGCGGCGCCCGGCGATGCGCCCGCCAAGCGAGCAGCCAAGCGTGCCCCAGCGCCCGCTGCGGCAAAGGCGCAGGCACCCAAGCCTGCTGCCAGGAAAAAAGCATGAAAAGTGGCTTTTCCCCTTGCTGGACAAGCGCTGGCAGCTATTGAAACGATAGTCTTCGGCGGCGCTCAACGCCGATGCGGGTTGTTCGGGTGGCGATCATGGCGGTTGGGTACGCCGTCGCGGTCGCGATCCCAGCGCCCCCCTCGAATTCCCAGCGTCCGCCATGCTGGCGCCATTGCGGCTGGCGGTAGTGCTGGGCCTGGCGCACGCGCAGCCATTGGCCGGGCACCCAGACGTAGCGCTGGCCGCGCCATTCCCAATGGCCCTGCGACCAGACCATGCCCCGGCGCGGTGCCGGTATGCGCTCGTAGCGTGGTGCTGGCGGGGGCGGCATGACGTGCCTCGGCAGGGCCGCGTGCTGCGGGCCGGTCTGGATGACGACGGTGGCGCTGGGCGCCGCTTGGGCGGCAGCGGCTCCCGCCAAGCCGAAGATAAGCGCCAGGGCAGCCCGGCGGGCGTAGTCAAGCGTGGCGTGTGTCATGAAGTGCTCCGTTGTGCAAGAGGAAACGCCATCCATGCTCGGGTGCCTGCGTCAAGCGCCATGCCGGAGGAGGTTGTGCGTGTGCAAAATCTTGTGAGCAGGTGTCACGCACGGGCCATCTGCCGAATCGCTTGAAGATTCAGGAGCAGCCGCCTAAGCCTTGCCTGTCAAGCGTGTGCAGCTCTATTTGAAATAGCAAAAATCGTTTGGAGACCACCCATGAGCAAAGCCCTGCGCCTGTCCGAGAAATGGTTTCGCCGTGGCCTGTGGCTGGTGGCGCTGATCTTCGCCAGCTTCCTGATCGGGCTGGGAGGCGCAGTCGTCGGCGATCTGCCCAAGGTCGAGCGGGCGCTGGTGCTGGACGACTTCCTCGACATGGCGCAAGTGCAGCCCCTGCGCGATCAGGAGCGGCTGGCGAGCGAACGCTCGCAGCAGGCGCAAAAGGCGCTGGAGCAGGCGCAGCTTCAGCAGACCAAGGCTGCAGGCGCCACGCGCGCCGAGCGCGAGACCTTCGACAACTGGCTGGCCACGCGCAGCGTCACGCAGCGCTCCGAGCATGATCCACAGGTGCTGGCGCGCACCCAGCAGCTCGATGCGCTGGTGGCGCAGGAGCGGCGCGCGCAGCAGGCCGTGCAGGCGCAACAGCAGGTGCTGCTGGACGCGCGCCAGAGCGCGCAAGGCGCCCAGGCGCGTCTGGCGACGCTGGAAGAGGCCGGCTGGCAGCGTCTGCGCGCCGAGCAGCGCCGGGTGGAGCTGCGCGTCTTCCTGTACCGCCTGGCGCTGACGCTGCCGCTGCTGGCGCTGGCCGGCTGGCTGTTCGCCAGAAAGCGCCACAGCACCTGGTGGCCCTTCGTCTGGGGTTTCATTTTCTTTGCGCTGTTCGCCTTCTTCGTCGAACTCGTGCCCTATCTGCCCAGCTATGGCGGCTACGTGCGCTATGCGGTGGGCATCGTGCTCACGGTGCTGGTGGGGCGCTGGGTCATCCTGGCTTTGAATCGCTACCTGGAGCGCCAGCGCCAGGCGGAAGCCAAGCCCGACGCCCAGCGGCGTCTGGAGCTGGGCTACGACGCGGCGCTGACGCGCCTGGCCAAGGGCGTGTGCCCGGGCTGCGAGCGGGCGGTCGATCTGAAGGACACGGCCATCGATTTCTGCCCGCACTGCGGCATCGGCCTGTTCGACCGCTGCGGCGCCTGCGGCACGCGCAAGAGCGCCTTTGCGCGCTTTTGCCCGGCCTGCGGCACGCCGGCGGCGGCTCCCGCCGTCGCCGCTGCCAGCGCTACTGCTGCTGGGCCGGCGGCTTCAGGTAGCGGCGAAACCAGGTGATCTGCTCCTGCGCGGCATAGAGCTGGTTGGCGCTGTTGCGCAGGCCGTGCGGCTCGCCGACAAAGCGCAGGATGCGCGCGTCGGTGCCGGTGCTGCGGATGTCGGCATAGAAGTTTTCCGCGATGCCGACCGGCAGGAAGTCCTGGGTGCCGTGGAAGATCAGCGTCGGCGTGCGCACGCTGGCGCCGTGGAAGCCGGGCGAGTCGGCCAGGTACTCGCTCCAGCGCGTCCCAGGACTGGCGCCTTGCAGATAGCCGATGTGGCTGGCATAGCCGGTCTGGAATTCGCTCACCAGATCCAGCAGGCTGCACTGCGGGTTGGCGGCAGCGTAGCGCTGCGGGTGGCGCACGATGCTTTGCGCCGTCATGTAGCCGCCATAGGAGCAGCCGCTGATGCCCACCTGGTCGGCCCGCGCCCAGCCGTGTGCCACGACCTGGCCGGCGATCTCGGCCAGCTCGTCGATGTCCACCGCCCCGAAGTTGTCGCCGTCGGCCAGCTGGTTCCACAGCCGGCTGTCCAGGCCGGGGCGCTGCTGCAGCGGCACCATCAGCACGCCGATGCCGAAGCTGGGCAGCAGCGTGTGCGGGGACTCCACGTTCACGCCCCAGCGATTGCCCATCTCGCCGCCCGGGCCACCGGCCTGCCACAGCACCACGCGCTGGTTGACCGGCGGCCAGGGCGCATTGCCCGGGGCGAACCAGTAGCCCTGGCGCTGCTCGCCGCTGGCCAGGGTGAAGCTCACGCGCTGCTCGCGGACGCCGGCAGCGCCTTGCGCGGCCTGGTTGATGCTGGTCTGCACATGCGCTGCGCCGCTGTCGGCCTGGTGGCGCCACAGCTCGGGCGCACGGCTGGCCGAGGAGTTGAAATACAGCAGCTCACGCTGCGCCGGCAGGGCCAGCGGGGTGACGATGCTGCCTGCCGGGGTGCCGGCCAGCGGTGTCAGGCGTGCTTGGGAAAAATCGTATTTGTGCAGTTGCCGATCCATGCCGGCCAGCGGCGCCAGGATCAGCTCGTCGTCGGACAGCCAGGTCACTTCCAGGCCATCGTCGCCCGGGGCTGTCAGCACAGGCTCGTTAAGCACAGCCGAGGGCTGCAGGCTGGTGCCGGCGTCGGCAGTGCTTGCGACATCGAAGGCCAGCAGATGCGTCGATTGGGGCTTGTAGAAGGTGGCATGGGCGCGGCCTGCCAACTGCGCGGCCATGCCGACCTTGGCCAGCAAGCGCGTGCCTGAGGGGTTCCAGCTCAACGTGGATTGAAAGCCGAAGGCCAGCTCGGGGAAGCTGGCGGCGCGCACCTCGCGGGCCGCCAGTTGCGCGCTGGCCGTGTCGTGGATGGCCAGCCGGCTGTTGCGATGGAAGGGGTTGTCGGCCAGCGAGTACTGGCCCATGGCCTCGCGCACGGTCATGCTGGCCAGGGTTTCCTCGGTGCGCGGAGCTTTTTCCAGCCAATTGGTCAGCAGCGCGAAGCGCCGTCCGGCAGGGTCGAAGCGGGCCTCGGGCAGGATCGAGCCGCTGGGCAGGCTGGCCACCAGGCGCCGCGCGCCCGAGTGCAGGTCGAACAGCTCCAGGCGGGACTCGGCTGTGGTGGCCTCCAGCACGCGCGGCGTGCGCTGCGGGCCGGAGCCGGGGCGCGGCGGGGCGAAGTCCAGACGGGTGCGGATGGTCGGCACGGCCCGGCTGGTGCGCGCGCCGGCGGTACGGCCAGCGGGACTGCCGGCGCTGCTGCCACTGGCGTCGGCGCGCGTCAGCGTCAACGCCCAGCGCCCGCCCGGCGCGAGTGCCACGATCTGGCCGACGGGCAGAGACTCGTCGGTCACCGTCACGGTGCCGGTACGCCGGTCGAGGGTGGCGATGTGCCAGGCTGGCTCGCCATCGTCCGTGTCGGTATCCACGATGGGAAAGGCCAGGTGTTGGGCATCGACCCAGACGGCCCGGCCCGAACGGGCCTCGAATGCCTGGGCAGCCTCGGCGTCCAGCGGCATCGCGGAATAATCCAGCAGATCGACAAAAGCCCGGAGCTGGCCGGCGTTGACCAGTGCGCTGCGCCCGTCCGGTGCCAGCGGGGACAAGAAATACAGGTGTTGGGTTTCGATCAGGGCGCTCAGGCGCTGCACGTCCGCTGCGGGCAGCAGCGGGGCCGGCAGGGCGTCGGAGTGCAGGGTCAGCGATTGGGCGGCGGCGTTGCCGGCCAGCAGGCAGGAGCCGGCAAGGCTGGCTGCCAGCGCCACGCCGCGCACGCGGCGCGGCAGGGGTTGCAGCGGAAAAGAGAAGCGGGATGCAGACATGGTGGGCCTGGGTCAGAGCGCCGGGGACGGCGAAAGCCCCGCAGCGGCGACGGCGGCAGTGGGGCGGCGATGCCACCCGCATGGGAGGCGTGCCGGATTACTGCACAGGCCGCACCCGCCAGGCAAGAGGAAATTGCCCGCCCCCGGCGGGCTGCGGCTGGCGCCTGCCGGCGCGCTGCCGCAGTGCTTCAGATGCCGCGCGCCCGCTCGGCCCTGAACTGTGCGCGCAGCTGCGCGAAGCTGCCGGCGTCCAGCGCATCCCGGATGTCCTGCATGAGCTGCAGGTAGTAGTGCAGGTTGTGGATGGTGGTCAGCATCGGCCCGAGCATCTCGCCGCAGCGATCCAGGTGGTGCAGGTAGGCGCGCGAGAAGCCCCGCGCCCGCCCGCGTCCCAGCTCACGCCCGCCGTGCCGGCGCAGGCGTGGCAGGTGCAGCTGGTGTCCAGCGGGCGGTGGTCGTCCTTGTGGCGGGCGTTCCTGATCTTCAGGTCGCCAAAGCGCGTGAAGATGGTGCCGTTCCTCGCATTGCGCGTGGGCATGACGCAGTCGAACATGTCCACGCCCTGCGCCACGCCCTCGACCAGATCCTCGGGCGTGCCCACGCCCATCAGATAGCGCGGCTTGGCCTGCGGCAGGCGGTGCGGTGTGTGCGCCATGATGCGCAGCATCTCCTGCTTGGGCTCGCCCACGCTGACGCCGCCGATGGCGTAGCCGGGAAAGTCCAGCTCGACCAGCGCCTGCAGCGACTCCTGGCGCAGGTGCTCGAACATGCCGCCCTGCACGATGCCGAACAGCGCGTTGGGGTTGCCCAGGCGCTCGAACTCGGCCTTGGAGCGCACGGCCCAGCGCCGGCTCATCTCCATGCTCTTGCGCGCCTCGGCCTCGGTGGTCAGCTGGCCGTTGGTCTCATACGGCGTGCATTCGTCGAGCTGCATGACGATGTCGGAGTTCAGCACTGTCTGGATCTGCATACTGACTTCGGGCGACATGAACAGCTTGTCGCCATTGACCGGGCTGCGGAAATGCACGCCTTCCTCGGTGATCTTGCGCATGGCGCCCAGGCTCCAGACCTGAAAGCCGCCCGAGTCGGTGAGGATGGGCTTGTCCCACTGCTCGAAGGCGTGCAGGCCGCCGAAGCTTTGCACCACGTCCAGGCCCGGGCGCATCCACAGGTGGAAGGTGTTGCCCAGGATGATCTGCGCGCCCATCTCGTGCAGGCTGCGCGGCAGCACGCCCTTGACGGTGCCATAGGTGCCCACGGGCATGAAGATGGGCGTTTGCACCACGCCGTGGCGCAGTGCCAGGCGGCCCCGGCGGGCGTGGCTAGCGGGGTCGGTGGCGAGCAGGTCGAATTGCAGCATAGGGGGCGGATTGTCCCAGAGCGCCCGCGCCTACACTGGCCGCATCACAGCAACCTGTTCAAACCCAAGGAGAAGAAAAGATGCTCAGGATCATGATTGCCGTCGATGGCTCGCCGCTGGCGCTGGACGCCGTGGCCCACGCGCTGGATCTGGTGCGCCGTGGCGGCCTGCAGGCCACGCTGGTGCTGGGCCACGTGCAGGAGGAAGCCACGCTGCTGGAGCTGGCCACCCAGGGCGCGGACGCCGTGGCGCGTGCCAGCGTCGAGGCGGCCGAGCACCTGATGGCCTCGGCGCAGGCGCTGGTGCAGGCCGCCGGCGTGCCGCACGAGACCGAGGTCGGCCTGGGGCCGGTGGCGGCCACGCTGGTGGACATGGCCGAGCGCTGCGGCTGCGACGCGCTGATCATCGGCGCGCGCGGCCTGGGCGGGCTGCGCGGAGCGCTGCTGGGTTCGGTGTCGCAGCAGCTGGTACACCTCAGCACGGTGCCGGTCACGGTGGTCAAGCATGGCGAGGCGGTGCACGACGAGGCCGAAGACTCGGACATGGCCTGAGATCGTAAACACGCTCTGAGAGCGTGTTTACGATCCCCGCGCGGGTGCGCGAGCGCGGCCTCGGGCGGTCTGCGGCGTTGCAAATCCTCGCGATAGCACGGGCTATCGCTGCGGTTTGCGCCTGGCAGCCCATCCCGATCCGCACCCGCGCCCCTGCGCGCGGAGATCGTAAACGCGCTCTGAGCGCGCCCCGCGCCCATGAAGAAACGCCGGCAAGGCCGGCGTTTCGTTTGTCTGCTACTGGTTTTGCTACTCTAAGGATTTGTCCGTAAATTAAAATTCCCCCGAGTCGCCCGTGATGCGAAGAAGGAGCGATAAATGGCCAAGGCGCATGCCAATTCGTGGGAGGTAACGGACGAGTTCTGGAAACTGGTAGAGCCGCTGGTGCCACAGCCAGTGCGCGATCCAGGCAAGCACTACGAACGCGCAGCCGGGGCGGGCCGCCCCGCAAAACCGCCACGGCTGGTGTTCGAGGCCATCATGTATGTGCTGCGCACAGGCTGCCAGTGGAAGGCGCTGCCGGCTGAACGCTTTGGCAGCGCCAGCGCGATCCATCACAAGTTCATGCTGTGGTCCAAGGCCGGGTTCTTCGAGAACCTGTGGAAGGCAGGGCTGGCCGAATACGACGACTGTGAAGGCATCGCCTGGCGCTGGCAGAGCATCGACGGCGCCATGTTCAAGGCGCCCTTGGCGCAGGAAGCTGTGGGGCGCAACCCGACGGATCGGGGAAAAAAAAGGCAGCAAGCGTCACCTGCTGGTGGACGGGCGTGGCGTCCCGTTGTCGCTCGTCGTGACCGGGGCGAACGCGCACGACGTGACGCAACTTGAGGCCGTGTTGTCTTGCTGCATGGTCAAACGCCCCACGCCCAAGCAGCGGCGCAGCAAGCACCTATGTGCTGATGCGGGCTACCCGGGCAAGAACGCCATGAAGATCATTCTGGCCCACGGCTATATCCCGCATGTGGTGGGCCGCAAAAGCGAGGCAGAGCACAAAAAGCGTGATCCGAAGAAAAAAGCGCGCCGTTGGGTTGTGGAGCCTTGCCATGGCTGGTTCAACCGGTTCAGGAAATTACTGGTGCGCTACGAGAAGCTGGAGCACACGTTCCTCGCACTCAACCATCTCGCCGCCGCCATCATCGCGCTGCGGAAAATCCACCTGCCCGTTAATATTATTTACGGATAAATCCTAAATATAGCTGTCAGCGCTTTCTACACAAGGCCTCAAGCCGCTTTTCGCCAATATTTTGCGTCGGCTGGGCGCTGCAGCTTGCCATGCGGCAGGCTGGCCAGGCGGGCAAACATGCGCCGGCAATAGCCCGCGACCCACAGGCATTTGTTCAACTCATCGACGGGCAGCGGGCCGGAGACCACGACCAGGTCGTTGGCGTCGTCGATGCGCCCGGCGGCGCGCAGGCGCCGGCGCGCGTGCGCGGCCCAGGACTGGATGCGCGCCGGGCTGCCGTGCTGGTGCATCTCGCCGGTGTGCCGGTCGAAGGCAATCGCCACGGTGTCGGTCTTCAGGCGAAAGCGTCGCTCGCCGGTCACGGTGCTGGGTTGGTCGCGCAGGTCGTAGAGGTAGTAGCTGCCGGCCTTGAGCTGGTATTGCAAGTCCATGGTCGATCGTCTCCGGGGGGCATTGTCCGGGCGCTGCCGGGCTGCCAAGGCCCGAACAACGCCCGATGTGCAGGGCATTTGCCCGCACCAGGCAATGGCTATCGTAGCAGCGCAAACGATTGTGAAAGCCCTGCCGCCTGCGCGCAAGGCGCGGGGCCGGGCAAGGCGTAACCAGCGTCAGGGCGCTGGGAGGTTATGCGTTGAAGGGGCTGGCCCTCAGAAATCGACCAGGCTCAGGCCGACGCTGAAGACGGTGCGCTTCCTGTTGTAGTCCACCAGGCTGTCGCCATAGCCCGAAAACAGCTGCGTGTGCAGCCGCAGGTTGCTGCGCGGGCCGACCAGCTGTCCGCCCAGCACCTGCATCCAGTCCAGCCGCACCGAGCCGCGCGCGCTGCCGGCCAGGGCGTGGCGTGTGGTCAGCGTCAGGCGGTGGTCGCGGTTGACGTTCCAGCCCAGGGCGAACTCGGCGCGGCCGATGTGCTCGACGATGCCCGGGTTGTTGTCCTTGTCGCCGCCTTCCTTGATGCGCTTCCACACGCGGGCCGTGAGGCTGAAGCGGTCATCGAGCTCCAGGCCGGTCATCAGGTAGGTGCGGTTCCAGCTGCGCGACAGCGGGTCGCTCTGGCCGTTGGACTGGTGTACCAGGCCGATGCCGCTGTAGCGCCAGCGCCAGCCAAAGGGCAATTTGGCGTCGGTCGGATAGACGTACATGACCTCTGGCTCGTGGTCGGTGTTGCGAAACGGGCGCGAGATGCCGGGCGAGAACAGCTGCCAGTACGACTGCTGGGTGTAGCCGGCCCACAGCGAGTCGCGCAGGCCGCCGCGCGTGGGCAGCAGGCCGGTGGCCAGCTTGGTGCGCACCGACAGCTGCACGCGCATTTCGGTGCTGCGGTAGTCCACGCTGGAGCCGGCGCTGTTGATGGGGTTTTCCGACAGGGGCTGGCGGTTGACGCTGCTGGCCGCCACCACCGACACGCTCATGGGCCGGTAGCCGCGAAAGCGCAGCTTGCCGCAGTCGGTGGCATCTTCCAGCTCCCAAAAGCGCGCCAGCGTGCTGTGCTGCTCGTCGCGGCAGCCGTCGGCCAGGGTGATCTCGATGGGCGGGGCCGGCGGTACGGCAGCCGGGGCCAGCGTGAGCACGGGTGTAGCGGCGCCGGGGTCGGCATTCCAGGAGGATGCCTGCGGGACGCCCGGCGCGGTCGGCGCCGGCTGCCCGCCAGCCCACTGGTCGAAGCAGGCCAGGCGCGCCTGATCCGCGTCCAGGGCGGCACACTGGCGCCAGCCGGCCTGGGCGCTGCTGCCCATGTCCGGGGCGGCGGGACTGGGCTGGGCCAGGGTCGGCAGTGCTGCGGCGGACAGGGCGCAGCTCAGGGCAATGCGGGTCAGGGTAGTCATGGCGGATTTTGGGTGTTTTTCGGGTTTTGCCCTTGCTGGACAAGCGCTGACAGCTATCAATTTTGCGTTTTGCGTTTTGCGTTTTGCGGCTGCTCGCGCTCAACGCCCAACCTCTCCCACCGCCCGGGCGGCGAACTCGGCGCGCAACTGGCGCAGTTTCTCGCGCGGGTCTTCGCGCGCGGTGGCGGCGTCGAGTTTCATCTCGGCGATGAAGCGGCTGGGCTGGCAGGCCACCATCTCGCGGCCTTTCTTGCGCTTTTTCGTCCAGCTCACGGCCAGGGTGCGCTGCGCGCGGGTGATGCCGACGTACATCAGCCGGCGCTCCTCCTGCAGCCGGGCGGCCACGTCTTCGGCCAGCTGCTGCTGGCGGCCTTCGTCGTCGTCCAGCTTGAAGGGCAACATGCCCTCGGTGGCGCCGGCCAGGATGACGTGCGGCCACTCCAGGCCCTTGCTGGCGTGCAGGGTCGAGAGCACTACCATGTCCTGCTCCTGTTCGCGTTCGGAGATGGTGGACAGCAGGGCAATGGTCTGCGCGACTTCCAGCAGGCTTTTGGTCTCGCGCTGCGTGCTGGCGCCGGCGGCGTCGCCCTCCTGCCCGCCGGCGCGCTGGGCCATCCAGTCGCAGAACTCCAGCACGTTGCTCCAGCGCGCGGCGGCGACTTTTTCGCTGTCCTCGCTGTCGTGCAGGTACTGCTCGTAGCCGATGTCCTGCAGCCAGTCGGCGAGAAACGTGCGCGCCGCCTCGGCCCCGTGGGTGTGGCGGGCGCGGTATTCCAGCTCGTTGATGAGGCGGCCGAACTCGGCCAGGCCGTCGAGCGCGCGCTTGGGGAGTGCTGCGGCCAGCATGGCGTTGAACAGCGCGCCGAACAGGCTGGTGCGGTGCTGCGCGGCGAACTGGCCCAGGGCGCCCAGCGTGGTGTGGCCGATGCCGCGTCTGGGCGTGGCCACGGCGCGCAAAAAGGCCGGGTCGTCGTCGTTGTTGATCCACAGCCGGAACCAGGCGCACAGGTCGCGGATCTCGGCGCGGTCGAAAAACGACGTGCCGCCCGAGACCTTGTAGGGAATGCTGGCGCGGCGCAGCGCTTTTTCGAACGGCTTGGCCTGGTGGTTGGCGCGGTAGAGGATGGCAAAGCTCTTCCAGGCCGGCGGCGGGTTGGCGCCGGCGCGCAAGGACAGGATGCGCGCCACGGCACGCTCGGCCTCGTGCTCCTCGTTGTTGCAGTCCAGCACGCGCACCGGCTCGCCCTCGCCCAGCTCGGAAAACAGCGTCTTCGGAAACAGCTTGGGATTCGGCCCGATGACGTGGTTGGCCGCGCGCAGGATGGCGCTGGTCGAGCGGTAGTTCTGCTCCAGCTTGATGACCTTGAGCTGCGGGAAGTCCACCGGCAGTTTTTTGAGGTTGTCCAGCGTGGCGCCGCGCCAGCCGTAGATGCTCTGGTCGTCGTCGCCCACGGCGGTGAAGTGCGCCCGCTCGCCCACCAGCAGCTTGAGCAGCTCGTACTGCGTGGCGTTGGTGTCCTGGTATTCATCGACCAGCACATGACCCAGCAGGCGCTGCCACTTCTGGCGCACCTCGGAGTGGTGCTTGAGCAGGCGCATGGGCAGGCCGATCAGGTCGTCGAAGTCCACGCTCTGATAGGCGGCCAGGCGCTCTTCGTAGCGCTGCATGATCAGAGCGATGTTGCGCTCGTGGTCGTCCTGGGCCATGGCCAGCGCCCGGCGCGCGTCCCAGCCCTGGTTCTTCCAGCCGCTGATGGCCCATTGCCACTGGCGCGCGGTAGCCGCGTCGGCGGTGCCGCCGGCGCAGTCCTTGAGGATGCTGGTCACATCGTCCTGATCCAGGATGCTGAAATTGGGCTTGAGCCCCAGCACGTGGCCGTCCTCGCGCACCAGGCGCACGCCCAGGGCGTGGAAGGTGCATACCAGCACGTCCCGGGCGGCGCGCCCGATCAGGCCGGATGCGCGCTCGCGCATCTCGGCGGCGGCCTTGTTGGTGAAGGTGATGGCGGCGATGCGCCGGGGCTGCAGGCCGGTCTCGATCAGCCGGGCGATCTTGTGCGTGATGACGCGCGTCTTGCCCGAGCCGGCTCCGGCCAGCACCAGGCAGGGGCCTTGGGTGTGGTGGACGGCTTGCAGCTGGGCCAGGTTCAGACCGGACATGGAAATGCGAAATCGCGCAAAGCGCAGCAAAGGCTGGAAGGATGGGGCAGCAGCAGGCGAGTGTTCGCTTTTTTGATAGCTGCCAGCGCAGACAGGGCGTGGGTTTGGGCCGCTTTTTCCTGTATTTCAGGGGGCTGGGAGGGGGTGGCGCAGCCCGCACGGGCCTGGCAGCGGCGGCCAAGCCCGCGATGATAGCGAGGCCGGCGCAACCCGGCATGGCTGGCCTGCATGGGCGGCTTTGGCCGTGTTCCGGCTGCCACAATCGCGCCGGTGCTGTCCATCCTGTCCGTCACTTTTCCCTTCTTCGCCCTGGTGCTGGCCGGCTATGGCGCCACGCGCCGGGGGCTGCTGCCGCTGCCTGCCATCGCCGGCCTGAACAGCTTCGTGCTGTACTTTGCCCTGCCGTGCATGTTGTATCGCTTCGGCGCGCATACGCCCGTGGCGCAGCTGCTCGATGCGCGCGTGGCCGCCGTCTATCTGGCCAGCGGCCTGCTCATGGTGCTGGGCGCGGTGGCGGCCACGCGCGCGCGCTGGGGCTGGAACGATGCCGCCTTCGGCGCGCTGGTGGCTGCCTTTCCGAACTCGGGCTTCATGGGCGTGCCGCTGCTGGTGGCGCTGCTGGGCGAGGACAGCGCCGGCACGGTGATCCCGACCATGGCGCTGGACATGATCGTGACCTCCTCGCTGTGCGTGGCGCTGTCGCGCCTGTCGCTGGGCGGGGGCAGCGCCGCCCGCGCGCTGCGCCTGGCACTGCGCGGCGTACTGGCCAATCCGCTGCCCTGGGCCATCGCCCTGGGCGGGCTGGCGTCCGCCAGCTCCTTCGAGCTGCCCGGGCCGCTGGATCAGACCGTGGCCATGCTGGCCGCCGCTGCCTCGCCGGTGGCCCTGTTCACCATCGGCGCGGTGCTGGCGCGCTCGCAGATGAGTCTGCACGAGCAGGTGCCGGCGCGCGACTACGTGCCGCTGGCGCTGGCCAAGTTGCTGGCGCATCCGCTGCTGGTCTGGCTGGGCTGCCAGGCGCTGCGGCTGGCCGGCTGGCCGCTGCCGCCGCTGGCCGAGACCACGCTGGTGCTGGTGGCGGCGCTGCCCAGCGCCAGCAATGTCTCGCTGCTGGCCGAGCGCTTCGAGGCGCACGGCGGGCGCATCGCCCGCATCATCCTGGTCAGCACGGCGCTGGCCTTCGGCACCTTCTCGGTGGCGGTGGCCTGGCTGACCTGACAGGCCCGGCCAGCCGGCAGGCCGGGGCAGCCCTCTCCTACAGGCATGGACGGTCGGGCCGCACGGCCTGGCTGTGTGCTGCGGCGCACCATTGGATTCAGGCGCACTGCTTGCAGTGCTCCGCCTGATATCCACAGCCATTCACAGGAGAAAAATGCCATGACCAAGACCATCCGTTCGCTCTTTCCCGCCGTCTTGCTGGCGGCCAGCGCCGCCCTGCCGCTGGCCGCCACGGCACAGGTCGCCGGCGGCACTGTGCTGGGCGTGACTGAAACCGTCCATGCCTCGGTGGCCAACGGCTGGAGTGTCAAGAAGGCCATCCTGGGCAAGGACGTCTACAACAACGACGCCAAGCCCGAAGTAGTCGGCAAGGTGGACGACATCATCATCAACCCCAAAGGCTCGGTGTCGTATGCCATCGTCAACGCTAGCAAGTTCCTGGGCCTGTCCTCGCACGACGTGCTGATCCCAGTGGAGCAGTTCACCATCGAGAACAACCGCATCACGCTGCCCGGCGCCACCAAGGACGCCCTGCGCCAGCTGCCGCAGTTCAAGTACGCGGACAACGCCAGCAAGATAGTGAAGTAAGCGAAAAGACCATCAGCGCCGGGCCGGCCCTGCGGCCTGCGGCGCTCAGGCAAAGCCTCCGCCAGTGCCGGAGGCTTTTTGCGTTGTGCAGCGCCAGACGCCCTGGCGTAAGAGCGTGTTTACGATCTCCGCGCGCAGGGGCGCGGGTGCGGATCGGGATGGGCTGCCAGGCGCAAACCGCAGCGATAGCCCGTGCTATCGCGAGGATTTGCAACGCCGCAGACCGCCCGAGGCCGCGCCCGCGCACCCGCGCGGGGATCGTAAACACGCTCTAAGGCACGCGCCCCCGGGCCAGGCTCAGATGGCCTGCGGATCGACGTCCACCAGCCAGCGCACCAGGCCCCTGTGGCGTGGGCGTTCGGCGTGCAATAGCGCCTGCCAGGCCGCCAAAAAGGCCTGCAGCGCCGGGCGCGAGGCGCTCTCCAGCAGCATCTGCGCACGCTCCACGCCGGCCACGCGCTGCACCGCCAGCGGCACGGGCGGGTACAGGTGGACTAGCTCCAGCCCTGGCAAGGCGGCAGTGCGTGCCGCGTCGGCTGCGGCGCTCAGAAAAGCCTGGGCCACTTCCTGACTTTTCGCATCGGCGCGTATCAGCGCCTGGTGGGCAAAAGGCGGCATCCCGGCGCCCAGGCGCTCGGCCAATTGCTGGGCGGCAAAGGCCGGCCAGTCGTGGCGGCGCAGCGCGGCATACAGCGGGTGCTCCGGGTGCCAGGTCTGCAGCCACATTTCGGGCGGCTGGCCCTGGGCGGCGACGTAGCCGGCATCGCGCCCGGCCCGGCCCGCCGCCTGCATGAGCAGGGCAAACAGCCGCTCGGGCGCGCGAAAGTCGCTGGAAAACAGCGCCCCGTCGGGCTGCACTGCGGCCACCAGCGTGATGCGCCGGAAGTCGTGCCCCTTGGCAATCATCTGCGTGCCCACCAGCACATCGACCTCGCCGGCATGTACCTGGGCCAGTTGCTCCTCCAGCGCGCCGCGCGCGCGCGTGGTGTCGGCGTCGATGCGCGCCACGCGCGCCGCCCGGCCCTGAGGTTCCACGATGACGTTGCGCAGCAGCGCGGCTAGGTGCTCTTCGAGCTGCTCCGTGCCCCGGCCAATAGGGGCGATGTCGGGGTTGCCGCAGGCCGGGCAGGCACGCGGCACGCGGCTGGCCGCGCCGCAGTGGTGGCAGCGCAGGCTGCGATCCATCTTGTGGAAGACTTGGTGCGCGCTGCAATGCGGGCAGTCGCTTTTCCAGCTGCAGGCGTGGCAGTGCAGCACCGGCGCAAAGCCCCGGCGGTTGAGCAGCACCAGACACTGCTCGCCGCGCTGCACGCGCTCGGTGATGGCGGCCAGCAGCGGCGGGGCAAAGATGGCCCGGCGCGGCTGCTGGCCCATGTCCACGATGCGCACGCGCGGCAGTGCGCCGGCGCCGATGCGGCTGGGCATGTGCAGGCGCTGGTAGCGCCCGCCCTGCGGGTCATCTGCCGTGGGTGGACGGCTGGCGTGCCAGCTCTCCAGCGATGGCGTGGCGCTGCCCAGCAGGACTTTCGCGCCTTGCTCGCGCCCGCGCCATAGCGCCAGGTCGCGGGCGTTGTAGCGCGCGCCCTCTTGCTGCTTGTAGCTGGCGTCGTGTTCCTCATCGACCACGATCAGTGCCAGGCTGGCGAAGCTGGCAAAAATAGCCATGCGCGTGCCCAGCACGATGCGCGCCGCGCCGCTGTGCGCGGCCAGCCAGCTTTTCAGGCGCTGCGCCGGCGTCATGCCGCTGTGCATAGTGACCAGCGCCGCGTCCCCCAGCGCCGGGGCAAAGCGCGCACGCACCCGGGCTTCGAGCTGCGGCGTCAGGTTGATCTCGGGCACCAGGATCAGCGCCTGCGCTGCCGGCTCGGCCATCAGCGCCTGGGCGATGCAGTGCAGATAGACCTCGGTCTTGCCGCTGCCCGTGCTGCCGAACAGCAAAAATGGCCCTGGATGGGCCTCGATTTCGGCGATAGCCCTTGCCTGTTCTGCGCTGTAAGCTATTTTTTCAATAGCATTTTCGGGTGCTGGCGCGCTCTGCATCCGGCGCAGGCGGCGCTGCAGCTGCCCAGCATCCAGATCGCGCAGTTGCGGCGGCAGGGCGGCCAGGGCCACCTCGCCCAGGGCGCGCTGGTAGTAGCGCGCGGCAAACGCCACCAGGCGCCGCCAGTGCTGATCCAGCGGGGCGATACCCTCCAGCACGCCGGCGATGGCGCGCAGTTGTACAGGCCGGCCTGGGGCCGCGACCGGCTGCGGCTGCGACGGCGCATCCCAGACCACCCCCAGCACCTCGCGCGCGCCCAGCGGCACACGCACCAGCGTGCCCGGCGGCAGTGGCGTGCTGCTGGCATAGCTGAGCAAGTCGCCCAGCTGGCTGTGCATGGGTGTGCTGACGGCCACATGCAGCACATGGCCGGAGATGGTGGGCAGAGCGTCGGGGGATTCAAGGATGTGCGGCGGTGAAGCTGGTGGGGTGATAGGGGCAGACCTTGCCGGGGTGTGATGCGCCCTGCATTGTGCCGAGGCCGTCCGGGGCTTTCAGCCTTGTGGATAACTTTGTGGAAAGCAGGCTGCAAAACCCGCGCAAGCCCCGGGGCATGGGCCTGTACTGCTATCGCTGTTGCTCAGGGGTGTTGAAAATATTCAATGAAATCAAGGCACTATTTGACCTTGTCAGCCTGTGCCGGGGAGGTAGGCCAACGCTGCCGGCATCCATCCTGCTTTGCCAAACATGTGAACAAGTGGCTTGTCAATGGCTGGCGTGCTGGTTTTTTGTGGTAGGCGGCTGGCGCTGCAACCCTGGGCCAACCGCCACTTTCGCGGGCAAGTGCTTGATTTTGCAAGCGTTTGCAAAGAAATCCAGAATTTCTGTGGATAACTTTGTTGACAGCCCTTGGCAACCGGGCGCAAAGCCTTGTCGCAGCGTGCTTTGCTTGAGTTGCCCAGGAAAAAGGCAAATTTTCAATTTCCTTGAAAATCAACGACTTGCGTGAGTGTCACAGCCGACGCAGCAGCCCGGGCAGAAATCCGTTGCACAGCGTATCGGCGCCCCACGCCCTGGGGTTTTTGTGCATAAGTTGCCGACCGGAGCGGTAGCCGTGCTACGCAAGCTCTCCGCCGGGGCTGCCTGCGCCCCTCAGCCGCGCCGCAGGGCGCGCGAATGGCTGTGGACGGCCTCGACCAGTGCCGTGACGTGCTCGGGCGGGGTGAACTGGCTGATGCCGTGGCCCAGGTTGAAGATGTGCGTCGGGCCGCAGGTCGCCGGGTCGGTGTGCGGCTTGCCGAAGCTGTCGAGCACGGCGCGCGCTTCGCGGGCCACTGCTTCGGGCGGGGCGAACAGCACGTTCGGATCCAGGTTGCCCTGCAGCGCCTTGCCCGGCTCGCCGGCCTGGCCGCCGACGACGGCGCGCGCGCGGCCCAGGTTGGCCGTCCAGTCCAGGCCGAGCACTTCGCAGTCCAGCGTGTCCATGTCTTCCAGCCAGATGCCGCCGCCCTTGGTGAAGACGATGCGCGGCACGTCCTGACCGTCGGCGCCGGTGCGCTTGAGCTGGCCCAGCACGCGCTGGGTGTACTGCAGGCTGAAGGTCTGGAAACACCCGTCGGCCAGCACGCCGCCCCAGCTGTCGAAGACCATAACGGCCTGGGCGCCAGCGTCGATCTGCGCGTTCAGATAACGTGCCACGGCGTCGGCGTTGACGGCCAGGATGCGGTGCATCAGATCCGGGCGCGCATACATCAGGCTCTTGACCTGGCGGTAGTCGTCGCTGCCCCGGCCTTCGACCATGTAGCACGCCAGTGTCCAGGGGCTGCCGGAAAAGCCGATCAGCGGCACGCGGCCATTGAGCGCCCGGCGAATGCTGGTCACGGCGTCGAAGACGTAGCGCAGCTTGTCCATGTCGGGCACGGCGAGACGCGCCACGTCATCCTCGGTGCGCACGGTGCGGGCAAAGCGCGGGCCTTCACCCTCGGCGAACGACAGGCCCAGGCCCATGGCGTCGGGCACCGTCAGGATGTCGGAAAACAGGATGGAGGCATCCAGCGCGAAGCGCTCCAGGGGCTGGAGTGTGACTTCGGTGGCGTAATCAACATTGGTTGCCAGCCCCATGAAGCTGCCGGCACGCGCCCGCGTGGCCTTGTACTCGGGCAGGTAGCGCCCGGCCTGGCGCATCAGCCACAGTGGCGTGTAGTCCGTGGCCTGGCGGCGGCAGGCACGCAAAAAGGTGTCGTTGTGCAGCGGAGCGAAGGAGGAGCTGGAGGTAGTCATGGGCGGCGATTGTCGCAGCGCCACCCGTCCCCTGCCGCCCGCAGCCTGGGCTGGTTCAATAGACGACGACCCGATCGCCCACCTTGACCTGCTCGTACAGCCACTTGGCAACCTGGTAGTCGCGCAGCTGGCTGCAGCCGTGCGAGCCGCCGGCATAGCCCTTGTCGGCAAAGTCCTGCGAGTAATGCACGGCGACGTTGCGGTCGTAGAAGATGGCATACGGCATGGGCGTGCGCTCGCCGAAGATCTTCGAGACCGTCTCGTGGTTCATGTACCAGATGCGGAACTCGCCCTCGTCGCTTTCCCAGCCCGGCATGGCAAAGCGTGCCTCGCGCGTGAAGCGGATCTGGCCGTTGTCCACGAAGGACATTTTTTTCTGCTGGCGCGAGATGCAGATCACCCGCCCCGTGGCACAGCGCGGGTCAAGCTCCTGGGTGCTGCTGCTGGCCGGCGGCTCCTTGAACAGATCGGCATAGCGCGGCAGCCGGGTGCGGCGCAGGAGCGGCGTCCAGCTGCGCTCGTCCATGACCTCGCTGGCCGGCAGGCCGATGCGCGAGCGCCAGGCGGCAATGGCCTGGCGCGTGGCGTCGCTGAAACTGCCGTCCACCGCGCCCTGGTACAGGCCAGCCTGGCGCAGGCGGTGCTGCAGCTCCATCATGAAAGCTGGCTCGCTGGGGGCGACGAACCAGGTGCCGATGTCGGTGTTGTTCAGCTCGGCCTGGGTCGGCGCGCGCGAGCGCGTGGCCAGCGCCTCCCAGGTGGCGGCATCGACCACGCCGGTGGGGCGCAGGCTGGCGGCCTTTTGCAGTTTGATCACGGCCTCGCGCGTGAGCTGGCCGAAGCGATCCTCCACGTCCACCACGGCCAGAAACTTGGCCTGGCGCAGGCGCACCTGCAATTCGCGCACCTGGGGCGACTGCATTTTGAAGCGCAGCTCCTGCGCCAGCGGGGCGACGGCCTGGGCGGACGCCTGGGGCGAGGCCTGCAGCTCGGTAGCCAGGCGTGCGCCGGCGGGCTGTGGGCTGGCCTGGGCGGGCAGAGGCAGGCCCAGCGCCAAGGTGGCCAGGGTAGAAGCGGCCACGAGGGCCAGAGGGAGGCGAGGGCGGCGGGTGCAAAAGCGCATGGCAGTCATCGAAGAAGCATCGAAAAACCATTGGGAAACCGTCGAAGGCGGCTGTGGCGCAGTGTGCCAGCGCGCGCATAGGCTGGCGTGGCAAAAGGGTTGTCGCCTCGCCAGTCGCCTGCACGACAGTGCGGCGGGCCAGCCCTCTAGGGATGGGCGCCGGCTTGCGCTATGGTCAGGCGATGGATCAGCCGCGCCCCCAGCACCTGCAGGCCACACCGGCCATCGATTGCGACCATCCCGCCGTGCGCGATTTCGCGCGGCAGCACGCCCAGGGCCGGGATGCCCGGGCGCAGGCCGTGGCGCTGTACCTGGCCGTGCGCGACGGCTTTCGCTACGACCCCTACCGCATCGAGCTGTCGGTGCGTGGCCTGTCGGCCAGCCAGGTGCTGGCCAATGGCTACGGCTGGTGCGTGCCCAAGGCCGTGCTGCTGGCGGCCGCCGCCCGTGCTGCCGGTATCCCGGCGCGGCTGGGCTTTGCCGACGTGCGCAACCACCTGAGCACCGAGCGTATGCGCCGTGCCATGCAGACCGATGTCTTCCACTGGCATGGCTACACCGAGTTGTGGCTGGACGGGCAATGGGTCAAGGCCACGCCAGCCTTCAACCTGGAGCTGTGCCAGCGCTTTGGCCTGCTGGCGCTGGAGTTCGACGGCGTCAGCGACTCGATCTACCACCCCTACGACGCCGCTGGCCAGCGCCACATGGAGTACGTCCACCAGCGCGGCAGCTTCGATGATCTGCCGCTGGCTGACATCGTGCAGGACTTTGTCCGGCTCTACCCCGGCCTGATGGATGCCGCAGACGCCGCGCAACTGGCGACAGCGGACTTCACCGCCGAGGTGCGCCAGGAGACACAGAAAGAGAAAGAGAAAGCCCAGCCATGAGCCCGCAACCCGCGCCCACCGATGCACCAATGCCGCCGCCCGGCTTTGAGCTCCTGCAGGCCGGCGGCCCCTTCATGCAGGTCAACGGCCCGCTGTACGCGCGCCGCGATGGCGCTGCGGTGCGCTTTGGCCTGCGCGTCGAGCAGCGCCACTGCAATCCCATGGGCATCCTGCATGGCGGCATGATGGCCAGCTTTTGCGACATGCTGCTGCCCATGGCGGTGCTGGGCCAGCCGGGGCCGGTCAAGGGGCATTTCCTGCCCACCATCAGCCTGCAGATCGACTACCTGGCGCCCTCGCCGCTGGGCTGCTGGCTGGAGGGCACGGGCGAGTTGCTGCGCGCCACGCGCTCCCTGGTGTTCGCCCAAGGCCTGGTGAGCGCCGATGGCACGCCCTGCGCGCGCGTGAGCGGCGTATTCAAGATCGGCCCGCCACTGCCGGACAATTTCACTGGTTGAAGCCGGCTGTTCAGGCGCCGGCCGCAGCGCCGCACAGCCGCCGCACTACCTCGCGGCAGCTCATGCCCGGCAGCACGCCCAGGGTGCGCGCCAGGGCATTGGCGTGGCGGATCACGCCGTCTTCGAGCGTGCTGCGCGCCTCGCCGATGCGCGCGCTGTCGTGGCCGACCAGGGCAGCGGCCAGGCCTTGCGCCTGCAGCAGCTCCAGCGCGGCGATGCCGGCGCCGTCCTTGCCGATTCCGGCATCGTTGAACACCGACAGCAGTGGCCGCGCGGCAATGGCGTACTGCGAGGCGCTGTGGCCGCCGTGCGAGCCGCTGACGGCCACGCAGCCGGCGTCCTGCGGGCGCAGCTCGGTGATGGAATCGACGATGCGCAGCGCCGGCATCACAGACCGGCGATGGCCGCGCGCAGTTCGCCGGCGCGCAGGATCTCGCTGAACACCAGCGGCGCGCGCCCCGGCGCGTGCAGCACATAGACCGGCACGCCCGAGCGCCCCAGTGCCGCCAGCGAGGCGGTGATGGCCGGGTCGTGCCGCGTCCAGTCGGCGCGCAGCAGGGCCACGCCCTTGGCGGCAAAGTCCTGCAGCACCTGCTCGTCGGCCAGCGCAGTCTGCTTGTTGTATTGGCAGGTCACGCACCAGGCGGCGGTGTAATCGACGAACACGGGCCGGCCCTGCGCCAGCAGCTGCTGCGGCAAATCGGGCGCCCAGGCTTGCCAGGCCTGCTGCTGGGGCGCGCTGCTGGCCGCCACAGTGTTGGGCAGTGGTTCGATTTGTATGAGTGTTGGCCCCAAACCCATACCAGCCAAGCGCTGGCAGCTATCGAAACAGGAGCAAATACAAGCCGCGCCCGCCCGCCTAGGCCCAGCGTCCAGGCCACCAGCGCCAGCGCCACCAGCAGCGCCAGCAGCATGGCCGCGCCGTCGATGCCGGTCTGCTGGCCCAGCACCCAGACCAGCCAGACCACGGTGGCAAACATCGGAAAGGCCAGCAGCCGGCGCAGCGTGTCCATCCAGGCGCCGGGGCGCGGCAGGGCGCGTGCCACTGCCGGCAGCCAGGCGGCCAGCACATAGGGCAGGGCCAGGCCGATGCCCAGCGCGGCAAAGATGGCCAGCGCCTGGGCTGCCGGCAGCGTGGCCGTCAGGCCCAGCGATGCACCCATGAAGGGCGCCGTACACGGCGAGGCCACGGCCACGGCCAGCACGCCGGTCAGAAAGGCGTCCAGCACCGGATGGCGCGCCTGCACGCTGGCCACCGAGGACGGCAGCAGGTGGCCGAACTCGAACAGGCCGGCCAGGTTCAGCCCGATCAGCGTGAACAGCGCGGCCAGCCCCGCCACCACCACCGGCGACTGCAGCTGAAAGCCCCAGCCCACGGCCTCGCCCGCCGCGCGCAGCGCCAGCATCAGCGCACCCAGCAGCATGAACGACAGCAGCACGCCAGCGGCATAGGCCAGGCCGCCCAGGCGCTGGGCGCGCAAGTCCTGCCCGTGGCGGGCAAAGCCCACCACCTTGATGGCCAGCACCGGGAACACGCAGGGCATCAGGTTCAGCAGCAGCCCGCCGAGCACGGCAGCACCCAGCGCGGCCAGCCACACCGGCAGCGGCGCCGGACTGATGCTGGCCGGTGCCGGCCCCGTGGGTGCCGTCTGTGCCTGCGCGGCATTGGCTGCCAGCGCCGCCGCCAGCGCGGGCGAGACGCCGGCGCGCAGCTCCAGCGCCGGCCAGCCGCCCGGCACCGGCAGGGCGATCTGCACGCCGCCGCCCGCGTGCGTCAGCACCAGTGGCAGCGGCTCGGGCGAGGCCGCGCGGTCGGGCGACAGCGGCACGCGCGCCGTCCAGATGCCGCCGCCGTGCCATTGCTGCACGGGCGTGGCAGCGGTCTGCACCACGTCTGGGGTTTCGGCAAAGACGCCCAGCTCGGCGCCCTGCCAGGCGGCGGGCAGGCCGGCCACGCGCAGCTCCAGCGCATCACCGGCACCTGCCGCGCCAGCGTCGCCATGCGCGGCCTGTGCGCCAGCGCCCTCCACGACGCGCGCCTGGCTGCCTGCGCCCACGGCCAACGGCTGCGGCTGGGCCTCGGCGGCCGCCTGGAAGGCCGCAGCGTGCAGCGCCGTCGTGCCCTCGATGGGTACCTGCAGGGTGAATTCGCCGTCCTCGGGAATGCACTCCTGGCGGCACACCAGCCACGAGGCGCGCAGCTGGAAGGTGGCCTCCTTGGCCAGTGGCGCCGGCTGCCAGGCGGGCGAGACAGTGATGGGCACGGGCAGCAGCACCTGGCCGTCGTAGCCGTAGTTGGCCAGGCTGCCGAGGGGGAACTTGCGCGGCACCGGCCAGGCGATCTCGCCGGCATCCATGCCCTGCGGCAACTGCCAGGCCAGCTCGGTTGGCAGGCCCGAATCGCCGGGGTTCTTCCAGTAGGTGTGCCAGTCGGGCTGATGGCGGATCAGCAGGCCCAGCGTCAGCGCCTTGCCCGGGCCGATGCCGTCGGGCGCGTGCGCCACCAGCTCGGCACTGACGTAGGGCGTGGCCAGCGTGCTGGCGCCGGGCGCTCCAGCGCCCAGGTTTTTGAGCTGAAATTGGGCAAAAGCCGTTGTCGGGAGCGCGCAGGCAGCTATCAAAAAAAGAGCGACTTGGAGCAGTCGCTGGTGCAGTCGGGCCAACATGATGGGTGATGGAGAGCGGCGGGCGTGGATGGTTCCGGCGCGGGCGGGGTGCGGCGCGGAGATGGCCATCGATGGTAGTGAAAGCTGCGCCGACCCTGCACCGGGCCGGGCAAGCCGCGCGGGGATCGTGAAAACGCTCTCAGGCCGGCTCCGGCTCCGGCTCCAATTGCGGCTGCGGCCCGGATGGCCAGCGGCACCAGCACCGCGCCGGTCGAGCGCACCACGCCGGGGAGCACAAAGCTCACGTGCAACGCACAACCTTCCAAGACCGTGGGCGCGACTACCATCGCCGCCATGCCGCAGCCTCCCTCGTCGCCTCCTCTCCCGCCCTCCACGTCGCCCTGCTCCAGCTACTCCAGCCGCTTCTGGGCGGAGCTCTCCACGCGCGAGTTCGCCGCTGCGCGCGAGGCGGGCCTGGCCGCGCGCACCGTGGCCGTGCTGCCGGTGACGGCCATCGAGCAGCACGGCCCGCACCTGCCGCTGAATGTGGATGCGCTGCTGCTGCAGGGCGTGCTGGATGCGGCCCTGGCGCAGCTGCCGCAGTCGTTGCCAGTGCTGGTGCTGCCGCCGCAGGACATCGGCCTGTCCACCGAGCACCTGTCGTATCCCGGCACGCTGACGCTGGCGCCGGCGACGCTGCTGGCGCTGTGGACGGAATTGGGCGCGTGCGTGGCGCGCGCCGGGGTGAAAAAGCTCTTGCTGCTGAACGGCCACGGCGGCAACGTCGCGCCCATGGACATTGCCGCACGCGAGCTGCGCCAGCGCTGCGGCCTGCTGACCTACAGCGCCAGCTGGTTCAGCCTGCCGCTGCCGGACGCCGTGCAGCAGCGGTTTTCGGCGCAGGAGCACCGCTTCGGCATCCACGGCGGCGAGATCGAGACGTCCATGATGCTGCATCTGGCGCCGCAGCTGGTGCGCATGGAGTGCGCGCAGCACTGGCGCTCGTCATCGCAGGATCGGGTCGAGCGCTACGCCATCCTGGGCAATGGCCGCAGCGCCAAGATGGGCTGGGCCATCGAGGACTACCACCCGGCAGGCGCCGTGGGCAATGCTGCCGGGGCAACGGCGGACGCGGGCCGCGCCGTGGTCGAGGCCGCCGGGCAGGCGTTGGCGAAGCTGCTGCAGGAGCTGGGGGATTTGCCTCCCCTCGCACTGGAAACAGGCTGAACTCAGGCGTGCGTCGTCCAGTCCGCATACTCCGGCGCATCCAGGTGCGCCAGGCTGTTGAAGGTCTGCAGCATGAGCCGCTTCGGCGCGACGCTGAACTCGCTCACGGCGCTGTTTCTGATGCGCATGTTCAGCGCAATCGTCACCTCGGGCGGGGTGGACAGCACCTCGCCGATGGCCGCCGAGATCGGCCCGCCGCTGGACACCAGCAGCACATTGGCGCCGACGTGCTGCTGGCGCACCTGCTCCAGCACGCCGCGCACGCCGCCGCGAAACGTCTCCCAGTCCGGCATCCCCGCCGGGCTGATGGTGCCGCCCATCCACTGCGCCAGCGCATCGCACAGCAGGCGAAAGTACTGCCGGTACAGCTCGGGCGTGGCAGGCGGCGGCAGCGGCGAGGGATGGACGCTGCGGATCAGCGCCAGGCTGTCGTACTCGTTGAGCTGGGGCAGGGCGATGGCCTGGGGCACATCGCCCCCAGGCCGGCCACGATGCCGTCCAGTGTCTGCGTGTGGCGCAGCAGCGTGCCCGCCAGCACGGCATCGAAGCGCAGGCCGCGCTCGCGCCAGTACTGGCCCAGGCGCAGCGCCTGCGCGTGGCCGCGCTCGCTCAGGCGGTCGTAGTCGTCGGCGCCAAACGAGGCCTGGCCGTGGCGCACAAGGTAGAGGGTTCCCATGCGCGGCGATTGTGCGGACGCCGGCGCGGCGCGTTTGTCGCAGGTGTGACGGGCCTGGCGCAGCGCCGGCACCTGCCTGCCCAGGCCGCTGCTGCGCCTATTGCCCTGCCTGGCAGCCCCCCAGCAACACGCGGGCGAACACCCCGGCATCGACATTGCCGCCAGTCAGCGCCAGCCCCACGGCCTGCCCGGCCAGTTGCTGGCGCTCCTGCAAGGCGCCAGCCAGGGCGGCGGCGCCGGCGCCCTCGGCCACGTTGTGCGTGTCGGCAAACAGCGCGCGCATGGCGGCGGCGACCTCGTCGTCGCTCACCTGCACGATGCGCTCCAGGTGTTGCGCCAGCACGGCCAGCGCAGCCGCGTCGGCCACGCGCACGGCCATGCCGTCGGCCAGTTGCGTGCTGACGGCAGACGCCACGACATGGCCGGCAGCCAGCGAGTCGGCGTAGGTCGTGGCATGGCGGCTGACCACGCCGACGATGCGCGCCGGGTGCCCCAGTGCCAGCTTGGCAGCCACCGCCGCGCAGGCGCCCGAACCCAGGCCGATGGGCACATAGAGCACATCCAGGTGCGGGGCGGCGCGCAGCAGCTCCAGCCAGTAGGTGGCCACGCCGCACACCAGGTCATGGTGGTAGCTGGGCACCATGTGCGCGCCGCGTTCGCGGGCCAGTTGCAGCGCGTGCTCGCGCGCTTCCTGGAAGTCCTCGCCGTGCTCGACCAGCTGCGCGCCCAGGGCGCGCATGGCGGCGTTCTTTTCCAGCGAATTGCCCAGCGGCACGACGATGGTGCAGGCCACGCCGCGCCCGCGCGCCGCCCAGGCGATGCTCTGGCCGTGGTTGCCGCGCGTGGCGCTGATGACTTCGCGCGGCAATTGGCCGCTGCGCGCCAGGGCGTCGAAGTAGGCCAGCCCGCCGCGTATCTTGAAGGCGCCCACGGGGTTGTGGTTCTCGTGCTTGAGCCAGCACTCGGTGCCCAGGCGCTGCTCCAGCAAGCCCCAGCGGTATTGCGGCGTGGCCTGGAACTGGCCGTACACCAGGCGCGCGGCGGCCTCGATCTCGGCCAGGGTGGGCAGGCGGGGTGCGGCAGGCGTGCTCACAGCAGCACCTCGCCGCGCACGCAGGCCACCGTGTGCCCGCCGATCCAGATCTGCCCGTCCGGCGCCTGCTCGACGTGGACGCGCCCGGCGCGGCCCAGCGCCGCGCCCTGCGCCGCCACGTAGCGCGGCGGCGCCAGGCCGGCGCCGATCAGCCACTGCGCCAGGGCCGCGTTCAGACTGCCGGTGACCGGGTCTTCGAGCACCCCGGCGCCGGTGCTGAAGAACGCCCGCACCTCGAAATGCGTGTCCATATCCGTATCCGCATCTGTGCCCGTGCCCGTGCCCGTGCCCGTGCCCGGCGCCTGCGCGCCGATGACGCCGACCTTGCCGCGCGCTCCGGCCACGCCCACGTCCAGCCCGGCCAGCATGGCGGCGTCGGGCTGCAGGGCCAGCACCTGCTCGGCCGAGGCCAGCAGCACGCCGCGCCAGCGCGGGCCGTTGTCGCACCAGGCGTGGCGCACGATGTCGCTGCGCGCCAGGCCCAGGCCGCGTGCGATGCGCTGCACCTCGTCCTCGGGCAGCGGGCCACTCCTGATCAGGGGCGGGGCGGCAAAGGCCAGGCGCGGGCCGTCGCGGCGCAGGCGCACCAGGCCGACGCCGCACTCCTGCACGATGTGCGCTTGTGCCTGCGGCACGCCCCCGGCGGCCAGCCAGGCGTGGCAGGTGCCCAGCGTCGGGTGGCCGGCAAAGGGCAGCTCGCGCCCGGGGCTGAAGATGCGCACCCGGTAGTCGGCCCCGGCGGCGCGGCCCGCCTCGGTGGGCGGCAGCACGAAGGTGGCCTCGGACAGATTCGTCCAGTCGGTGAACTGCTGCATCTGCGTGTCGGTCAGCCCCTCGCCGTCCAGCACCACGGCCAGCGGGTTGCCGAGGTAGGGCGTGGCGGTGAAGACATCGACTTGGCTGAAGGGGCGCTGGCGCATGGGCAACTCCTGCGGGTGGGTGTGGGGCGGGGAAAAATCTCAGGCGCACCCGCTGCGGATGGCATCGGCCAGCGCGGCAATCGCCGTGCCGATCTGCTCCTCGCTGGCGGTGACGAACGACAGGCGCAGCGTGCGCGCGTCGGCATCCTCGGCGTAGAAGGCTGCGCCGGGCACGAAGGCCACGCCGCGCTGCACGGCGCGTGGCAGCAGCTCCAGCGCATCCAGGCCGGCGGGCAGGCGCAGCCACAGGAACATGCCGCCCGCTGGCCGGCTCCAGCTCACGCCCAGCGGCGCCAGGTGCTGCTCCAGCGCGGCCAGCATGGCCTGGCACTGGCGCTGGTAGAGCTGGCGGATGGTGGGCACATGGCGCTCCAGAAAGCCGTGTTGCAGCACCTCGGCCACCAGGCGCTGGTTGAAGCTGGGCGTGTGCAGGTCGGCTGCCTGCTTGGCCTGCAGGAGCTTGGGGTAGATGTGCGCCGGCGCCACCACGAAGCCCAGGCGCAGGCCCGGCGCCAGCACCTTGGAAAACGAGCCCATATAGATGCAGCCCTCGGGGTTGCGTGCCGACAGCGGCGCCGGCGGCGGCTGGTCGAACCACAGGTCGCCATAGGGGTTGTCCTCCAGGAGGGGCAGGCCCAGCTGCGCGGCGCGCTCGACCAGTTGCTGGCGGCGCGCCTCGGTCATGGTGCGGCCCGTGGGGTTCTGGAAGTTGGGCAGGACGTACAGAAAACGTGCCTTGTCTGCGCCGCTGCCCACCTTGGCGGCCAGGTCGTCGGCATCGATGCCGTCCTCATCGCTGGCCACGGCCTCAATGCGCGGCTGCATGGGCGCGAAGGCCTGCAGCGCGCCCAGGTAGGTGGGCGTCTCCACCAGCACCCGGCTGCCTTCGTCGATCAGCACCTTGGCCACCAGATCCAGCGCCTGCTGGCTGCCGGTGGTGATCAGCACCTGATCCGGATGCACCTCCCAGGGCAGGGAGTCGGCCACCGCCTGGCGCAGCGGCGCGTAGCCCTCGCTGGCGGCGTATTGCAGGGCGGCCGCGCCATCGCGGCCCAGCACCTGCGCAGCGGCATCGGCAAAGGCCTCGATGGGGAAGGTCTGCGGCGCCGGCAGGCCGCCGGCCAGGCTGATGATGCCGGGCCGCTCGGTCACCTTCAGGATCTCGCGGATCACGGAAGGGTTCATCCGGGCGGCGCGCTGCGCCAGCGTCCAGTTCGTCATTGCGTCATCTCCAACAGGGGCAGGGGACAAGGGGGTGGGGGAAGGGCAGGCAGGCTCAGCGTGCCACGGGCATACGCCGGCCCACGGCCACGGTGGCCAGCACGGCCAGGCCAAAGCCCAGGCTGGCCGCGTCCAGCGACTCGCCCAGCAGCGGCACGGCAAACACCATGCTCAGGAAGGGCTGGGCCAGCTGCACCTGGCTGACGCGCACCGTGCCGCCCAGGGCCAGGCCCCGGTACCAGGCAAAAAAGCCCAGCCACATGGAAAACACCGCGACGTAGGCAAAGCCGCCCCAGGCCGAGGCCGGCAGCTGCGCGCGCGGCCACGACCACAGCGCCAGCGGCAGCGTGATGGGCAGCGCCAGCACCAGCGCCCAGCAGATCACCGCGTCGGCGCGCATGTGCTGCGACAGCCGCCCGCCCCAGGCGTAGCCCACGGCGGCGCAGGCCACGGCGGCCATCAGCAGCAAATCGGCCGGGTGCAGCGCCAGGCCCGGCTGGCCCGAGCGCAGCAGCGCGTAGGCCACCGCCAGGCCTGAGCCCAGCAGCGCGCAGGCCCAGAAAGCGCCCGAAGGCCGCTGGCGGTGCAACAGCGCTGCCGCCGCTGCCGTGGCCAGCGGCAGCAGCCCGATGATGACCGCCGCGTGTACCGCGCCCACATGGCGCATGGCCCAGGAGGTCAGCAGCGGAAAGCCGAAGACCACGCCCAGCGCGGTGAGCGCCAGCGGCCAGCGATCGGCGCGCGCGGGCAGCGGCGCGTGCTGCGCCAGCAGCAGCAGCGCCGACAGCAGCCCGGCCACGGCGGCGCGGCCCATGGCGATGAACAGGCCGCTCATCAGCGGCGCCTCGGGCGTGCCCACGGCCAGCCGCGTCATGGGCAGCGTGAGCGCGAAGATGGCCACGCCCAACAGGCCCAGCAGCAGGCCCCGGGTCTGCGCGCTGGCGCCAGCCCACGGGCTGGCCAGACCCTGGCGGCCTGGCATTGCGGCACGGGCCGGCCTCATGCCGCCACCATCCACAGCGCCGTGGCCACCAGGATGGCCGCCATGGCGCGGTTGAACCACAGCAGGCGCTGGCCGTGCGCCAGCCAGTGGCGCAGCAGCGCGCCCACGGCGGCATAGGTTAGGTTGCTGGTGAAGGCGAAGAACAGCATCACCGGCAGCACGATGCCCAGGCGCGTGGCGCCATCGTCGTGCCCGATGACCCAGCCGGCGACGATGGTCAGCGCCAGCAGCCAGGCCTTGATGTTGACGAACTGCAGGGCCACGCCCTGCCAAAAGCCCACCGACAGCCGGCTGGCGTCGGCCTCGGACAGCCGGGCCGACTGCGCCAGCTTGAACGCCAGCCACAGCAGATAACCAATGCCCAGCGCCTTGATGGCCCAGCGCAGCGCCGGCACCGCCACCACCGCCGCGCCCAGGCCGCCGGCGCACAGCAGCAGCAGCAAGCTCCAGCCCACCGGCACGGCGACCACGAAGCGCAGCGCCGCCGGCAGGCCCCGGTTGGCCGCCAGGGCGGTGGACAGCGTGGTGTTGGGGCCGGGCGTGAAGCTCATGGCGGTGGCCAGCACCAGCAGGGCAGTGAATTCAACCAGGGGCATGGGAGGGGACGGTTTCTTCTGGAGCGCTGCGGATCGCCGCTTGCTCGTGTCTGGGGAGGTTGGGCGTCGGGCGTTGTGCGTGAACAGCCGCACGCCGCAAAACGCACGGCGTACAACGACTGTAGAGCCTGGCGCCATTACAGTACCAATACAGTGCAGCCCCACACACGCAGCAACTGTATCGCCCACCCGCCGACACATGCTGCCCACACATGCCACCGATACATGAGCGCCCCATGCTGACCCGCAGCCCCGACCGCACCCTGGCCGACCAACTCGCCGAGCGCTTTGCCGAGCGCATCCACGCGCGCCTGCTGCCCGCCGGCGCCCGGCTGCCCTCGGTGCGCGAGTGCGCGCGCCAGCAGGGCGTGAGCGCCCATACGGTGGTCACCGCCTACGACAAGCTGCTGGCGCAGGGCCTGGTGCTGGCCCAGCCGCAGCGCGGCTTCTACGTCCGAGATTTAGGGCAAAAAACGCCTTCAAGCCTTGCAGGGCAAGCGCTGACAGCTATCAAAAATGATGCTGCCGGCAACACCTTGCAGAGCGCCGTGCAGGCCGGGCGCGCCTGCGGCTCGCGCATCAACGCCACGGCGCTGATCCGCGGCATGTTCCACCATCCCTCGGCGCGGCCACAGCCCGGTGCCGGCGTGCTGCCGCTGGCGTGGCTGCAGGAGGCGCGCTTTCTGCCGGCGGCGGTGCGCAAGGTGGCGGCCAGCGACGCGCTGCAGGAAGGCTCGTTCAGCTATGGCGAGCCCATGGGCGACGCCGGTCTGCGCCAGGTACTGGCGCAGCGCCTGGGCGACCTGCAAATCCCCGCCGCAGCCGAGCAAATCATCACCACCCTGGGCGCGACGCAGGCGCTGGACATCATCAGCCGCGCCCTGCTGCGTGCGGGCGATCCGGTGCTGGTGGAGGAACCCGGCTGGAGCGTGGAATTCGCCCGCCTGGACGCGCTGGGGATGCGCGTGCTGCCCGTGCCGCGCGGCCCCGATGGGCCAGACCTGGCCGTCATGGCGCGGCTGTGCGAATTGCACGCGCCCAAGCTGTTCGTGAGCGTGAGCGTGCTGCACAACCCCACCGGCCACAGCCTGTCGCCGGCCAGCGCGCACCGCATCCTGCAACTGGCGCAGCAGCACGACTTCTACATCGCCGAGGACGACACCTACGGCCACATCGCGCCGGCGCACGCCACGCGGCTGGCGGCGCTCGATGGTCTGCAGCGCACCCTGTACGTCAGCGGCTTTGCCAAGATCCTGGCGCCCAACTGGCGCATCGGCTACCTGGCCGCGCCGGCGCACCTGGTCGAGCGGCTGCTGGACACCAAGCTGCTGTCCACGCTGACCACGCCGGCGCTGCTGGAAAAGGCGCTGGCGCTGTGCATCGCACAAGGCCAGCTGCGCCGCCACGGCGAGCGCATCCGCCAGCAGCTGGCGCAGGCGCGCGCGCGCAGCGTGCAGCTGGCGCTGGAGGCGGGCTGCCGCTTCGCCGCCGAGCCAGCCGGCATGTTCGGCTGGGTGGACACCGGCGTGGACACCGACGCGCTGGCCCAGCGGATGCTGGATGAGGGCTATCTGATCGCCCCCGGCTCGCTGTTCCACGCCACGCGCGAGCCGCGCACGCTAATGCGCATCAACTTCGGCACGACGCAGGAGCCGGGCTTTTGGCACACCTGGAAAAAAATGGTCAAAAACGGCTGAAAGCCAAGCTGGGCAAGCGCTGGCAGCTATGAATTTTGCGAGGCGGGTGCGGCGGGTGCAGTATCGGCCCGGCGCTCGATGCCCAGCGCGGCGTTGACCTTCGCCAGCTGGGCCACATGGCCATCCAGCATGGCCTGCAGGTCGGCGCGCAGGTCTTCGTGCTCGGGATCCAGCCCCTGCAGCAACTCGCGCACCCGGCGTGCCACCCAGCCCTGGCCCCGGTTCAGAAAGGCCAGGCGCTCGCGCAAGTCCGCCACCGCCATGGCCTTGCCGTAGAAATCCCCGGTGCGCGTGCCCGGCTGCGCGCCCAGGCGGCGCAGCGCGCGCAGCAACATGCCGCACCAATGCACCTCGTCGCGCTGGATGGCCTGCACCAGCGCCTGCAGCGCGGGCTGGTCGGCAGGCACGGCGCGCGCCGTCTCCAGCGTCACGCGGGCGCCGGCGCGCTCGGCCTCCAGCAGCTCGTTGAGCTGCGCGGCCAGCGCCTCGTCGCGCTGGCGCTGGAACTCGGGCGCATAGCACACGGGCGACGAATACTCGGGCGCCGGCTCCTGCAGCAGCCGCAGGTGGGCGGCCGCCTCGCGCGCCAGCGTGGCCACCAGCTCAGCCGCCGGCACGATGGCCTGCACCCGGCCCACGCCGCAGCCGGCGTACAGCGCCATGGCGGCGAAGTCGCCGCTCATGGAGCGCAGCGGCGAGTCCGTGGAAAACAGGTAGATGGGCCGGCCCTCTTCCTCGCCGATCACCGTGCGCGGGGCATTCGGGTCATGCGGGTTGCCGCGCTCGCCACGCGTCACGGCGCTTTGCAGCACGCGCACCGGCGAGTGCGGCGGCCAGTTGATGTGGAAGTCCTCGGTCAGCACCGTGTCGCTGCCCTGCGCGGCCAGCAGCGCCTGCTTGTGCACGTCGTGGGCGAAGGATTCCGGCGTGGCGATGAAGGCCGTGCCCAGCACGCCGGCCTGCGCGCCGGCGGCCAGCACGCGCGCCACATCGCGCCCATCGGCCAGGCCGCCGCCGGCGGCCACCGGCACCTCGGCCAGGGCCAGCACTTCGGCCAGCACCTCGGCCAGGGGCTGGGTGGCGTGGACGTGGCCGCCAGCCTCCACGCCCTGCACCATCAACGCGTGTGCGCCGGCGTGCTGCGCCGCCAGAGCCGCCTGCGCCGTGCCCACCTGATGCACCACGACGATGCCGGCGGCGCGCAGCCGCTCGACCACTGCCGTGTTCACCTCCCAAAACAGGCCGACCACCGGCACCTGCAGGCCGATGCACAGGTCGATCTGCGACGCCAGCAGGGCCGGATCGGTGCCGGCGGGGATCAGATTCACGCCAAAGCGCGTGTGGCCGGCGGTGCGCACGGCGGCGACCTCGCGCTCGATGAGCTGCAAAGGCTCGCGCACCATGCCCAGAAAACCGAAGGCGCCGGCCTGCGTCACCGCCGCCACCAGCTGCGAACGCGCCACGCCGCCCATGCCGGCAGCCATGATGGGCAGGCGGCAGCCGAGCAGTGCGCATAGGTCGGTGCGGGGCAGGGAGGCAGGCATGGCGGCTCCTTGTAACGATGACCGGGGCACTATAGGCAGGCGGGGCGGTGCAGGCCAATGCTCGGGATGGCAGTATTGCTATTGAAAAAATAGCTGTCCGCGCTTGTTGGGCAAGGATTTGGACTGGTTTTGACTGGTGTTGCCATTGAGGGCAGAGCTGGCACCGAGCTTTCTACAATGCCCCGATGGCCCGCAAGCAACTCCCCATCGGCATCCAGACCCTGGCCAAGATCCGTGCCAAGGACTGTTACTACGTGGACAAGACGCCGATTGCGCTGCGGCTGATAGCGCAAGGCTCGTACTTTTTCCTCTCGCGTCCGAGGCGCTTCGGCAAGAGCCTGTTCCTGGACACGCTCAAGGAGCTGTTCGAGGGCAACCGGGCGCTGTTCGAGGGGTTGCACGCCGAGCAGCACTGGGATTGGTCAGTCAAGTACCCGGTGCTGCGCTTCAGCTTTGGCGGTGGCATGGTGCAGGATGCTGCCGACCTGCAATCACGCCTGGACTCGCACCTCAAGCGCTATGAGGACGAAACCGGCTGCCCGCGCACCGACAGCAGCCACGCCGAGCGCTTTCGCAGCCTGATCCACCATCTGGCCGAGCAGACCGGCCAGCGCGTGGTGGTGCTGATCGACGAATACGACAAGCCCATCCTCGACCGCATCGAAGACCAGGACGTGGCGCTGCAGCTGCGCGAGGTGCTCAAGGACTTTTATTCCGTCATCAAGGACAGCGACGCGCACATCCGCTTTGCCTTGCTGACGGGCGTGTCCAAGTTCAGCAAGGTGAGCATCTTCTCGGGCCTGAACAACCTGCAGGACATCACACTCGATCCGCGCTACTCGGCCATCTGCGGCTACACCGACCACGATGTGGATACCGTGTTCGCGCCCGAGCTGCCCGGGCTGGATCGGGGCGAGATCCGCCGCTGGTACAACGGCTACAACTGGCGCGGCGAGTCGGTCTACAACCCCTTCGATGTGCTGCTGCTGTTCAGCCACCGGGAGTTTCGGCCCTACTGGTTTGAAAGCGGCACGCCCACCTTTTTGGTCAAGCTGCTCACGCGGCGGCGCCAGTTCACGCCGGCGCTGGAGAGCGTCTTCGAGTTCTCCTCGCTGCTGTCGTCCTTCGAGGTGGACAACATCTCCACCGAAGCGCTGCTGTTCCAGTCGGGCTATCTGACGGTGGATCGGGCCGAGCAGCTGCCCGGGCGCATCGGGCTGCACCTGCGCTACCCCAACCTGGAGGTCAAGACCAGCCTGAACACCAGCCTGCTGGCCGTGCTGTGCGGCGACCAGGACGGGCCGGCGCGCAGCGTCTTGCAGATGTACCGGCTGCTGCAGGCGGGCGACCTGGCGGGCATCCACCAGCTGCTGCACAGCTTTCTGGCCAGCATCCCGCACGACTGGCATCGCAACAGTCCTATCGCCCAATACGAAGGCTACTGGGCCAGCGTCTTCTACAGCTACTTTGCTGCGCTGGGGCTGGACATGGTGCTGGAGGACGCCACCAACCAAGGCCGCATCGACATGGCGCTGCGCTGGCTGGGGCAGACCTGGTTGTTCGAGTTCAAGGTGGTCGAGCTGGTGCCTGAAGGGCGGGCCATCGAGCAGCTGCAACAGAAAAACTATGCCGACAAATACCGCGCCAGCGGGCCGGTGCACCTGGTGGGCGTGGAGTTCAGCCGCGAGAGCCGCAACATCGTGGCGTTCGATACGCTGACCTTTCCGACTCCCTCTCCCGCGTGCGGGAGAGGGTGGGGTGAGGGGGCCTGCAATGGACGCAGCGCCCGAACCACCCCCTCACCCCCACCCTCTCCCCCGAGGGGGAGAGGGAGTGCGCGGCCAGGCCAGCCGCTGGGCGCTGGCGCGGCGCACGGCAGCACACCGCCTGCATCAGTCCCAGGGAACTCCTGTTTTGATAGCTGTCAGCGCTTGCCCAGCAAGGATTTGCAGCCGATTTGACCTGAAAAACCAGCAAAAAATCGCCGCAAAACCCCGCCTCCAGACCCCAAACCGCCCAAAACCGTCCGAAGCAGCCGATTTCAACCCCATTTTGACAATCAAATCAGCCTGAAAGACCCGTCTGGAAAGCGCTGGCAGCTATGATTTTTGATATTTTCCCAAGGCTGGGGCGGCAGCAGATGCCTCGGGTGCACCGGGGCCGTGTACCTGGGCGAAAGTCAGGATGACCTCGCGGATCAGCTTGCGCTGCGGGGCGGGCAGTTGCAAAAAAGCGTCAAAGGTCTCGCGTTCCAGATAGCCGATGCCCTCATCCCAGCGCTGGCGGCGCGCCTGCACCGACTGGCGCACAGCAGAACCGAAACGCAGGACTTCCGGCTCGATGTTGAGCCACTCGGCAAGCAACTGCACTTTGTCCTGGGTGGGGATCGCCTTGCTGTTGAGCCAGCTCCAGGCTGCCTGGTTGCTGATGGAGCGGCCATACCAACGCAAGTTGAATTCATGTTCCAGCACCGAGGGGCTGGGCGTGTAGCCCGCATCCGTCATGGCTTGACGCAGGCGATGGCTGAAATCTTTCTTCTCGTCCATGCCACGCAAGCTATGGAGGACAAGAAATATCAATCAATATTTGATTGATATTTGAATCAAATATCAGTTGATTGTGTGTTTCGACCGCTGGTTGAGATCGCCTGTCTGTCCATGCCCAAATCCCTGCTCGAACAACTGCCCGAGATCGTCGCCAACGGGCGCAAGCAAGCCGAACGCATTCTGGAGAGTCTGGAGAGCCGCCAGCGCGTGCGGCTGCAAACGCGCGAGGTTGTGCTGCCGGCGCGTGACAGCGCCGCGCAGGACTGGATCACGCAGCAGCAGCGCCGCGTCGCCCGACAGGAAGCCTTGGCGCCCAGGGGCATTGCCACCCCCGACGCGCCAGCACAGGACGCTCCCTGGATGAACCGCCTGATCTATGGCGACAACCTGCTGGCCATGGCGGCGCTGCTGGCCGGCGACGAGGACATGCCCAGCCTGCGCGGCCAGGTCGATCTGATCTATATCGACCCGCCGTTTGACAGCAAGGCCGACTACCGCACCAAGGTCGCGCTGCCTGGGGTGGAGCTGGAGCAGCGGCCCACGGTCATCGAGCAGTTTGCGTACTCCGATACCTGGAGCGACGGCACGGCCTCCTATTTGGCCATGATCACGCCGCGCTTGATTCTGATGCGGGAGTTATTGGCGGAAACCGGCTCGATCTATGTGCATCTGGATTGGCATGTGGGGCATTATGTCAAGCTGGTGATGGATGAGGTATTGGGTAGAAAAAATTTCAGAAATGAAATTATTTGGCATTATTCAACCCTTGGGCGACCCAATGATAGATTTGCTCAAAAACATGATGTGATATTTTGTTATGGTAAAACTGGAATAACTTTCTTTGATGAGAAAAATGCCAAAATTCCATATACGGATGAATATGTTGCCTCTCACTTTAGAGATGTTGATGATGAAGGTCGAAGATGTCGAAAGCGATTTGATGCGGGAAAATGGCGTATTTATTACCCTGATGAGGGGATGATTCCCAATGATGTGTGGGATATTCCCTACGAAAATTCAATGTCCCGGGATCGAGTAGGGTACGCGACTCAAAAGCCTACTGTATTATTAGAAAGAATCATCAAAGCAAGTTCTCCAAGAAATGGGTTAATAGCAGATTTCAATGGCGGCTCCGGCACCACCGCCGCTGTCGCCGAGAAACTGGGCCGGCGCTGGATTACCACCGACATCGGCAAGCCTGCCTGCATGATCATGCGCAAGCGCCTGATCGATCAGGAAGCCCGGCCTTTTCTGTACCAGGCCATTGGCGACTACCAGGTCGAGGCCGCCAAATCACACTTCGGCAAGCGTGACTTCCGCATCGGCGATCTGTCGCAGATCGTGCTGTCGCTCTACGGCGCCCTGCCTCTGCCGCCCGAGGTCAATCCGCTGCGCAATCTGGGCCAGATTGCCGGCGTCGAGATCGGGGGACGGCGTGGCAGCAAAACCCTGGTGCTGGCCGATTCACCCAACAAACTCACCGGCGCGGCCACGCTGCGCAAGGCCATTGCCCAGCGCGACAATCTGCTGGGTGGCTGGGATCGCGTGGTGGTGCTGGGCTGGAATTTTGACCCGGCCATTGGCGAGACCATTGCCGCACTGCGCGACAACCGGCTGGAGGTGCTGGTGATTCCACCCGATCTGCTTGACCGGCTGCGTAAGAAAGGCGGAGTGGAAAAATTGCGCGGGCAGGTGCGATTTTCCAGTCTGCAATATCTGACGCTGTATCCCATCGAGCGGGAGTTGCTGCCTTCAGGCACCAGCCAGGGAGATCGCGCGGGCCAGGAGCGGCTGACCGTGCGGCTGAAGAATTATGTGCTGCTCTCGCCCGAGGCTATCAATCTGGACGATGCCAATCGCGCCCGGCTGCAGGCCGTGGCCAATGCCGAGCCATTGGCCTTGGTCGAATACTGGGCTGTCGATCCAGATTATGACGGGCAGATATTTCGCTCGGTCTGGCAGGATTATCGTGGCAATACCGCCAATGACGGCGATGCGCTGCGCGCGGTGACGCAGGCGGTGCTGACCGTGCCGGTGCTGCGCGGGCTGCGCCGGGTCTGCGTGCGCGTGGTCGATGTCTTCGGCTTCGAGGCCGAGGTGGTGCAGGTGGTGGATGCTGCGCCATGACGCACGGCATCCGATACGGCTCAGGCGCAGGCCAGCTCGTGAATCTGCGCCAGGCTCTCGCCCATCGCGGCTTCGGTCGTCTTGAGGTCGTAGCTGGCCTGCAGATTCAGCCAGTACTGCGGCGATTGGCCCAGCGCACGGCCCAGGCGCAGGGCGATTTCGGCGGTCACCGGGCGCTCGCCGCGCAGCAGGTGCGACACGCGCATGGGCGAGATGCCCAGCGCCTGGGCAAAGGCAGCCTGGGTCAGGCCCAGGTCGTCCAGCACTTCACGCAGGAATTCGCCGGGGTGGATGGCGGGCAGGCCGTTGTGGGGGGCAGTCATGGCGGGAACTCCTCAGTGGTAATCGACGATTTCGACATCCTGGGCGTGGCCGCGCTCGAAGCGAAAGCACACGCGCCATTGGTCGTTGATGCGGATGCTCCAGCAGCCGGCGCGATCGCCGCTCAATGCCTCCAGCCGGTTGGAAGGCGGCTGGCGCAAGTCGTTCACATCGGTGGCGGCGTCGAGCTGGGTCAGCCGCAGCATTGCCCGGCGCAGGATCTGCGGCGGCAGCCGCCGGGATTTGCCGGTGCCAAACAGGCGCTCGGTCTGCGGGTCGGCAAAGCTTTCGATCATGGTGCAATTGTAAACAAAATGTTTATCAAATGACTGCTGCTCCATCTGCCACCGATCCCCTGGCGCTTGCCGCCGCCCTCACCTCGCGCACCCGCCAGCTGGCGCTGGGCCTGGAGCATGGCGCTGCCGAGTTGCTGGAGCTGGTCACACCGGTCACTGCCGAGTTGCTGCTGTGGTGGTTCGGTCAGGACAAGGTGGACGAGCGCGGCGCGCTGAACTTCCACGTCGGCCAGCGCCAGGCCATCCTCAACGCCATCGTGGCGCATGAGGTGCTGGGCGCGGTCAGTCTGCAGGATTTGTACGAGAAGGCGGCGCCGCAGGCGCTGCTGGCGGGTACGCTGCTGGCCGAGGTGTCGGCGCCCAAGCACGCGCATCCCAAGTACTGCTTCAAGATTGCCACCGGCACGGGCAAGACCTGGGTGCTGCAGGCGCTGCTGATCCGGCAGTTGCTCAACAAGAACGCGGCGCTGGCACAGGGGCGCGAGGATGCGCGCTTCACGCGACATTTCATGGTGGTGGCGCCGGGGCTGATCGTGTATGAGCGGCTGCTCGATGCCTTTTGCGGGAAATTGATAGCAGGCAGCGCAGGTGGGGCAAGGGATTTCGGGCAATCCGACCTGATGCAGTTTGCCGATCTGTTCGTGCCCGAGGGGCAGCGCGAGGCGGTTTTTGCCTTTGTGCGCGGCAACGTCTGCGCCAAGCACGAGATCGGTCTCAAGGCCACGGGCAACGGCATGATTGCCATCACCAACTGGCATCTGCTGGCCGAGGGCGATGCCGCCTTCGAGGAGGCGCAGGAGACCGCAGCCGATGTGGCCAGTGTGGCGGCCCCTGGCGCGCTGGTGCCGGCGCATGTGGTGGCGGCTGCCGTGCTGCCGCTGGCTCCGGGCCGGGCCACGGGCAACAGCCTGGAGGTGCTGGATCGGCGCTATGCCCGGGGCAATGTGCTGGAGTTTCTGGCCGACCTGCCCGAGCTGCTGGTCTTCAACGACGAGGCGCACCACATCCACGAGCTCAGGCGCGCGGGCGAGGCGGCCGAGGTCGAATGGCAAAAGAGCCTCTCACGCATCGCTGCACCCAAGGGGCGGCGCTTCGTGCAGGTGGATTTTTCTGCCACGCCCTACAACACCGTGGGCAGCGGCAAGAAGCGCAGCAAGCTGTTCTTTGCGCACATCGTGGTGGATTTCGACCTGCACAGCGCCATGCGCGCCGGGCTGGTCAAGTCGCTGGTGCTCGATAGACGCAAGGAGGTCGGAGCGCTGCCGCTGGACTTCAAGGCCGAGCGCGACGAGGCCGGCAATCCCGCCCTGAGCGAGGGCCAGCGCGTCATGCTGCGCGCCGGCCTGCACAAGCTGCGCAAGCTGGAGCGTGACTTTGCCGCCATCGACCCGCAGCGCCACCCCAAGATGCTGGTGGTGTGCGAGGACACGGCGGTCTCGCCGCTGGTGGCGCAGTTCCTGATCGAGCAGGAGGGGCTGCAGGACGACGAGGTCATGACCATCGACTCGGGCCGCAAGGCCGAGCTGGGCGAGAAGGAATGGGCGCCGGTGCGCGAGCGGCTGTTTGCCGTCGATCGCCACGCCACGCCGCGTGTCATCGTCAGCGTGCTGATGCTGCGCGAGGGCTTCGATGTGAACAACATCTGCGTCATCGTGCCGCTGCGCTCGTCGCAGGCGCCCATCTTGCTGGAGCAGACCATTGGCCGGGGTCTGCGGCTGATGTGGCGCGGCGCCGAATATGCCGACACCAAGCGCGAGAACCGCGAGCGCATCCAGGCCGGGCTGGAGCCGGGCAGCCTGCTGGATGTGCTGTCCATCATCGAGCACCCGGCGTTCGAGTCTTTTTATGCCGATCTGCTGCGCGCCGGGCTGGCCGGCACCACGGGCGAGGGCATGGACAGCACATCCAGCACCGGCGATGTGCTGGCCGCCGAGCTGCGCGAGGGCTACCAGGCGTTCGACTTTGCCATTCCCTGCATCGTGCGCGAGGCCGAGGAGGAGAGCCGCCACAGGGCGCTTGACATCGCGGCGCTGCCGCCGTTTTCCGCCATGGCGCTGGCGCAACTGGCGGCGCTGCTGGGCAAGGGCGACACCTTCGTGTCGCACGATCTGCAAAGCGCCACGCTGTTTGGCGACTACCGCGTCGATGGCGCCGTCATGCAGGTGGCGGGCTACAACGACTATCTGGCGCGCCTGACGCGGCGCATCAGCCAGGCGCTGTCCGAGCCGCTGCCCCGGGGCAACCGGGTGGCCAGCCACCTGGCCCTGCCGTATCTGCAGGTGGATACGGCGCAGTTGACCGGCTGGCTGGATGACTACATCTGGACGCAGCTTTTCGCGCAGGACTTCGATCCGCTGGGCGAGAGCCGCGGCGCGCAGCACTGGCGCCTGCTGCTGCTGCAGCCGGTGGTCGAGCACATCACGCGGGTCTTTGCGCTGGCCCTGCGCGAGGCGCAGCAGACGCAGACCACGGGCTGCACCGAAGTTCACGCCCGCCGCCTGAGCGAAACCCCACGCCTGCTGCTGCGCCAGGCGCACTCCATGCCCGTGTCCAAGTGCATCTACACCCGGCTGGGCTGGCCGGCACAGGGTGGTGGGCTGGAGCGTACTTTCATCGCGTGGGCGCAGGCCGATGCCCAGGTGCTGGCGTTTTGCAAGGTCAGCGAGACGCGCCATCCGTTCGTGCGGCTGCGCTACGTCAGGCATGACGGCCTGGCGGCCTTCTACAGCCCGGATTTCCTGGTGCGCACCGAGGGCGCCATCCACCTGGTCGAGACCAAGGCGCAGCAGCAGACCATCCATCCCGACGTGCAGCGCAAGCGCCGCGCCGCGCTGGCCTGGTGCGAACGCATCAATGCCCTGCAGCCGCAGCACCGCCAGGGGCTGCCGTGGCATTACGTGCTGCTGGGCGAGGAGATCGTCCAGCAGTGGCGCAGCCAGGGGGCGCATCTGGCGCAGCTACTGGACTTCGCCCGGCTGCGGGCGCTGGACGACAGTCAGGCGCAAGGAGCGTTGTGGTGAGCTTTTTTGCTATTGTTTACACAGCCTGCAGCGCTTGACTGGCAAGGGCTGACTCTTCACCCCCGCCCCTCGCGCAGCACCACCAGCTCCGACAGCACGCGCAGCAACATGCGGTTGATGTGCTCCAGCGACAGCTCGTTGGCCTCGCACACCTGCACGATGGCGGCGCTGTCGCTGGTTTCCAGCGCGCAGGCCAGCTCCAGGCTGGGGGTGTAGGGGCCGGTGTGCAGCACGGCGGCTTCGTACAGGCGTTCGGACAGCGGCACGCGGCGCAGGATGTTGCTCAGCGGCTCGCGCAGCAGCTCGTCGAGTTGCGAGAACAGGCCGCACAGATAGACCTCGCGGCGCAGCTCCTTGCCCTCGCCGGCGTTGATCAGGTGCTCGGTCAGGCGTGCGCGCAGCACCATGGATTGGCGGATCGGCTCTAGGTCAGGCTCGGTGGCGGCGTGCGGCAGCTGCTCGGCCAGCCAGCGCGAGAGGTTGCCGTAGCCCATGACCAGCAGGCCCCGGCGCAGCGAGTCCACGCCGGTGCGCAGGCCCACGGCGGCGGAGTTGATGTGTGTGAGAAAGCGGTAGGCCAGCAGCGGGTCTTCGCCCAGGATGTCCTCGAAAGTGTCCATAGACTGCTCGGCGTCAATGGCCTTGAGCAGCCGATGCACGACCTCGCGCGAGGGGCGCAGGGGCTGGTGGCGCAGGTCGTGCAGCACGTCGTCCGACGGCCAGCCGGCAATGGCCAGCGCGCCGCTGGTGTCCAGGCAGTGGCCCAGCAGGGCGCGGCTGGCCACGCCTTCGTACATCTGGCCCCGGATCACCGGGTCGCGCCGCTGGGTCTGCGCCTGGCGCGCTGCCTGCAGCGCCTGCACGGCGTTGCCCGGCGACAGGTGCAGCAGGCTGTTGTCGAACAGTCGCGCCACGTCCGGGTCGGGCAGGTGGTCGAGCTCGCCCAGCCAGACCAGACGCAGGCCGCGTGCGTGGGCTGCCTGCGCCAGCTGCAGCAGCTGCGGGTCGATCAGCCAGCGCCCGGGCACGGCCAGCCAGGGCGTGCCGCGCGGCGCGTGCGCCAGCAGCTCGGCCAGCAGCTCGGGGGTGCGCGGCGTGAGCAGCAGCGGCGGCGAGCTGGCGCTCCAGATCTCCTGCAGCGTGCGCAGCAGGTGGGCTGCGTCCACCTGCACCGAGCCGGCGGCCTGCAGGTGCAATTGCACGCCGGCCAGGCGCCGGGCGGCGTTCCACAGGGGGCGGTAGCCCATCACCAAACTGCCGAGGACGGATTGAGCCATGGGGTCGGGGGTGTGTCAGATGCGCGAAAGCGCCCATTGTGGGCGCTCGGAGGAGGCTGTGCGTGGGGCGGGTGCCGTTGTGCGCGAAACGCCGGACGCGAAACGCACAACGCGCCCCTTCAGCGCATGAAGTCCAGCAGCGACATGCGCTGCACCTGGGCGTAGGACTGCAGCGCCGCCTGGTAGCCCACGTGGGCGTTCTGGAAGTCCGAGATGCCCTTGACCATGTCCAGGTCTTCGGCGCGCGAGCGGTCGGCCTCGTGCTGGATGGCACGGTTTTCCTGGTCGCTGCCGATGCGGTCGGCGCGGTTGAGCAACTCGCCGGCATAGCTGCGCATGTTGTGCAGCCGCTCCATGCCTTTGTCGAGCTGCGCCAGTGCCTGACCCACGGCCTGGGCGGCGGCGCCGGTGTCGGGTGCATCGGTCAGTTCGCGCACGGCGCGGTCGATGGTGCTCATCAGGCTGGGGCTGGCGCTCAGGGTCACGGTGTCGCCATCGGCGGGCGAATAGACCAGCGAGCCGTCGAGCTGGCGCACGGACGTGGCGCTGATGGTGAATTCGAGCGTGGCCCCGCCCGGGTCGGTGATGCTGATGGGGATTTGTTGGAGCTGGCCCGGCTTGATGTTGTTGAGGGGCTGCAGGCCGGGCGAGACGTAGGCCGAATTGGTGCTGAAGATCTCGTATCCGATGTCGTAGCTGCCGTCCGGGTTCGGCGGGTTGGTGGCGCCGGTGAACTTGATGGAGTAGGTATAGGGGCTGGCCGGCGGCGCGGGCTGCTGCAGTAGCTCCGGGTTGGTCACGCGCACGGCATCGGTGCCGAAGTGGCGCCCGGCCACAGGCGCGCCCCCATTGGAGACAGCGGCATGAAATACCCCGTCGCGCTGCACGTCGAACATCAGCGCCCCATGCCCGTCCACGGTGGTGGCGATGCTGGTGCCGCTGCTGGCTTGCTGGCCCGGCAGGCCGGCAAAGACGTAGTCGGCGCTGCCACTGAGCAGCGGCCCGGCGAAGGCGCGCAGGTCGCTGCCCAGCGCGCCCAGCAGCGGCACGCCGTTGGCGTCCTTGCGGTTGATGGTTTCGCTGAGTTGCTCGCGCAGGCTGGCGATCTGGTTGGCGTAGGTGCGCCTGTCCTCGGGCTTGAGCGTGCCGCTGCCGGCGGCAATGATGAGCTGGCGCATCTCCTGCACCAGGCCCACGGCGTCGCCCAGCGTGGACTCGGCCAGCGCCATGGCGCCGCGCTGCACGTCCAGCTGGCGCTGCTCGGCCTGGATGCGGCTGATGCGCGTAAGGGCGCGCTCGGCCTGGGCGGCGGCCACCGGGTCGTCGCTGGCGCGCACCACGCGCTTGCCGGCGGTCAGGCTTTCCTGCAGGTCGGTCAGGTTCTTCTGGCGCATGGCCAGGTTGCGCAGGGTGTTGTCGTAGAGGTTGGCGGTGCCGACACGGTTCAGGGTGCTCATCGGGGGCTCCTGGAATTGCGGGGGCGCAGGGGCGGGGTCTGTGGTTGCGGGGCTGGGGGCGCGCGTCAGCGGCCCACGCTCTGCAGCAGGTTGTCGAAGATGGCCTGCGCCACCTGCAGCATCTTGGCCGAGGCCTGGTAGGACTGCTGGTACTGGATCAGCCGCGCGGCCTCCTCGTCCAGATTGGTGCCGGAGATCGCCGTGCGGTTGGCCTCCAAGTCGCTGGCGATGGCCTCGGACATTTGCGCGGCGTACAGCGCACTCTGGGTGCGCGTGCCGACCTGGGCCATCAGGCCGGCGTAGCCATCGACCATGCTGGCGTTGTCGAACATCTTCACGTCGCGCAGCGCCTGCATGGCGCGGGCGTTGCCGGCGTTGCGGGTGTACTGGTCGCCGTATTGCGGGTCGGTGGCGTTGCCGATGACGACGGTGTCGCCCTCCTTGGGCGTGCCTTGCAGGGTGATGGCCCAGCCGTCGATGTGGATGGTCTGGCCGGGGACGTACTGGTACTCATAGGGTGGTGCACCAGGAGTCTGGGGGCCGGGTGGATTGGCATCCAGGTTCAGCACATCGGAGGAAGTAGCGCCGGCGACGCTGAAAGTGCCATTGGGGCCAAAAGTCAAGGTCACGCCGCCGCCACTGGTGGCTGGGGGGACTGGGCTGGGCGGCGGATTGATGGCGCCCGCCTTTTCGATCCCAGCCGGAGGGCCGGCACTCCAGCGCAGCCCGTCGGCCTGCAAGCCAGCCAGCTGCAGCGTGCCGGTGTTCTGTGTGCCCATGGCTGCGTTGACCGGGCTGGCCACAGCCAGGTCGCGCGGCGAGTGGATCAGCATCTGCAGCTGGTCGGCCACGCCGGCAAAGGGCTGGAACAGCACGCGCTCGCCAGGGTTGCCCGAGTTGGTGAACTCGAAGGTCAAGCCGTCCATCTGCACACCGCCGGGATTGGTCAGATCGGTTGCGGCAACGGTTTTGACGGTGTTGTCGGACAGCCGGATGATGTGGGCGTCGGTGCCGTTGGCGTTGAAGACCACCTCATAGTCCGACGCGGCGAATTTCGTGGCGTCGAACTTCGCCGGGTCGCCCAGATCGATGCTGCCCACGGCAGCTCCATTGGTGCGCCCGACCACTTCAGCCGGGGCGCTGAACAGCGGCTTGCCCCGCGTGCCGTCCAGCGTCAGGCCCAGGCTTTGCTGGTAGTTCAGTTCGGCTCCGATGGCCAGCGCCATGCGCCCGAGCAGGTTGCGCCCCTCGATCAGGTCGTTGTTGGCAAAGCGCAGCAGGCCGGCGGTCTGGCCGCCGCCCAGCAGGGTGTCGCGCAGCTCCACGTCGGGCGCGCCGGGGCGCTGGAAGTACAGCGCCTGGCGCTGGCTGCCGGGGAATTCCTTGGACTCGGCCACGGCCAGCTGCGCCGCGTCCTGGCCCAGCACCAGCGCCTGGCTGCCGGCCACGAAGACACTGATGGTGCCGTCGCTGGCCGGGATCTGCGTGGTCTGGATGTACTGGTTGAGCTCGCGGATCAGCTGGTCGCGCCGATCCAGCAGGTCGTTGGGCGTCTGGCCGTTGCCCATGACGCGGCTGATCTGCTGGTTCATCTCGGCGATGTTCACCGCCAGCTGGTTGATGCGCAGCGTGTCGGTCTTGAGCTGCTCGGTGACCGAGTAGTCGATCTCGCGCAGCAACTCGGCCGAGGAGCGCATCCGCGCGGCCATCTCGTCCATGCGCGTCAGGCTGACGGTGCGCGCGGTGATGTCGGTGGGCGCGGTGATGACGTCGCCCAGGGCGTTGAGCATGTCGCTGATGGCCGCGCCCAGGCCGGCCTTGCCGCCCTGGAACACGTCCTGCAGTTGCGACACGCGCTCGGCGCGGGCGCTGTCGCCGGCGCTCATGGCCTGCGCGGCGGCGGCCTGGCGCGTCAGCAGCTCGTTGTGGTTGCGCAGGATGGTCGCCACCTCCACGCCTTTGCCGATATAGCCCGAGCCGGTGTACTGGCCGGGCACGGTCTGCAGCACCACGCTCTGGCGCGAGTAGCCCGGCGTGTTGACGTTGGCGATGTTGTGGCCGGTGGTCTGCAGGGCCACCTGGTTGGCAAGAAGGGCGCGGGCGCCGACGTTGAGAAGGCTCATGGGGTGACCTCGGAAGGTGGGCTGGCGGCGCGGGTGGGCGCGGCAGTGGTGTGGTGGTGCAGGCGGCCCGCTCAGGCCTGGGCGCTGGCGGCGCTGGCTGGTGTGCGCGCCACGCTGAGCGTGCTCTGGATGGCACGGCTCAATTTGCTGGCGTATTGCGGGTCGGTGGCGTAGCCGGCCTTTTGCAGCTCGGCCGCCCAGGCCTGGGCCGAGTGCGTCTTGGCCAGGGCTTTCTCGTAGCGCGGGCTCTCGGTGATCAGGCGCGCGTAGTCGCGGAAGGAGTCGGCATACGAGTCGTAGGCGCGGAACTTGGCGGTGACTTTCTGCGCCCGGCCGTCGATGTATTCGGTGGTGGTGATCTCGGCCACCTTGCCCTTCCAGCTGCCGCCGGCCTTGATGCCGAACAGGTTGAAGGAGTTGCTGCCGTCCTTGTGGCGGATCTCGCTCCTGCCCCAGCCGGTTTCGTGCCCGGCCTGGCCGAGCATGAAGCTGGCCGGGATGCCGCTCTCGCGCGCCACGGTCTCGGCGGCGGCGCGGTGGCCTTGCACGAACTCATCCTTGCCCTGGGGCGAGGGCGCATGGGGGTTGTCGGGCCGGCTGGGCGCAGCGCGCCGCTGCAGCGTGTCCAGGCGCAGCGTGGCGCCAGGGGCGAGCGCCGGCGCGTCGGCGTCGCCGCCGAGCTGGCGCGCCAGCTGGCGCTGGATGGCTTCGGCCAGGCCGCCGGAGCGTCCGGCCATCTGCACCGACAGCTGCTGATCCATCATGTCGCTGGCCAGGTTGCCCTCGGCGCCGTCGAGCAGGCCGGACTTCATGGTGGCCTCGCGCATACTTTTGATGAGCTCGCGCATGAACAGCGATTCGAGCTGGCGGGCGGCCTCGCGCGTGGCTTCGCGCTGGCCTTCGGCGCCTTGCGCGGCCTGGGCCTTGAGGTTGTTCAGCGAGCGGCCATCGATGGCCAGGGCCTGGCGCGTGGCCAGGGCGGCGGTGCTGCCAGCCAGGGGCAGGCTGGTGGAAGGCGATGACAGGCTCATCAGATGACCTCCAGTTCGGCGTTGAGCGCGCCGGCGGCTTTCAGGGCCTGCAGGATGGCCAGCAAGTCCTGCGGCGTGGCGCCCAGGGTGTTGAGTGCGCGCACCACATCGGCCAGCTGCGGCGAGGCCGGCACCTGCATGACCTTGCCGGCATCGGCCTGGATGGAGATGTCGCTCTTTTGCGCCACCACTGTCTGGCCGCGCGACAGCGGGTTGGGCTGGCTGATGACGGGCGTGCTGCTGATGACGATGGACAGGTTGCCGTGGGCGATGGCCGACGGCCCCAGGGTGACCGCCTGGTTGAGCACGATGGAGCCGGTGCGCGCGTTGATGACCACCTTGGCGGCGGGCGTGGACTCGGGCAATTGCAGCTCTTCGAGCTCGGCGATGAAGTTCACGCGCGCGCCGGGGTCGAGGGGGGCGCGCACCTGCACGGTGCGGCCATCCAGGGCGGTGGCGGTATCCGGGCCGGAGCGGGCGTTGATGGCCAAGGCCACCTTGCGCGCGGTCTGGAAGTCCGAGGCGTTCAGGCCCAGGGTGATGGTCTCGCTGCCGTGCAGCGGCGTGGGCACGCTGCGCTCGACCTGCGCGCCGTCGGGGATGCGCCCGGCGCTGAGGTGGTTGACCTGCACCTTGGAGCCGCCGGCGGACGCGCCTGCGCCGCCGACTACCAGGTTGCCCTGCGCCAGGGCGTAGATCTCGCCGTCGGCGCCGCGCAGCGGCGTGGCGATCAGCGTGCCGCCCTTGAGCGATTTGGCGTTGCCGATCGAGGACACCGACACGTCGATGTGCTGCCCCGGCTGGGCAAAGGCCGGCAGCTCGGCGGTGACGACCACGGTGGCGACGTTCTTGAGCTGCGGCACGCTGGTGCCCGGCGGCAGCGAGATGCCCATTTGCTGCAGGTAGTTGCTCATGGCCTGCGCGGTGATGGGCATTTGCGTGGACTGGTCGCCCGTGCCGTCCAGGCCGACCACCAGGCCGTAGCCCGACAGCTGGTTGCTGCGCACGCCCTGCACGGCGGCAATTTCCTTGATGCGCAGGGCCTGCGCCGGCACGCTGCAGGCCAGGGCGGCCAGCGCCAGCGTCATGACCTTGAACATGCGGGAGGTAGGCAGGGGGTTCATGCCTGCAATTGTCTTGGCCGACCCCGGCAGGCAAAGCGCGGATAAGGCGGGGGATGGGGGCCTTATCGGGTGTTTTGAGGCGGGTGCTCCTTCCCTCGCTGGGGGAAGGTGGGGATGGGGGCCGGCTGGTTCTGGCGGGCCGTGTGGCGAGGCCGCCGTCGCTGGCCCTCACCCCAACCCTCCCCCAGAGGGGGAGGGAGTTGAAAAAACCATCAAAACCGCTGCAAACCCTTGCCAGGTAAGCGCTGGCAGCTATGATTTTTGAAGATTCACCACGGCGGCCCGGTGTGGCTCACACGCTCACACGCCCGGGCGGCTCACTTGCGCTTGCGTGCCGTGCGCACCGGGGCAGCGGGCTGGGGCTGGCGCACGCAGTAGTAGTAGCCGTTGGGCACGTCGGCCAGGTGGTTGGCGCGCAGGGCGCCGGCGCCGGCCTGGGCGCTGGCGGTGTCGTACAGGCCGCCCTGGACGTGGTAGGCACCGGCGGCGCGCAGGGCCACGCCGCCGCCGTGAAAGCCCGCCGCCTGCGCGGCCTGCAGCTCGTCGGCGCTGGGCAACTGGGCGTCCTGGGTCTGGCACCAGCCCTGCGCCACGTCGCGCGAGACCAGCTGGTCGGCGTGGCCCGGCGCTGCCGGCAGCCACTGCAGGCCACCGGGCGGCACGCGGTTGGCGGCAAAGCGCGTGCCCTGGAAGTAGTCGAACAGCTCGCGCGCCAGCGCATCGGCCAGCACCGGCGCCGGCGCCGTCACGGTGAAGCTCTGCGAGGCGCCGTTCCTGAGCTTGACCAAGGTGGCGCTGGCCTGCACCAGCGTGCCCTCCAGCCGGGTGTAGGTGATGTAGGCGGCCAGGGTGATGCGCCCGGCGCGCGCCTTCAGCTCCTGCGGCGGCGTGGGGATTTGCAGGTCTTCGGGCGTGAGGTCGGAGTAGTCGAAGCGCAGCTTGGGCTGGGCCAGCCGGGCGGCGCGCGCCAGGCGGTCGAGCTCGGCGATGAGCTGCGCGTTCACGCTGCGCCCGAGCTGGGCCATGGCGCGGCGCTCGTGGTGGGCCTGCAGCGCGTCGATGGCGCGCAGCGCGGCGGTGATCTTTTCCGGATCGGCCTTGTCGGCGTGCAGGTCGTCAAAGATGCGCCGGTCGGCCTCGTACTCGGCCAGGTCGGCGGCGCGGATGACCGGGATGTTGGGCCAGACGGTGAAGGTCTGGCTGGCCGGGTCGCGAAAGTCCTGCGCTGCAGCCAGCGCTGCCGTGCCCAGCAGCGCCAGCGCGGCGGCGGTGCGGCGCAGGAAGACTCCTCGCATGGGTCTTTCTCCTCGCTCTCGGTGATTGGGTATTTTCAAAATGGCGTCACGGCATTGAAGGCGCGCGCCAGCCAGCCCACGGCCTGGGCCTCGGCCTGCTCGCCCAGGCCGCGCGAGACCACGCGCACATTGGCCACATAGCGCGAGTCGATCACGCTGCCGGCGTGCCCACCTGCGCCGCGGCGCATGTTGCGCGGATCGACGATGCCGGAAAAGCGCAGCACGTCCACGCTGCGGTTGACGCCGACTTGTTTTTCGCCGGTGATGACCAGGTGGCCATTGGGCAGCACCTCGGTGACCACGGCGGTGATGAAGCTGCGGAATTCGTTGCTGCTGGAGGTGTCGCCGCTGCCCTTGAAGTTGCTGCCGTACTCGGCGCCCAGCCTGGAGCGCTCGGCCACCTTGCCCATGAGCTTGTTGGGCAGCAGCGGCAGGCCGGTGATGCCGCCCTCGGCGCCGGACTGGCGGTCGATGTTGGACTTGCTGCCCTGCTTGGCGTCGATCTTTTCCATGATCTCGATGGTCACCAGGTCGCCCACGTAGCGCGCGCGCGCATCCTCGAAGCCAGGGCGGTAGCTGGCGGCATGGAACAGGCTGCCGGTGACGGGCGCGCGCACCAGGGGCGGCGGCGACTCGATCACGGGCAGTTGCGTGGGCAGCACGTCCACGGGCGGCGGCGGGTTGACGGTGGCGCAGCCGGTGGCCAGCGCGGCCAGGGCGGTGCAGCCGATCAGGCGCAGGGTGGCATTCATGGCGCGGCTCCTTGTGGTGCGCTCACAGTTGCGACAGCTTGGCCAGCATCTGGTCGCTGGTCTGGATGGCCTTGGAGTTCATCTCGTAGGCGCGCTGGGTCTGGATCATGCTGACCAGCTCCTCGACCACGTTGACGTTGGAGTTCTCCAGAAAGCCCTGCTTGATGATGCCCAGGCCGTTGGTGCCGGGCTGGCCCTGCTGCGGCGCGCCGGAGGCGGCGGACTCGCGGTACAGGTTCTGGCCCACCGGCTCCAGGCCGGCGGAGTTGACGAAGCTGGACATGGCCAGCTGGCCGATCTGCTGCGGCGTCGGGTCGCCGTCGAGCACGGCGCTCACCGTGCCGTCCTGGCCGATGCTGATGCTCTTGGTGTTGGGCGGCACGGTGATGCCGGGGGCGATGGGCAGGCCGCCGTTGGTCACCAGGCGGCCTTGCGAGTCCAGCTTGAACGAGCCGTCGCGCGTGTAGCTGGTCGTGCCGTCGGGCATGGTGACTTCAAAAAAACCGTTGCCGTCGATGGCCACGTCCAGGCTGTTGCCCGACTGCTGCAGGCTGCCCTGGGTGAAGTTGCGGCTGGTGGCCACCACGTTCACGCCCAGGCCCAGGTGCAGCCCGGTGGGCAGCTGGTTGTCTTCCGTGGTCTGCGCGCCCACCTGGCGCAGGTTTTGGTAGATCAGATCCTGGAACATGGCGCTGTTGCGCTTGTAGCCGGTGGTGGAGACGTTGGACAGGTTGTGCGAGATCACGTCCAGCTGGGTCTGCTGGGCGGTCATGCCGGTCTTGGCAATCCACAGGGAATTCATCATGGCGGTAGTCCTTTTGGGGGTTCAGCCGTTGAGGCTCAGCAGCTGGCCGGCAGCCTTGTCGTCGCTCTCGGCGGTGGACAGCAGGCGCATCTGCTGCTCAAACTGGCGTGCGGCGGCGATCATCCCGACCATGGCCTCGACCGGGTTGACGTTGGAGCCTTCCAGCACGCCCGAGCGCATCCGGGCATTGGGGTCGGCGGGCAATGGCTCGCCGCTGGCGCTGCGGAAGGCGCCGTCGTCGCCGCGCCTGAGCGGGTCGTCCGCGCCCGGGGTGATGAGCTTGAGCCGGCCCAGAGGCTGCGGCGGCTGGCCGTCCTGTACGGCGCTCACGGTGCCGTCGTGGCCCAGCACCACCTCGGCGCCCTGCGGCACGTCGATGGGCGCGCCGCCGTCGGACAGCACCGGCATTCCCAGCGGGGTGACCAGCTGGCCGGTGTTGGAGATCTCGAACTGTCCGGCGCGGGTATAGGTTTCGGTGCCGTCCAGGCCCTGCACGGCAAACCAGGCGTTGCCCTCGGCCATGGCGTCCAGGGGGCGACCAGTGGTCATGGCCGGGCCGGAGGTCTCCACGTGGCCGGATGTCGCCTCCAGCGAGAACACCCGCGTGGTGGCGCCGGTGCCTGACAGCGGCACCGAGCGGAAGTTGTACATCTCGGCGCGAAAGCCCGCAGTGGAGGCATTGGCCAGATTGTTGGCCAGCACCGCCTGCCGGTTGGCGGCAGCGCTGGCGCCGGTCATGGAGGTGTAGATGATGCGATCCATGGCGGGTCTCTCGCGGGTGGGGTTTCAGTCGGTCAGGATCAGCGCAGGTTGACGATGGTGGACAGCACCTGATCCTGCGTCTTGATGGTCTGGGCGTTGGCCTGGTAGGCGCGCTGGGCGGTCATCATGTTGACCAGCTCGGCGGTGAGATCGACGTTGGAGTCCTCCAGCGCGCCCGAGCGCAGGGCGCCGAAGTTGCCGCTGCCGGGCACGCCCGTGGTGGCCGGGCCGGAGGCGGCGGACTCGATCCAGTTGTTGCCGCCCACCGGCTCCAGGCCTTGCGTGTTGCGAAACGACGCCAGCGTGAGCTGGCCTTCGGCGCGCGTCAGGCCGTTGGAGTAGCGCGCCATGATCTTGCCGTCGTCGGCAATGCTGATGCCGGTGAGCGCGCCCGAGGTGTAGCCGCTTTGCGTCAGGTCGGTCACGGCGAACTTGGTGCCGAACTGGGTCACGGCGGACAAGTCCAGGAAGATGCCGGCGTCGGTCACCGTGCTGTTGTTCAGCGGGTCGTCCTGGTTGTCGATGGGGCCTGACAGGTTGGGGTTGTTGAGCGAAAGAACGTTAGCCAGGTAAAGGCCTGGCCCGGTGACAGCGCTGTAGGGGTGGGTGGCTGTGGGGCCAGTGATCTTGCCGTTGTCATCGAAGACAACAGTGCCCAGGGAGGTTGCCGCCGGGTCGAGGGAATCGAAGATCTCCCATTCGTTGGCCGTGCCGGTCTTTTGGAAATAAAGGTTCACCGGCGTCGCCACGCCCTGGCTGTCATAGACGTTGACCGAAGTGCCATAGGTGGCGCGCGGCGTGGCCGGGATGGGCGGCGTGGCCGCCGGATCGCCAGCGGCATCCTTGGCGCGGGCATCCAGGTTCAGCGCGGCGGTGATGACGCGCGTGGCCTTGGCCTCGATGGGCTCGCCGGTGGGCAGGCGCAGCGGGCCGGGCTGGGCGCCCTGCATGACCTGGCCGGTGATCGGATCGACGGGCACGCCCATGACATTGGCGCCGCCGTTGGTGATGATGTTGCCTTGCGTGTCCAGCTTGAAGGCGCCATCGCGGGTATAGGCGCGCGAGCCGTCGGGCATCTGCACGGTGAAGAAACCGTTGCCGTTGACGGCCACGTCCAGGCTGTTGCCGGTCATGGTGATGCCGCCCTGGTTGAACTGCTGGGCCACGGCGGCAGTCTCTACGCCGATGCCGTTGCGCCCGCCGCCAGCCAGGCCCATGGCCGAGTTGACCATGGCCGAGAACTCGGCGCGCGAGGACTTGAAGCCCGTGGTGTTGGAGTTGGCGATGTTGTGGCCGATGACGTCAAGGTTCTTGGCCGAGGCGTTCAGGCCCGAGAGGCCTTGCTGGAAACCCATGGTGTGCTCCTGCTGCTGTGCTGTGCGGTGAAAAAGGGAAGGGAGGGAGCGGCGGCCTCAGACCACGCCGCGCACGTTGGCGTAGTTGACGACTTCGCCGCCCGACAGGGTCAGCGTGAGCGCGCCGTTGGCCGAGCCGGTGGCCACCACCTGCGACTGCATGAAGGGCGTGGCCGCGACGGCCCCTTCCTGGTTGCTGGCGGTGATGCGAAAGCGCAGGCTGGAGGTGTCGCCTTGGTAGCCCGAGGCGTCCCAGTCGAAGCTGTGCCGGCCCTGCTCCAGTGCGCCCAGCTCCAGCGTGTCCACCACCAGCCCGCCGGGGGTGAGCACCTCGACCTTGACGGCGCCGGCGCTGCCCGACAGCTCGAACTGGCCCTGGGCCTGGCCGTCATCGCTCACGGACAGGCGGTCGCCCTCGGTCAGCACCGAGCGCCCGATCATGGAGATGCCCTGGATCTGCTGCATGGTGTTGAACTGCTCGGCCATGGTCTGCATGGTCAGGTTCAGCGTCTGCAGGCCAGTGACGGTGTTGATCTGCGCCATCTGCGTGGTCATCTGCGCGTTGTCCAGGGGGTTCATCGGATCCTGGTTGTTCAACTGCGCGACCAGCAGCTTGAGGAAGCGATCCTGCATCGCTGCCGGGTTGGTGTCGGCATTGGCCGACGGCCCTTCGTGGACGGTGGCGCTGGCGCCTATGGGGGTGAGGATCATGGGGGTCTCCGGTCAGCAGGCGGGCGCAGGCGTTTACTGGCCCATCTGCAAGGTCTTGAGCAGCAGCGACTTGGCGGTGTTCATGACCTCGACGTTGTTCTGGTAGGAGCGCGAGGCGGAGATCATGTTGACCATCTCCTCCACGGCGTTGACGTTGGAGTGCGTGACGTAGCCGTCGGCATCGGCCAGCGGGTTGTCCGGGTCGTGTACGCGCCGGCCCGGGGTCTCGGTCTCCTGGATGGCGGACACGCGCACGCCGGCGGCGCCCTCGGCGCCCATGGGCGCGGTCTGGAACACCACCTGGCGCGACTTGTAGGCCTGGCCATCGGGGCCGGCCACGGCGTCCACGTTGGCCAGGTTGCTGGCCACCACGTTCAGGCGCTGCGACTGGGCGCTGATGGCGCTGCCCGAGACATTGAAGATGGTGAACAACGACATGGTGGGGAGGCTCCTGGTCGGGTGTCGGCTGGGGGCGGATGAATGACGGGGGAATGACGGAGCGGGCTGGCCGCTTACTGGCCCTGGATGGCGCTGAGCATGGTGCGCGACTGGCCGTTGATGAAGCGCAGCGTGGCCTCGTAGCGCACGGCGTTGTCCACGAAGGCGGCGCGCTCGCGATCCATGTCCACGCTGTTGTTGTCCAGGCTGGGCTGGGACTGGCGCGCGTAGGCCAGGGTGCTGGTGCGGCTGCCCAGCTCGCCGATGGCGGCGGGCAGCGGCATGTGCTGGGCGTGCGTAGTGCTGGCGGCGCGCTGCGGGCTGGCGGCGGCGGCCTGCTGGTCGGCCACGGCGCGCATGGCTTCGGCAAAGCGGAAGTCGCGCGCCACGTAGCCGGGCGTGTCGGCGTTGGCGATGTTGCTCGCAATGGTGCGCTGGCGCTCGGAGCGCAGCAGCAGTGCATTGCCATGCAGTTCCAGTCGCTGGGTCAGCTTGTCGAGCATGAGAGGTCTCGCGGGGATGGGTGGCAAACGGAAGAGGAAGGCTCGAAAGGCGTGCCGGGCCTTTGGGGCGTGCAGCGATTGTGGGGATCGGACGGTTTTCCGAAGGCGCGAAGAAGGCGGGCTTTGGCCGGCTGTTCGCCGCTTTCCGGCGCCGCTGCCGGCCTACAGTGGCAGGCGTGAAAAAGACCCTCCGCCCGGCCCCTGGCCGGAGCCGGACTGCCCAGGAGCTGCCCATGCCATCCACCGTTGCCCCCAAATCCACGCTGCGCACGCGCCTGCGCCGCGCCGGGCTGGGCCTGTCCCTGGCGTGCGCGGCACTGGCCGCGCCCGCCCAGCAAGGCAGCGAAGACCTGAGCGCGCTGTCGCAGCGCTGGGTGGACGACGCGCTGGCCCAGGCCCAGGCCGGCGGCGCCCTGCCGCTGCGCATGGAGGTCGAGGTCGGCGCGCTGGATGCGCGCCTGCGCCTGGCACCGTGCCAGCAGGTCGAGCCTTATCTGCCCGCCGGCACGCGCCTGTGGGGCCGCTCCCGCCTGGGCCTGCGCTGCGTGCAGGGGCAAACGCGCTGGAATGTCTTTCTGCCGATCACCGTCAAGGCCTTCGGCCCAGCCTGGGTGCTGGCCGGCAACGTGACCGCCGGCAGCGTGCTGACCGAGGCCGACGCCATCGAGGCTGAGGTGGACTGGGCTGCCGAGCCGGCAGCCATCATCGCCAACCGCGATGCCTGGATCGGCCAGACGGCGACGCGCGCGCTCAACCCTGGCCAGGCGCTGCGCCAGAACATGGTGCGCGCGCCCGAGCTGTTCAAGGCCGGCAGCCCGGTGCGCGTGGTGGTGCAAGGGCCGGGCTACGCCGTGACCTCCTCCGGCCAGGCGATGACCGCCGGATCGGTCGGCCAGACCATCCGCATCCGCATGGGCAATGGCCGGGTGATTGGGGGGGTTGTTTCCGAGGATGGAACAATCCAGGCCCAGCTTTGAGTCTTTTTGGCCACGTTGGCCCTAAAGTTCTCCCGGCAATGGTCGAATATGTGGCCACTGGCCCCATCCTCGGGGCGGTGGAGAGAGCGATGAAAATCACAGGCAACAATCCGGAACTTGCGAACGCGCGTTCGGCGCAAGCCGCTGCTGCCCGTCAGCAAGCCAAGACGGCTGCGCCCGCTCCTGCCGCCGAAGCTGCCACCCAAAGCACCCAACGTGCTGCCAGCGGCGGCGCTGCTGCGGGCGGGGTGCCGGTCACACTGTCCAATACGGCGCGCACGGCGGACGCCAGCCGCAGCGCCTCCGACTTCAACGCCGCCAAGGTCAAGGCCATCAAGGCGGCCATCGAAAACGGCACCTTCCGCGTCAACGCCGAAGCCGTGGCCGACAAGCTGCTCGGTAACGCCTACGAAACCCTGTCGCGCTTCGCGCACGGTTGAGCGGCGCAGCCCCGCCCCAGCCCTGGCACATGGCCACGCCTTCCGACCTCCTGCCCCTGATCGAAGCGCAGCTGCAGCAATTGCAGGCTGCGCTGTTGTCGTCCGACCCGCTGGCGCTGGAGCAGGGCGCGCAGACGCTGCGCGAGGCCGCCGCCGCCCTGGTGCAGCTGCGCGGCCAGGGGCTGGACGGCGCCGCCCAGCAGCGCCTGCAGGCACTGGCCCTGCAGCTGAGCCAGGTGCGCGACCAGCTCGCGCGTGTGCTGGCGCTCACCCAGCAGCGGGCTGTCGCGCTGCTGCCGCCCGCCGAATCTTTCACCTACGGGCCGGCATCGGCCACGCCGGCACGCATCTACCGCGCACCCGGGTGAGTCCGGCGCGGCGCGCGCCGCCCGCGTTGCACTTCAAGAAACATAGCTGGAAGCGCTTGCCTGGCAAGGGTTTCAGCCGTTTTTGATCAAAACCTTGCAGGTTTGAACAGGCGCAGGCCGGCAGCCGTGCTGCCGCCTGCCGTTCAATGCGCGCGCATCTTGGTGCGCAAGCGCGCAATGGCCTGGCCGTGCAGCTGGCACACGCGCGATTCGGTCACGCCGAGCACGGCGGCGATCTCCTTGAGGTTGAGGTCGTGCTCGTAGTACATGCCCATGATGTGCTGCTCGCGCTCGGGCAGCTGCCCGATGGCTGCCACCAGCGAGCTGCGCAGGCGCTGGTCGCGCAGGAGGGCCATGGGGTCGGCGGCGCTGTCGCTGACGTGGCGGTCGAGGAAGCTCTCGCTGTCGTCGTCGCCCTGGTACATGTCCTCCAGATAGACCAATTGCGTGCCGCGCACCTTGCCCAGCAGGCTCTGGTATTCCTGCAGGCTGATGCCCAGCTCGTCGGCGATTTCCGACTCCAGCGGGCTGCGGCCCAGGCGCTGCTCGGCGCGGTGCAGGGCCTGCTCGATGTCCTTTTGGCTCTTGCGCGAGCTGCGGCTCATCCAGTCGCCGCCGCGCAGCTCGTCGAGCATGGCGCCGCGGATGCGCTGGCTGGCAAAAGTCTCGAACTGCACGCCCTGCGCCACCTCGTAGCGCGACAGGGCATCGGTCAGGCCGATCATGCCGACCTGGATCAGATCGTCGAGTTCGACGTTGGGGGGAAGCTTGGCAATCATGTGATGGGCGATGCGGCGCACCAGCGGCAGATGCTGGGTGAGCAGCGCATCCCGATCAAGCTGGCCTTTCGCGGTGTACATGGTGGAGCCTAGTGTTCCTGATACGAAGGGGCGCGCAGGCCCAGCGGGGCGCTGGCGTCCATGGTGCAAGCGTTCTCCAGCAGCTGCAGGGCCAGGCGCTGGATGTCCGGCGCATGTCCGGCTGCCACCGTCGTGGTGTGTACGCGCAGGCCGAGCTGGGCGGCGGCGCTGGCCTGCAGCGTGGCCAGCGCCTCGGCGGTCGGCCTGGACTGCATGGGTGCGCCGGGCGGACGCACCGAGGCCACGACGCAGGCCGGCGGGCCGGCGTGCAGGGCCAGGTGCTTGAGTTGGCGGTAGGTGCCCACCAGGCCCTGGGCCGCCGGGCCGGTCATGATCAGCGGCACGCCGGTGCTGGCCTGCACCAGCGGGGTCAGCAAGGGCACGGGCGCATACAGCACCGCCACGGCGTAGCTGCGAAACAGCGCGCCCAGCTGCGCCAGCGCCGCCGGGCCGGTGCGCCGCGCCAGCTGCGCCAGGCCCTGCGTCGAGGGCAACACGGCCAGCGAGGAGCTGATCGGGGCCATGCCTTCGGGCCAGACCATGCCGCCCAGCAGCTGGCGCAGGCCCGGCGCACGCTCGCTCTCGGCCGTGGTGCCATCGAGCACCAGCACCGAGTGCGACAGGCGCTGCAGGCTGGAGCAGATCTGCCACAGCGTCTCCAGCTCGGTGCTGCCGGTGTTGCCATCGGCCTGGCTGACCACGGGCAGCACGCGCAGCTGCTGCTCGGGTGTGAAGCTGTGCAGGCCGGCGGCCTGGTGCAAGGCGGTGTCAAGCCACATGGTCGAGTCCTGTCTCGTGCGCCATTGCCGCAGTGGCCGGCGAGAAGATGAAATTCAGATCGATCTCGCGCGGATCGAAGGCCGAGCGCACGTTGGCGCGCATCGAGGCGGCCACCAGCTGCTGGGCGCTGGCAGCCTCCCAGTCCTCGGGTACGCGCTGGCCGTTGGTGGTGCCGCGCAGCGTCATCTGGTGGCGGATCAGCGCGTCCATGGCCGGCCCCAGCTTCACCGCCTCGTCCACCTTGGACAGGATGGCCTGCTGCGTGCCGGTGGTCTTGAAGCCGGTGAACACGTCATCCAGCGTGTCGCCGTGGCTGGCGGCGTTGAGCACCAGCAGGCGCTGCACGTCCGGCAGATCGAGCATCCCCAGCAGGTCGCCGCGACGCGGATCGCGCGGGGCCACGCCGGTGGTGTCGATCAGCACCAACTTCTTGTTGGCCAGCAGGCCCAGCAAGTCCTGCAGTGCGGCGCGGTCGTGCGCCAGGTGCGCCACCACGCCCAACATGCGGCCATACGAGCGCAGTTGCTCGTGCGCGCCCATGCGGTAGGTGTCCAGCGTGATCAGGCCGACGCTGGCCGGGCCGTGCTCGCGGGCGCACAGGGCGGCCAGCTTGGCGCAGGTCGTGGTCTTGCCCACGCCGGTGGGGCCGACCAGCGCCCAGATGCCGCCTTCCTCGTGCAGCGGCAGGCTGTCCTCGTCGGTGCGCAGGTTGCGCCCCAGCACCTCGATCATCCAGCGCACCGCCTCGGCGGGCGGCAGGCCCTCGGGCAGATGCTCCAGCACGGCGCGCGACAGGGCGGGCGAGTAGCCGGCGCGGATCAGTTTCAGGATCAGGTTGGATTGCAGCGGGTCTTGCCGCGCCTGGCCCAGCCAGGCCATGGTGTTGAAGCGCTCCTCGATCAGCTCCTTCATGGACTGCAGCTCCTTCATGACCTGCTGCTGCGGGTCGGGGGCGGTGTGCAGCACGGGCGCTGACTGGGTGCGGCGCGGTGCGCTGCCGATTTGCTGCGCGCCTAGGGCGGCGTGCATGACGGGCGGGCGCAGCGGGTTGTGGCGCGCCAGCGAGGTGTCGGGCAGCTGCTGCTGCGGTGCCGGCGGGCGGGCGCTCGACCGCGCCGGGCTTGCCGGCTGGGCGTATTCGGGCTGGCGGTCGGCTGGTGCGCTGCCGTGCAGCGCCTCATGGCGGCGGCGCAACATGCGCTCGCGCACGTAGTCCTGGAAGGACAGCGTACTCATGGCCAGCTGCTCGGCGTCGCGCGCCACGGTGCCGGGCGCGGCGGAGGGCTGCGCCCGCGCTGCCACCGGCGTCCGCTCAATGCCGGCGGCCAGATCGTCGGCGCGCTCTTGCAGGCGGCTGGCGCGCGCCGGTGCTGCGGCTGCGGCTGGGTTGGGTGCGGCGCCGACGGTTTCCACGTTGGTGGTCTCCTGCAGCGACGACAGGGTTTCCTCTGCCGTGGCCATGACTTCCACGCCGCCGGGGATTTGCCGGTTGGACAGGATCAGCGTGTCGTCGCCGAAAGCCATGCGGGCCTTGGCCAGCGCCTCGCGGGCCGTGGGTGCGGTGAAGCGTTTGATGTTCATGCGGATGCCCCTTGCAGGATCGGGCCGATGCGGATGGTGTGGGTTTCAGGGATTTCGCTGTGGGCCAGCACCTGCAGGCGCGGCGCCACACGGCGTACCAGGCGGGAGATCGCGCTGCGGATGGCGTCGGGCACCAGCAGGCAGGCGGGCAGGCCGACCTCTTCTTGCTTGATGGCCACTTCGGCAGCCTTTTGCGTCAGCAGATCGGCCACGCCCGGGTCGAGCGAGGGGCCGCTGGCGTTGCCCAGGGCCTGCACCAGCAGGCGCTCCAGGCCGGGCTCGATGGCAATCACGTTCAGCTCGTGCGTCGGGCCGTAGATCTGCTGCACGATGGCCGGCGCCAGGGCGATGCGCACACGCCGCGCCAGCTCCTGCGGGTCTTGCGTGCTGGCGGCGTGCTCGGCCAGGGTTTCGATGATGGTGCGGATGTCGCGGATGTGGACAGCTTCTTCCAGCAAGAGCTGCAGCACCTTCTGGAATACGGTGATGGAGACCATCTTGGGCACGACCTCCTCGATCAGTTTGGGCGCCAGGCGTGTGACGTGCTCGACCAGTTGCTGCGTCTCGGTACGCGACAAGAGCTTGGCCGCCTGCACTTGCATCAAGTGTGACAAATGGGTCGCCATGACGGTTTCCGAATCAACGACGGTAAAGCCCGCCATTTGCGCCGCTTCGCGCTGGCCGGCATCGATCCAGTGCGCCGGCAGGCCAAACGCCGGGTCGGTGGTGGCGGTGCCGATCAGCGGCGTCGTGATGCCGCCGGGGTTGATGGCCAGGAACATGCCCGGGTGTGCCTCGCCCTCGCCGACCACCACGCCGCGCAGCGTGATGCGGTAGGCGCTGGGCTTGAGCTCCAGGTTGTCGCGCACGTGGACGGCGGGCGGCAGAAAGCCCACCTCCTGCGCGAACTTGCGCCGCACGCCCTTGATGCGCGTGAGCAAGTCGCCCTGGCGGCTCTTGTCCACCAGTGCAATCAGGCGGTAGCCCAGCTCCAGGCCGAGCAGGTCGATGGGCTGCAGATCGTCCCAGGTGGCCTCGCCGTCGCCCGCCGGGGCGGCAGGTGCCTCCTCGACCGGGGCCGGGCGGCTCTGGCGCTGGTGCAGCAGCCAGGCGGTCCAGCACAGGGCGCCCCCCATGATCAGGAACACGGCGTGCGGCATCCCCGGAATCAGCCCCAGCAGCACCAGGATGGCGCCGGCCACGCCCAGCACGCGCGGCGACATGAACAGCTGCTGCACGATCTGCTGGCCCATGTCGTTGTCCTTGCCGACGCGCGAGATGACCATCGCGGCGGCCACGGAAATGAGCAGGCCCGGAATCTGCGCCACCAGCGCATCGCCCACGGCCAGCAGGATGTAGCTGTCGGCGGCGGCGCCGGCGGACAGGCCGTGCTGCAACATGCCGATGGCGAAGCCGCCGATGATGTTGATGATCAGGATCAGGATGCCGGCGATGGCGTCGCCGCGCACGAACTTGCTGGCGCCGTCCATGGAGCCAAAGAAGTTGGCCTCCTCCTGCACCTCGGCGCGGCGGCGCTTGGCCTCCTTTTCATCGATCAGGCCGGCGTTGAGGTCGGCGTCCACCGCCATCTGCTTGCCCGGCATGGCATCCAGCGTGAAGCGCGCCGAGACCTCGGCGATGCGCTCGGCGCCCTTGGTCACCACGACGAAGTTGATGACCACCAGGATGGCGAACACGATCAGGCCGACGGCGAAGTTGCCGCCGATCAAAAAATGCCCGAAGGCCTCAATCACCTTGCCGGCAGCGCCCGGGCCGGTATGGCCGTCGAGCAGCACCACGCGGGTGGAGGCGACGTTGAGCGACAGGCGCATCAGCGTGGTGAGCAGCAGCACGGTCGGAAACGCCGCGAAATCCAGCGGCCGCAGCATGTAGGCCGCCACCATCATGACCATCAGCGCCACGGCGATGTTGAGCGTGAAGAAGGTGTCCAGCAGCCACGCCGGCATGGGCAGCACCATCAGCGCCAGGATGGCAACCACCAGCAGCGGCGCCGACAGCCCGGGCAGGGCGCCGGCCCACTGGCGCATCGAAGGGGCCGGGGAGAGGGAAGGTGACGTCATGGCCTTGGCTTCAAACGGATGTCATGCAGCGCCCTGGCGGCGGGCGGTCGGAATGCGGCGCAGTGCCTGCGGCGAATGCGGATCGAGCTCGGGCGGCACCTGCGGCTCGGGCTGGGCCTCCAGCAGCGCCTTGGAGCTGCGCATGGCGGCCTTCAGGCGATAGACGTAAGCCAGCACCTGAGCGACGGCGGTGTAGAGCTGCGTCGGGATGGGCTGATCGAGCTCGGCGTGGGCGTACAGCGCGCGCGCCAGCACCGGCGACTGCAGCACCGGCACGTCGTGCTGGCGCGCCAGGTCGCGAATCTTGAAGGCCAGCAGATCTGTGCCTCGGGAGATGACCTGCGGCGCGGCCATGCTGGCCTCGTCGTACTTGAGCGCCACGGCGTAGTGCGTCGGGTTCATGAGCACGAAGTCGGCCTTGGGCACGGCGGCGATGCTCATGCCGTCGGCGATCTCGCGCGCCTTCTGGCGCATCCGGCCCTTGAGCTGCGGGTTGCCGTCGGAGTCCTTGTGCTCCTGCTTGACCTCCTCATGGCTCATCTTCAGGCGCGACTTGAAGAAGAAGGCCTGCAGCGGCACGTCCACCACGGCGAACAGGAACACCACCAGCAGAAGCAGCGCCATGCCCGAGACGATCCACTGCCCGGCCTGGCGCAGCGCCACCGGCGAGGGCTGCAGCACCAGTTGCGCCATGCGCTCGATGTCGCTGGCCATGAACTTCCAGGCCACGAAGGCCAGGATGGCCGTCATCAAGACCATCTTGGAGACGTTGGCCAGCTGCTGCTTGGAAAACAGGTTGGCAAAACCCTTGATCGGGTTGAGCCGGTTGAACTGCGGGCTGATGGGCTTGAGGCTCAGGATCAGGCCGCCGGCGCCCAGCGCCGCCAGTACCGAGGCCAGGCTGGTCAGCGCGGCAAAGCCGGCACTGCCGGCCACGCCCAGCAGCACCAGGGTTTTCAGGCGCAGCACCATGTCGCCGGGCGAGCGCACGGCCACGGCATCGAACACCAGGCTGTGGCGCATGGCGCGCTGCAGGTGCTCGACAAAGTACGGCAGCAGCACCAGCAGGGCCACCGCGCCCACGCCCAGGATGGCCAGGTGCGACAGGTCGCGCGAGCGCGCGGCCTGGCCGTCCTGGCGGGCCTTTTGCAGCTTGCGCTCGGTTGCGGGGAGATTCTTGTCCTGGGAGCTCATGGTGGCGTGACTTCTGGGTCACGCCATTGTCGGAAACCGCCGGTAAAGCTAAAGCCCGAATAGACGGGTTGCGAGGCCGTATTTCGGGCTTGTCAGGACATTCTTTGCGCTACTTAAAAGATAGCTATTAGCGCTTGCTGGGCAAGGGTTTGCGGCTGTTTTCGTCAAAAGCCCAGGCTGGCCAGCAAATCGTCCACCTGCGACTGGCTGGTGACCACGTCGGGCGTCGCTTCCGGGTTGACGACCGGGCCTTGCAGCGGCTCGGGGGCTGGCATGGCCGGCGCTGCGCTGCCCGGCGGCGCAGTCTGGATCAGCAGCTGCACCAGCTGCTCCTCCAGTGTCGAGGCCAGGCGCACCACGCGGGCGATGACTTGGCCGGTGAGGTCGTGGAAGTCCTGCGCCATCATGATTTCGGTCAGGTGCGTGTCGGCCTCTTGCGTCGCGCCCTCGATGTCCCCCAGGGCGTTATAGACCTCGCCCTTGGCCACGGCGGCCACCGGGTCGGCCACCAGCGCGGCGCGCACGCGGCGGGCCTCGCTGGCGATGTGGTCGTGCTGCGCCTTGGCCAGCTCCACGCGCGAGAGGACTTTTTCGGCCGCCTCGCCGGTCAGCCGGGCGATGTAGGACAGGCGGCTTTGCGCATCGGGCAGCTCGCCCATGCTGCCGCGCAATTGCTGGGCGTAGCCCAGTTCGTTGAGGGCGTTGTGCAACTGGCGCGTGAGCTGGCCGATCTTCAGGTGGACGCTTGTCCCTTCCCCGGCTGTCCCTGCCTCGCTGGCCGCCTGCATGTCACAGCCCCAGCTTCTGGATGATCAGGGTGATCTTCTCTTCCAGCGTGGCCTTGGTGAAGGGCTTGACGATGTAGCCGGCGGCGCCCTGCTGGGCGGCGGCCACGATGTCTTCCTTGCGCGCCTCGGCGGTGACCATCAGCACCGGCAGGTGCTTGAGTTTTTCGTCCTTCTTGATCTCGACCAGCAACTGAAAGCCGTTCATGTTGGGCATGTTGATATCGGTGATGACGAAGTCGAACTTCATGTTGCGCAGCTTGTTGAGCGCAACCACGCCGTCTTCGGCCTCTTCGGCATCGGCATAGCCGCTTTCCTTGAGCAGGTTGCGCACGATGCGGCGCATGGTGGAGAAATCGTCAACGATCAGGAAACGAAGGGCAGAGGACACGAAGGACCCTTTCGGTCGAAATTACAGGGCTGAATACAAAATCGCAGCGCCAAGGCTGCCCGCACGGATTGTCACGATAGCGCAGGCAGGCGGCAAGCAAGGGCTAACTGGCCGGCCCGGGGGCGGCATTGTCGGGTGTTTCGGCAGTCGGCTGCGGCAAGGGCAGGATCGGCAGGGGCACGTTGCGCCTGCCCAGCAGCCGCTCCTCGGCCTCGTGCGTGAGCACGGTGATGGTGATGCGCCGGTTGATGGCAGCGCGTGGGTCTTGCGGCTCCAGCAGGTCGCTGGCGGCCAGCCCGACCACGCGCCCGAGCTTGCCATCGGGCATCCCGGCGGCCACCAGCTCGCGGCGCGAGGCGTTGGCCCGGTCGGCCGACAGCTCCCAGTTGCTGTAGCCGCGGTCGCCATTGCCATAGGGCGTGGCATCGGTGTGGCCGGCCAGGCTGATGCGGTTTTCCACATTGCCCAGTGCCGCGCCGATCTCGCGCAGGATGTCGCGCATGTAGGGTTTGACCAGCGCGCTGCCGCTGTCGAACATGGGGCGGTTCTGGTCATCGACGATCTGGATCTGCAGGCCGTCGGGCGTCACGTCGATGCGGATCTGCGAGCGGTACTCGTTCAGGCGCGGGTTCTCGGTGATGATGGAGTCGATCTTGGCCTGCAGCGTGCGGATGCGCTGTGCATCCAGCCGGGCGCGCTCGGCGCGGGCCTGCTCCAGGCTGGTGCGGCGGTTGGTGGCGTTGTCGGAGTCGGAGCGGCGCACCTGGCCATGCACCTTGGACAGGTCGTTGCCGCCGCCCGGGATCACGCTGGAGCTGTTGCCCGAGCCGTCGCCCCCCTGCATGGCCACCTTCAGCGGCGACGCGAAATACGCGGCGATGCCCTGCAGCTCGCCCTTGGCCGTCGAGCCCAGCAGCCACATGAGCAGGAAGAACGCCATCATGGCCGTCACGAAGTCGGCATAGGCGATCTTCCAGGCGCCGCCATGGTGGCCGTGGCCGCCCTTCTTGACGCGCTTGATGATGATGGGTTGGAGCTTTTTCTCAGACATGGCGCAGCGTTGCGGCAGGCACTCTTGCAGGCACTGTCACTTCTTGCCCTTGACGTGGGCTTCGAGTTCCAGGAAGCCGGGCCTTTCGGTGGAAAACAGCACCTTGCGCCCGAACTCGATGGCCGTGGCCGGGTTGTAGCCCTGCATGCTCGCCAGCAGGGTGGACTTGATGCAGACGAACTCCTTGGCGGCGTCCTCGGCCTTTTGCTCCAGCAGGCCGGCCAGCGGCTCCACCGCGCCATAGGCCAGCAAGATGCCCAGGAAGGTGCCCACCAGGGCCGAGGCGATCATGCCGCCCAGCACGGCGGGCGGCTGGCCGACCGAGCCCATGGTGTTGACCACGCCCAGCACAGCGGCCACGATGCCGAAGGCCGGCAGCGCGCCGGCCAGTCGCGTCAGGGCATTGACGGGGGCGTGCGCCTCCTGGTGGTGGGTCTCGATCTCGGCGTCCATCAGCGACTCGATCTCGTGCGCGTTCAGGTTGCCCGAGACCATCATGCGCAGGTAGTCGGTGGTGAACTCGACGACGTGGTGGTCGCTGCCCACGGTGGGGAATTTCTTGAACAGCTCGGACTTTTCCGGCTCCTCCACGTCGCCTTCGATGGCCATCAGGCCTTCCTTGCGCGCCTTTTGCAAGATGGCGTAGAGCATGGCCAGCAGCTCCATGTAGCGCGCCTTGGTGTACTTGTTGCCCTTGAGCACCTGCGGCAGCGTGGCCAGCGTGGCCTTGAGCACCTTGGGCTGGTTGGTCACGATGAACGAGCCCACGGCGGCGCCGCCGATGGTGATCATCTCGAAGGGCAGGGCCTCCAGCAGAACGTCCATGTTGCCGCCGTGGGCGACGAAGACGCCGAACACGCAGCCGAAGGTGATGATGTAGCCGAGGATGACGAGCATGGTGCGGGCGATTGTGTCAGAGCGCACGCGCAGGCAAACCGAAGATCAGCCGCGCCTTGACCGGCTTATTCGGCCCTGTGGCGCAACTGCCACCGCTCTATGCTGGCGGCCATGAAAGCCGTACTGCTTGCCGGCGGGCTGGGCACCCGCATTTCCGAGGAGTCGCACCTGCGCCCCAAGCCCATGATCGAGATCGGCGGGCGGCCCATCCTGTGGCACATCATGAAGATCTACGCCGCCCACGGCATCAACGACTTCATCATCTGCCTGGGCTATCGCGGCTATGTCATCAAGGAATACTTCGCCAACTACTTCCTGCACATGTCGGACGTGACCTTCGATATGGTGGAAAACCGCATGGAAGTGCACCAGCGCCATGCCGAGCCGTGGCGCGTGACGCTGGTTGACACCGGCGCCGACACGCTGACCGGCGGGCGCCTGCGCCGCGTGCGCGAGTACCTGGCGCCTGATGAACCCTTTTGCTTCACCTACGGCGACGGCGTGGCCGACCTGGACATCACGGCGCAACTGGCTTTCCACCGCGCGCATGGGCGGCTGGCGACGGTCACGGCGGTGCAGCCGCCGGGGCGCTACGGCGCGCTGCTGCGCCAGGGCGACCAGGTCAGCGGCTTCGAGGAAAAGCCGCGCGGCGATGGCGGCTGGATCAACGGGGGCTTTTTCGTGCTGCAGCCGCAAGTGCTCGAACTGATCGCGGGTGATGCCACTTCCTGGGAGGAGGGGCCGATCGAGGAGCTGGCGCACCAGGGACAGTTGCAGGCGTTCGAGCACCGGGGCTTTTGGCAGCCCATGGACACGCTGCGCGACAAGAACCAGCTCGAAGAACTGTGGGCCAGCGGCCGGGCGCCCTGGAAGTGCTGGTGATGCAAGGCCTGAACGCCATGGACGCGCCTGCCTGCACCCCTGCTCCCGCAAGCGCCTTCTGGCGCGGCAAGCGCGTGCTGCTGACCGGCCACAGCGGCTTCAAGGGCGCCTGGCTGGCGTTGTGGCTACAGCGCCTGGGCGCCGAGGTTACCGGTCTGGCACTAGCGCCGGATACCGATCCTGCCCTGTTCACCCTGGCTCGCGTCGGGGATGGCCTGCACGCCAGCATCTGGTGCGACATACGGGGCGCTGCCGCTGTTGCCGGGTACGTGCGCCAGGTACGCCCGCAGATCGTGCTGCACCTGGCCGCACAGGCCTTGGTGCGCGCCGGCTATGCCGATCCGCTGGGCACCTGGGCCACCAATGTGCAAGGCACGGCCCATGTGCTGGACGCCCTGCGCGACCAGCCCGATGCCCGTGTGGCCGTCGTCGTCACCACCGACAAGGTCTATCGCAACCGCGAGTGGGCCTACCCCTACCGCGAGGACGATGCCCTGGGCGGGCACGACCCCTACAGCGCCAGCAAGGCGGCTGCCGAGCTGGTTGCAGCCAGCTACCGCGATGCCTTTTTGGCCGCGCAGGGCGTGGCCGTGGCCACGGCGCGCGCCGGCAACGTCATCGGCGGCGGCGACTGGGCGCAGGATCGCCTGATCCCCGACGCCGTGCGCGCCTGGAGTGCTGCCCGGGAGCTGCTCGTCCGCCATCCCCAGGCCACCCGCCCCTGGCAGCACGTGCTGGAGCCGCTGGCTGCCTATCTGCGCCTGGCTGAAGTGCTGTGGCATGACCCCGGCAAGGCCGGCGCCTACAACTTCGGGCCGCTGCCGCATGAGACGGCTACCGTCGAAAATGTACTCAAAATGGCCTCAAAGGCTTATCCAGCAAGCGCTGTCAGCTATCAAAATCAAAGTCACGCACCGCATGAGGCTGGCTGGCTGGCGCTGGAGACGGCACATGCCCGCCAGGCTCTGGGGGTGGCGCCGCGCTGGGGGCTGCAGGCGGCTGTCGAGCGCGCCCTGGGCTGGTACCGCGCCCAGCAGGCGGGGGCTGATGCACGCGCCCTGTGCCTGGCCGACATCGCCGCCTGGGAGGCTGGCGCATGAGCCGCCTGCGCTGCACCCCGCTGCCGCTGTCCGGCCTGTACCTGGTCGAGCGCCAGCCCCTGGACGATGCGCGCGGCTTCTTCGAGCGTCTGTTTTGTGCTGGCGAACTGGCCGCCTGCGGCTGGACGCAGCCCATTGCGCAGATCAATCGCAGCTGCACGCGCCGCCTGGGCAGCGTGCGCGGCCTGCACTGGCAGCAACCCCCGCACGCCGAGATGAAGCTGGTCGCCTGTCTGCGCGGCGCCGTGTGGGATGTGGCTATCGATCTGCGCGCCGGCTCGCCCACCTTCCTACGCTGGCACGCCGAAGTCTTGTCGGCGGACAACTGCCGCGCCCTGCTGATCCCCGAGGGCTTCGCCCACGGCTTCCAGGCGCTGACGGCGGATGCCGAGCTGCTGTACTGCCACTCCCACACCTACACCCCGGCGGCGGAGGCCGGCGCGCATCCGCTCGATGCACGCCTGGGCATCACCTGGCCCCTGCCGGTGAGCGACATGTCGGCGCGTGACATGCAGCACGCATGGCTGGACGCCTCTTTTCAAGGAATCGTGCCGTGAAGTGCCGCCACTGTGCCAGCACCCTGACGCTGCCCTTTCTCGACCTGGGCAGCGCGCCACCGTCCAATGCCTACCTGGGCGAAGCCGCCCTGCGCGCGCCCGAGGTCTGGTATCCGCTGCGCCTGCTGGTGTGTACGTGCTGCTGGCTGGTGCAGACCGAAGACCATGCCGGGCGCGAAGCACTGTTCACCCAGGACTATGCGTATTTCAGCTCGTTTTCATCCTCTTGGCTGGAGCACGCCCGCCAGTATGTGAGAGCAGCGTGCAAGCGTCTGCAACTGAACGCCGCCAGCACGGTGGTCGAAGTCGCCGCCAACGATGGCTATCTGCTGCAGTACATGCAGCAAGCCGGCATCCCCTGCTACGGCATCGAACCCACGGCCAGCACGGCACGCGCTGCGCGCGCCAAGGGCATTGAGGTGATCGAGCAATTCTTTGGCGTCTCCCTGGCGCACGAGCTTGCCGCCCAGGGCCGCCAGGCCGACCTGATCGTGGCCAACAACGTGCTGGCCCACGTGCCCGACATCAACGACTTCGTGGCCGGCTTTGCGCATTTGCTCAAGCCGCACGGTGTGGCGACGTTTGAATTCCCGCATCTGCTGCGCATGGTGCAGGGCTGCCAGTTCGATACCGCCTACCACGAGCATTACTCGTACCTGTCGCTGACGGCAGTGGCGCGCATTTGTGCGGCCAATGGCCTGTCGGTCATCGACGTGCAGGAGCTGCCCACGCACGGCGGCAGCCTGCGTGTGTGGGCTGTCCGCACGGATGCAGCTCACTACCTCCAGGCGGCGGAGGAGAGCGTGGCGCGCGTGCGCGATGTGCTGGCGAGCGAGCAGGCGGCTGGCATGTTGCAAACCGATTTTTATCGTGATTTTCAGCGTGAAGCCTTGCGTATCAAGCGTGAGCTGCTCACTTTTTTGCTGCAATGCCAGGCAACGGGCCAGCGCGTAGGAGCTTATGGCGCGGCGGCCAAGGGCAACACCTTGCTCAACTTCGCCGGTGTGCGCCCGGATCTGCTGCCCTGGGTGGTCGATGCCAACCCAGCCAAGCAGGGGCAGTACCTGCCGGGCAGCCGCATCCCCATCGTCGATGAGGAGCATCTGCGCCGCGAGCGGCCCGACTATGTGCTGATCCTGCCGTGGAACCTAAAGGACGAGGTGGCGCGACAGCTTGCCTATATCGGGCAGTGGGGTGGGCGGTTGGTGGTGGCGGTACCCAACATGGAGATCTTTTCATGAGTGCTCCGGCACGCATTCCCCTGTCCCGCCCGTCAATCACGGAAAGCGAGATTGCTCTGGTCAATGATGCCGTGCGCCATGGTTGGGGCGAGCGCTGCTATGACTACATCCACCAGTTCGAGCAGGCATTTGCCCAGCATATCGGGGTTCGCCATGCCATCGCCACGTCCAGTTGCACCGGAGCACTGCACATGGGGTTGGCAGCTCTGGGGGTGGGGCCGGGTGATGAAGTGATATTGGCGGACACCAATTGGGTGGCCAGTGTCGCGCCCATCCTGTATCTGGGAGCGAAACCCATCTTGGTGGATGTGCTGCCAGACACCTGGTGTCTAGACCCCGCTGCCGTGCGCGCTGCCCTGACTCCGCGCACCAAGGCCATCATGGCCGTGCATTTGTATGGCAACCTGTGTGCCATGGATGAATTGCTTTGCCTGTGTGAGGAAAAAGGCATTGCACTCATCGAGGATGCCGCCGAAGCCATCGGTTCGATCTACCATGGACAGCGCGCCGGGGCTATGGGGACGTTTGGCGCCTTTTCCTTTCACGGCTCCAAGACTCTGAGCACGGGAGAGGGCGGCATGTTTGTCACTGATGACACACCGTTGTACAAGCATGTGCTCAGCCTGTCCAACCACGGACGAGTGGCAGGACAGCAGCGCCAGTTCTGGCCCGAAATGCTGGGCTTCAAATACAAAATGTCCAATCTGCAGGCGGCTCTAGGCGTAGGGCAATTGCAACGGACAGGAGAATTAGTGGCTCGCAAACGCGAAATTTTCCATCGTTACCAGAAAGCCTTTGGCAATATTGAGGGCGTGACTATGAATCCTGAGCCGCCCGGCATCACCATTGGTGCCTGGATGCCCACGATTGTGATGGCGCCTCAAACAGAGGTGTCGGCCGAAAAAATGTTGCAAGCATTCAAGCTTGCAAACATTGATGCACGTCCCTTTTTCGCTCCGCTATCCACCCTGCCATGGATGGCTTGCAGCGCACATGGAGCTTGGGCTCAAGACTTGTACCGAAGAGCTGTCAATCTACCCAGCTTCCATGATATGACAGAGGCTGAGATTGATAGGGTATGCAATGTTGTAATGCGCACGATTTTAAACAAAAATATTTCACCCTGAAAACGGTTTTGGTGCAAGAAAATGTTGGATCTTGAATTTCAGAAGAATAATGACGCAGGCAGAAAAACGGTAGTTGTATCTCAGCCTATGTATTTTCCATGGGTGGGTCAATTGGAGCAGGTAAGGCTGGCTGATAAATTTATCTTTTATGACGACGTTCAGTTTGCAAGAGGTTTTTTCAACCGAGTCCAAATCAAGGTAGAGAAGGGAAGTCGTTGGATGACAGTGCCCTTGCAAGGCAGGCGTTCGGGTCAGTTGATCAACGAAATACAGATTGATGATCGTGCCGATTGGCGGCGCAGCCACATGGAGATTTTCCGGCAAGCATATCGCGGAGCGCGATTTTTGAATGACGCGCTTGGCTTGATGGATGAGGTTTTCACCAAGAATGCAAAAAATTTGGCTGAGTTGTCGGAATTCAGTGTTCGTGCATTGGTTGATTATTTTAGTGTTGATTCTGCGGGAAAATTCTGCAGGTCATCAGATTTAAAAATATCCGGCTCTGGTAGTCAGAGAATTCTTGATATATGCCGATCGCTGGGGGCTGTAAATTACCTCACGGGACATGGTGCGAGAGGTTATTTGAATCATGCGGGATTTGAATCTGACGACATTGATGTATTTTACGCGGGCTATGAGTGTTTGCCATATCAACAGTTGCATGGAGGATTCAATCCCTATGTGTCTGCACTTGATCTTGTCGCTAATTGTGGGGTAAAAGGGAGGGATGTTATTTCAGGATATCTAATCCCGTGGCGAGATTTTATTCAAAATGATCAGCTGGGAGTGAGTTCGAAATGAAGAGGGACTTGAATGCAGAGGCGTCGGAATACAGGCCGCACGCCTCCACGGAGCTTGAAAATGATCTCATGCTGCGGTGGTACCCCAAGCGAATCATACGACGTGCAGGAAAAGTCGATCGCTTGCTTGAACTGGGCTTGGGGCATGGATTTTCTGCCGAAACTTTCAATGGCATCTGCCGAGAGCATGTAATTATCGATGGCGCTTCTGTTGTCATAAGAAGATTCCTGGACAAGCATCCGGACTTTCAGGGATCCATTGTGGAGGAATATTTCGAGGATTACACACCCGATGCGGCTTTTGATGTGATCGTCATGGGCTTTGTCTTGGAGCATGTTGACGATCCTGATGTAATTTTACGGCGATATCAAAAATATCTTGCCCGGAACGGCAGGATATATGTGGCTGTTCCAAATGCGAAATCCATGAATCGTCGGTTGGGGCTGGAGCTTGGATTGATCGAGGATATTTACGATCTGAATCAGAATGACCTTGCTCTTGGGCATAAGCGCCAATATTGCCGAGAGTCCTTGCGTGCGGCGATAGAGCGGGCTGGCTACAGCGTGACCTACGAGGAAGGCATCTATCTAAAACCTCTTCCGCTTAGTGTCTTGAAAACCCTTCCCGATATGCAGGAAAATTTGGAGGCGATGTTGAAGGTCGGTGTTGAATTTCCTGATCTCTGCGTGGCGTTGTTGATGGAGATTGTCCCCGCTTGACGTGATATTGATTGTGGCTCAAGGGAAAATAAGAAATGGTAGAGTGGAAGGATCGCCTGATAAATGTGTTGGTGACGGGTGTGGGGGCAATCATTGGTCAAGGCATTATTCGCAGTCTGAGATCTTGCGGATACGATGTAAAAATCGTTGGCATTGACCGTAGTGATCGCTCTCCTGCTGTCGAGTGGTGTGATATTTTTATTCCCAAGCCTGCATGTGACGAGGCCGATCTTCAATATTTGAAATTCTGGTGTGATTTGATTGAAGAACATCAAATCAATATCGTGCTGCCGGGATTGGAGGTGGATGTAAATTACCTTGATAGAAATAGATTTTTCATTGTGCAAGGGAGTGATTGTGTCCTTGCTCTGAATTCACATGGGTTGATATCTTTGGCGGAAGATAAATGGCTGATGCATCAATATATGGAGTCGCACGGATTTCCTGTGATTCCAACAATGGTTGATTCAGGGTGGGATGCGGCGGTATCTATCCTGGGAGGTGCGCCTATCCTGCTCAAGCCGCGCCGAGGCAGCGGCTCCAGAGGAATAATGCGTCTTTATGATCTTGAGGATTTTGAGTACTGGACAAGGAAATCCAGGCAGCCTTGGATTTTGCAGCGAATTGTTGGCAGTGACGACGAGGAATACACTGTGGGGGTATTCGGCTTTGGTGATGGATCTGCCTTGGATCCGATTATTTTGCGCAGGCGATTGTCAAGTGCGGGGAGCACGCTGGAAGCCGTTGTGGTTGAAAATGAATTGATTCGGCAGAGAGTGGCGGAGTTGAACTTCTTGCTCAAGCCTGTTGGGCCCACAAATTATCAATTCCGCATGGAAGGTGAAACGACCTATTTGCTGGAGGTGAACCCAAGGTTTTCCAGTAGCAATTCTTTGCGCACTGGCTTTGGGTATAACGAATCATTGATGTCCTTGGATTATTTTTTGCTCAATAAAAAACCACAAATGCCAAAGATAAACAAAGGGACGGCTTGGCGTTATAGTGAGGATTTTTACGTATATGATCGCGCTGCTGTCTGATATTCACAGCAATCTTCCGGCGTTGCAGGCAGTGCTCACCGATGCTAAGGATAATGGCTGTGATGAATTTATTTCTTTGGGTGATGTTGTGGGTTACGGCGCGCAGCCTGGTGAGTGCATTGATCTGCTAAGGGAATGTGGGGCTGTGAATGTATTGGGGAATCACGATTCTTACCTGATAGGCAGGCAAAAATGCTCTCGTTCCAAGGTGGTTGCTGGGATTATTGAATATCAAAGAAATATTGTCACAGGGGGCATTTGGATTGGCTTGAGAGTTCCTTGCCATTTCTTGATCGAGACAACTCTTTGTTTGTTCATGGTGGGCCAAAAAATACGTTGGATCAGTATCTTTATGTGATTGATGAACGGACTGTTCCTGATTCGAAAGGGCGTCTATTCTCGGGTCATACTCATGTTCAGGTACTGATGGAGCTGGCGAGTGGGAAAATATATTGCAATCCGGGTTCTGTTGGGCAACCCAGGGATGGCGATTGTAGGGCGGCTTATGCCATTATCAAGGATGATTGCATCGAATTGAGACGTGTTTCCTATGATATTGATGCGGCTGCTTTTGCAATGCAGTCAGCTGGTTTTGAGGCTTTTATTTATGAGGGGCTATATAAAGGGGCGCAAATCGGTGGTCGCATTGACCGTGTTGTTTATGTGCATGATGTGCAAAAAACTTGAATTTATTTTATTTTAGGATGGAAGTGTCAAAAAAATCAACAAACCCTGAAGTTGCTTTTGCCAAGGAGCGATCTGACCATCTGCAGGCTTACGCCCAGGATAAATTTTTTCAAGGACTGTCTCAAGATTGGTTGCAGGAGTCAATGCGCCGTAGATATGTTTATAATTTTGATTGGCTAGGCCGACCCATTATTCAATATCCCCAAGATATATGGGCGGTGCAGGATCTTGTCTGGCGTGTGCGACCTGATCTTGTGATCGAAACTGGAATAGCGCATGGTGGTTCGCTAATTCTCAGCGCTTCTATGCTGGCACTTCTCGATTTGTGTGACGCGGTAGAGAGTGGGCAGATGCTTGATCCACGCCAATCACGGCGCAAGGTACTGGGTGTGGATATCGAAATCCGAGAGCACAATCGTGTGGCAATAGAGGCCCATCCGATGGCCAGCCGCATTCAGATGATTCAGGGCTCTTCAGTTGCGCCCGATGTGATTCATCAAGTCCATGAGGCTGCCCGTGGATATGAGAGTGTGCTGGTCTTTCTGGATTCCATGCATACCCATGACCATGTTCTGGCCGAACTCAATGCCTACGCTCCACTGGTCTCTGAAGGCAGTTATTGCGTAGTATTCGATACCTTTGTGAATGATATGCCTGCAGGCTTCTTTGCCGACCGTCCCTGGGATGTGGGGAATGACCCAAAGACGGCAGTACGTGCCTGGTTGAAGAATCACCCTAATTTTCGGGTCGATGCAGAGATGGAGCAACGCTTGCAAGTGACTGTTGCTCCTGGGGGTTCCTGCGACGCGTGAGCCCGATGGCTTAATTCCCCTGATGAAACGTGGATGGGTGGAAATTTTTTGTGCCTGATGAGCAAAAAGTTTCACCCCAATAGGCAGAGGCGGCCTGAGCATATTTTTGAGCTTGCTCGACTGCGGGTTCAAGTGCCTTTTCTTGATTGAGTGCTTGTAGAGCTTCTTGCAAGTAGACTCTGCCAAAATCTAGGTGGCCGTGGGCATTTTCGATTTCTGCGAGAACTGTCAGTGCAACCGGATCATGCGGTTTGGCGCACAGGATGCTTTCTGCTAGTTCAGTGGCTTTTATCCAAAATTTGTTGGAAAGAACGTCACTGCCAGCTTGCTGGGTTGCCAGCGGCGGTGGCCCGTTTTTAGCCAAATCTAAAAAATTTTGTAGCTTTTGATAAGTCTGCGACAAGGGGATGCGTGAGCCTGGCGCGACCCCAATCAGGAATTCCTGTGTGTCCGGTGCGGCAGGCATGTTATTCATCAGGTATAGAACACGCTCATCTACTTGGGCTGGCGTCCATTCGGGATGATCAGACTGCTCCAGCCAGTGCAGCCACATGGTACGCAAGGCTTTACCTATCTCATATGCGTAGAGATCCTCGCGCATGACCGAACTGGCCTCGGTTTCCAAGCGCAAATTTTGTCTTAAATCATTTAATGCCGTTATGTCTGCTGCTAGGGTGGAGGCGATGTGGAGGTATTCTTCTTGATTGCGTGCTATCCACTCATGTCTTCCCATGTAAGCTAATATGCTTGAACTCATGCGACCGCGCAGTCCATCGCCCTTGAGCGTCACCAGCGGAACTCCCATCCAAAGCAAGTCATTGGATGATGTTCCGCCTGTGAGTGGAAAGGGATCCAGTGCAATATCTATCCGATGATAGGTGAGGTACTGGTTGGCGGTATTCATGTTGACCAAATCAAGCCGGTCAGCAGGAATTCCCAACAGGGCGCAGCGCTGGGTGTAAGCCGTCCTGATGTCTTCTTTCTCTAGATTTTTTCCTTCGATCAGCAGGCGCGATCCAGGGACGATTTGCAACAGGCTGCCCCACAGGCGAAGGACATCGTCGGTGAGCTTGCCAAGATTATTGCAGGAGCCAAAAGTAATATATCCGTTTTCCAGGGCAGGGGTGGGGCGCACCTGATAGGCGGGTTGGTAGCGCCAGAGTGGATTGCGGATCATGGGCCGATAGCAGGCTGCACGTATAGGTAGCCTGTACAGGCGCTCGGAATACCATTGCTGGGCATCATGAGGATCGAGGATGGCATCGCTGATCCACCAATCCATGGATTTCATGCCGGTGGTTCCTGGAAATCCTATGGTGGATACTTGAACCGGGGCAGGCTTTCGCATCAATGCTAATAAGGCATTGCCGCCTGTGTGTCCGGCCAGATCAATGGCGATGTCGATATCCGCATCCATGATGGTTTGGGCTTGCTTTTCAGCCGACATGCCATGAATACGGATGAATTCATCCACATGGCATTGCACCCGCGTCGTGACTAAATCATCCACGGGATGGTTATAAAAAGCGATGACTTCAAACTGTTGTCTATCGAGTTGTGCCAGTAACCCTTCGGTGAAATACATTACGGCATGATTGCGAAAATCGGGCGACACCACACCAATGCGCAAACGCCGCCAAGGAGAACGATCCTTGGCGGCGAAGCTGGGCCAGTGGGGTTGCAAAGGCTTTTCGAATCTTTCGCTGAAGCTGCTGGCCATTTCCGCCAGATCATTTGCCGTGCAGCTTGGATCAGCCAGCATGAACAGCAGGCAGTTGGTGTACAGGTGCGCTGCATCAGGCACCAAGGAGATGGCCTCTCGGCAATCCTGCACAGCCTCGCGCACCTGTCCGAGCTCACGACGGTGTATGGCGGATTGAGTCAATGCATCAACTCTTTGCAGCGCCCCTGGGCTGTTGCAAGAGCTTGCTGACTGGCCTCATAACCCCTTTCATGCAGCAGCAAGGCATAGCAGCATTGGGACAGTTTTACCCAGCAGATGCTATGTTCGGGACGCAAGGCGACCACTTTTTCCAGCAGCGGCAAAGCTTCGTTATTCAGCCCTTGCATCAACAGAAGATCGGAGTAATTGATCAGCAGCTCGGCATCCTGCGGCCACAGGGCTGCAGCCTTGGCATAGGCCACCAGGGCTGCTTCGATCTTTCCATCCTGGCGCAGAGCGAAACCCAGCAATCGATGTGCCTTGTGGTGTCGCCCATGTTTGCGTATGGCTTGGCGGCACAGCCGCACCAGCAAAGGCCAATTGCTGGCGGCTTGGGCAGCCTCCAGCTTGGGTGACAGATATTCGGGCTGGATGGAGGTAGTCGGTGGCTTCATGAATGGCTGAGGGCTGGACTCACACGGGTTGTGCGATGCGGTGCCCGAAGCGTCCCAGCGTACAGGCAAGCCCGCTTCTGATCTCTGTGGCGATATGGCGAGAATGGGCGCTGACGCGCGCCCAAGCCTCAGCCCTTCAAAAGGGCCAGCACACCCTGCGGAATCTGGTTGGCCTGCGCCACCATGGCGGTGCCGGCCTGCTGCAGGATCTGGGTGCGTGCCAAGTTGGCCGTTTCCTGGGCAAAGTCGGCATCCAGGATGCGCGAGCGCGAGGCCGACATGTTCTCTGCCGTGATGTTCAGGCTGGCGATGCTGGTCTCGAAGCGCGACTGCAGGGCGCCCAGCTTGGCGCGCTCGCCAGCGATGTAAGACAAGGCCGAGTCCACCGTCTTGAGCGTGTGCGTGGCCCGGGCAAAGCTCGTCACATCCAGGTCGGAAACTTTTTTCAGCTCGGAGTTCAGCGTGAGGTCACCCAGCGCATTGGTGTTTGACGATACCGCGCTGAAGGATTTGTCCGAATCCAGCGTGACGTAGCCGCTGACCGCCAGGTTGGGGGTTGCGCCTGATGCTGCGGCAATGGACTGGGCGGTTCCTGCCGTCGCCACTCCGCCCTTGCCATCGCTCACCAGTTTTTGCACGGTGATGTCACCTGCATTGGCAGCGTTGGTCTTGCCGACGGCGATGGTATTGCCGGTTGTGTTGGTCAGGATGATGCCGTCGGCTTTTTCGTTCAATGAAGCCACGACACCAGTTTTGGCGGATTGCTCGTTGATCGCGGTCACTGCATTGGACAGACCTTCCGAGCCAGCTGTAGCGGAGATGGCAAACGAGATCGTGATATCCGGGTTGTTGTCCGATTGCAAAGTCAAGCCATAGGCGCCGGCAGAAGCAAAGGACAGCACAGCCTCGGTGCGTGCCGTGGCGGTCACGCCGGTGTATTGGGTTTGCAGGTTGATGGACTCGGCCGTCTTCTTGCTGTGCTCGTTGGCATCCACAGCTATCGTCTGGCTGCCCAGGGCGCCATTGATGACGATGTTTCCAGGCCCTGAAACGCCATTGGATGCGAACCCGGCAGCAGGATTGCCTGCTGTTGCTGCATCGGCCCCAGCCGCTCCCGAACCTGACACCTGGTTGTTGCCATAGGTGTTGGTGCGCAGGTTGGCGGTGGCGGCCACGATGGTCTGGTTGGCGTTGGCGCCGACCTGGAACTGCTGCGTGCCGAAAGTGCCGTCGAGCAGCTTGGCGCCGTTGAACTCGGTGGTCTGCGCCACGCGATCGAGTTCGGCCACCAGTTGGCTCACTTCCTGCTGCAGCGCTTGGCGATCCGAGGGGCTGTTGGAGGCGTTGGCTGCCTGCACGGCCAGTTCGCGCACACGCTGCAGGATGTCGCCAGCGGCCTTCATGGCGCCTTCCGCCGTCTGCGCCAGCGAGATGCCGTCGTTGGCGTTGCGCGCGGCCTGGTTCAGGCCCCGGATCTGGCTGGTGAAGCGCTCGGAAATCGCCATGCCGGCGGCGTCGTCCTTGGCGCTGTTGATGCGCAGGCCCGACGACAGGCGCTGGATGGAGGTGTTGAGCGAGCCCTGGCTGATGCCCAGGTTGCGCTGGGCGGTGAGCGAAGCGATGTTGGTATTGATCGTGGAGGCCATTGAAAAACTCCTGCGGGGCGGCAAAACCGGGTGAAGGGGCAGACGGGTGTTACGACCGTGGAGACCTCGGCGGCAACGATGGGGGCAATTGTCAAAGTGCCGGGCTGGCGCCGTTGCGCCGATAAAAGCGGCAAAAACCCGCCTTTCCCATCGTTTGCAGCGGTGCGGTCAGGGCGGTCGCCGCGCAGGCCAAGGTAAAAAGCTGTGTGGACTTGTGTGTGCTCACCCTAAAGTTTTGCGCGTACCTTCCGTAAACAGGTTCAACGGGCTGTCCAAGGCTTCAGGCCAAGTGACCATCCGCCGTTCAACAGAGGGCCGGGCCGGGCACTGTGAACCCTGGGGTCGGAGAGGTTCCGGCCCCGTCAGCGCAACCGCCGTTTTTCTTTCAGGAGATTTGCAATGGCCGCCACCATCAATACCAACGTCGCCTCGCTCACCGCCCAGCGCAACCTGGGCATCAGCCAGGGCTCGCTCAACACCTCCATCCAGCGCCTGTCGTCGGGCCTGCGCATCAACAGCGCCAAGGACGACGCCGCCGGCTTGGCGATTTCCGAGCGCTTCACCAGCCAGATCCGGGGCCTGAACCAGGCCGTGCGCAACGCCAACGACGGCATCTCGCTGGCGCAGACGGCGGAAGGCGCCATGAAGGCCGCCGGCGACATCCTGCAGCGTGTGCGCGAACTGGCCGTGCAGTCGGCCAACGCCTCCAACTCGGCCTCCGACCGCCAAGCGCTGCAGCAGGAAGTCAACCAGCTGGTGGCCGAACTCGATCGCGTGGCGCAGACCACCGAGTTCAACGGCGCCAAGCTGCTCGACGGCAGCTTTGGTACGCAGCAGTTCCAGGTCGGCGCCAACGCCAACCAGACCATCGTGGCCGCCACCGCCAACCTGCGCACCAACACCTATGGCAACAACCAGGTGTCAGGTTCGGGAGCGGGCGGTGCCGCAGCTGCGGCGCCAGCGAGCGCAGCGGCTGCGTATGGGAGCAACGGCGTGGCATCTGGCGCCATCGCCATCAATGGCGCCCTGGGCAGCAAGTCCATCAATGTTGCTGCCAACGAGCACAGCAAGAAGACGGCCGAGTCCATCAACTTGCAAACCCAATACACCGGCGTGACCGCCACGGCACGCACTGAAGTGGAGTTGAAATTCGCTGCCACTGGCGCTTACTCGCTGACGCTTGAGTCCAACAACGAAGGTGACGCCAAGACCATCAGCTTCGCCATCGAAGGAACTTCGACCTCCGGAGCTGATGCTTTGGCCAAAGGCATTGCGGCCATCAACGAGCAGTCGTCCAAGACCGGTGTCGTGGCATCGCTGAACGAGAAAGCCGACGGCATCATCCTGACCAACGCTGCTGGCAACACCATCGCCATCGGCAAGACAACTGCGGCAAACGGCGGCGCCGTCACGGTGCAGAAACTGGTGGGTGATGGCAAGGGCGCAATCACCACGTCGGGTAGCGCACAGACTCTGGCTGCAGCATCGGTTGCTGCAGGCTCTGAGCTTGCAGTGTCCGTGAGCGGCTACATCACGCTGGATTCGGACAAGTCGTTCAGTGTGGTATCGACAGGCACGACAGCCCTGCAAGGAACTCCGGGAGCGGCGAACTCTTCCCTGAAGAAGGTCTCTGAACTGGATCTGACCAATTTCAGCAAGGCCACGCACTCGCTCAAGACCGTGGACTCGGCACTGTCCTTCATCGCTGGCGAGCGCGCCAAGCTGGGTGCCCTGCAGTCGCGCTTCGAGACCAGCATCGCTGCGCTGCAGGTCACGTCCGAGAACATGTCAGCCTCGCGTGGCCGTATCCTGGACGCTGACTTTGCGGCAGAAACCGCCAACCTGTCGCGCTCGCAAATCCTGCAGCAGGCCGGCACCGCCATGGTGGCGCAGGCCAACCAGCTGCCGCAGGGCGTGCTGGCTCTGCTGCGCTGATCGATAGGGGCAGGGAGGAGCGCCTTTCCTGATGGAACAAGAGGCGCTCTCTCCCGGTCTCTACGGTTTCGGCAGATTCGAATGCGGCGGGGCAACCCTCGCCGCATTGGCGTTTGTGCCGTCTGGCAAGGATTGCCCGGCGGCGGGAACTGGCCGGTATGCAGGGCGCTTTTCGTCAGCATGGCTTGATGACCTGCGCCGATAATGGCCGGTGTACTTTCAGGGCTTTGTTGATAGGAGACGGTCATGGCCAGCTTTTCTTCCATTGGTGTCGGATTGGGCGGCAACGTCGATGTCAATGCGCTCATCAAGGCGTCCGTCGATGCCGTGAAGCTGCCCATCTCGCGTCCCAACGGCCTGAACTATCAGGCCAAGCTCACCGAGGCCAAGATTTCCACTTTCGGCCAGCTCAAGTCGCTGGTGTCCACGCTGCAGACGGCGGTGTCCAGGCTGAGCAGCGTTTCCGGCTGGAATGCCGTGCAGGCCTCGTCCTCGGACGACAAGGCCATCACGGCCACCGCCATCGGCGGCACGGTGGAAACCACCTTCAGCGTCGAGGTGCAGCAGCTGGCCCGGGCGCAGGTCTCGACCTCTGATGCCATTGCCACCGGCACTGGTGTGGGCGCGGGGACGCTGCGCCTGGAGATGGGCAAGTGGGAGGCTGGCAGCTTTACCGCCGGCTCCGGCGCCGGGATCGACATCGAAGTTTCGGCCTCCGACACGCTGGCTGACGTGGCCGGCAAGATCAACGGCGCCAATGCCGGCGTCACGGCCACCATCCTGACCGACACCTCGGGCCAGCGCCTGATGCTGCGCAGCAAGAACACGGGCGAGGAGTTCGGCTTCCAGATGACCGTCACGGCCGATGCCGATGGCGATACGGGCGACAACCTGGGTCTGTCGCGCCTGGCCAACGGCCTGTCCTCCGATCCTGGGGTCAATGCCGCAGCCAATGCCCAGGCCAAGATCAACGGCATGTATGACATCACCTCGGCCACCAATACGTTCGAGAACGCCGTGGCCGGCGTGACCTTCAAGGCCGAAAAAGTCACCACGGCCCCGGTCAACATCTCCGTGGCCAAGGACAACTCGGCCATCCAGAAGAACATCGAAGACCTGGTGGTTGCCTACAACGCGCTCAACCAGGCTCTCAGCGATGTGACCAAATACGATAAAACCACAAAAGAGGCAGGCCTGCTGCAGGGCGACTCGACCACCGTGGGCCTGCAGAACCAGCTGCGCAACGTGATGCAGTCGCTGTCGAGCAGCACCGGGCCTTTCAAGTCTCTGTCCGACATCGGGCTGGGCCACATCCAGGGCGGCGATCTGTCCATCGACAGCACCAAGCTCAGCGAGGCCTTGAAGAACCCGGATGCCGTCAAGGCGCTGTTCATCGGTGCCGATGGCCTGGCCACGACGCAGGATGGCGTGGCGGAAAAGATCAAGGCGGCGACCTCCAAGATGCTCGACCCGGATGGCTTCTTCGCCAGCAAGGACACGCAGTTCAAGGATGCCCTCAAGCGCAATGCCAAGGAGATCGAGCGCATCAACGCACGGGCCGACAGCACCGAGGCGCTGCTGACCGCGCGCTATGTGGCGCTGGACACCCAGATGAGCCGCCTGAACGCGCTCAACGCTTATATCGCGCAGCAGGTCACGACCTGGAACAACAGCAAGAATTGAATACCGTCGCGCCGGCCTTCAGTTTTTCGGTGACATGCCGATAAATCAACAGAGAGCAGCCAGCCGAGGATAGTCACCATGTTCACTCCGTTCAGCGCCCGCACCGCATCCGCCTACCAGCGGATCAACGTCGAGACCAGCATGCACACGATCGACCAGCACCAGCTGGTCAGCCTGCTGTTCGAGGGAATCCTGCAGTCCATCGCCACCGCGCGCGGTGCCCTGGCACGCGGCGATATCGCGGCCAAGTGCGCCGCCGTGGCCAAGGCGCTGCGCATCCTGGAGGAAGGCCTGATGACGGCGCTCGACCGCGAGGCCGGCGGCGAGCTGGCGGCCAATCTGGGCGCGGTCTATGACTATGCGCTGCAGCAGTTGATCCTGGCCAATGCGCGCAACGATGACGCCCTGCTGGGACAGGTGGCACGCCTGTTCGAGCCTATCGCCCAGAGCTGGAACGAAATCAAGAACCATCCGGCCCCAGTCGCTCCCGTCGCTGCTGCCAACGACATGCAGCGGCACAGCTACGCGGAGGCCTGAGCCATGCCAGAAATGTTGATCGACTACTACAAGGCCATCGAGCAAAGCAGCGACCGTATGCTCGAAGCGGCCAAGCTCAAGGACTGGGACGAGGTGATGCGCTGCGAGGGCGCCTGCGCCATCCTGATCGAGCAGCTGCGCTTCCAGGCCAACCAGCAGGAGCTGGCGCCCGAGCATCGCCAGGAAAAGGCCCGCATCATGCAGCGCATCCTGCGCAACGATGCCCAGATCCGCATCCTGGCCGAGCCCTGGATGGCGCAGTTCGAGCAATTGCTCGAAGGCCAGCCACCCGTGATGCATTGATGCGCTGCCTGCCGCAAGCCAGGCCCCTGGCCCGGCCAGCGCCGCCCGCCGCCGCTGCACGCAGCGGTGCCAGGGCAGGCAAGAAAAAAACCGGCCTCCACAGGGAGGCCGGTTTTTTTATATATGAAATATGGCTCAAACCCTTGCTGGGCAAGCGCTGGTAGCTATGAAAAAAAGAGTGTGCGCTGGCTGCTGCGTGGACGGTGCAGACAGCGGTGCAGGCAGCCGTGGCCGTCACACCTGCATGTTCATGATGTCGGTATAGGCCTGCACCATGCGGTTGCGTACGTGCAGCGCGGCCTGGAAGCCGATCTGGGCCTTTTGCATGGCGACCATGGCTTCCTCGATGCTGACGCTGGGGTTTTCCAGCTGCACTTCCTGCTGCAGGTGGCTGGCGCGCTCCTGCGCTGCACTGACGGCCTGCAGGGCATCCTTGAAGGCGGTGGAAAAGCCTGGACTGGTCTCGGCCTGCGGCGCTGTCACGCGGCGGGCGATCTGGGTCTGGGTCAGGGGGGCGGTGGTGCTGGCGATGCGCATGTCCATGGCGGCGTCCTCGCGAAAAAACTGATCGGGCAATCGGGAAAGTGCCGTGATGGTAGGTCGGGCGCCGGTGCCGGTCAGGCCGAAATGATGGCCAAAGCGGCGCCTTATCAGGCAAACGCCGCAGGCGGCTCGTCCGGATAATCGGCCCACGTTTCAATCCCTGCCAGGACGGTGGCGCACCCCGCTGCTGCTCCTGGCCGTCCGCCGAAAGCCACGATGTCCACCGCCGCCGTTGCCGAAGTTCCTGCCATTCCCGAGCCCGTGGCCTCGTCGCCCGCGTCCGGTCTGCTGCAGCGCCTGGGCGCGCTGGATCGGGCTGCGCGGCTGCGCTGGGGCGCTGCCCTGGTGCTGCTGCTGGTGCTGGCCGCAGGAGCTTTCTTCTATACCCGTCAGCCCGAGTACCGGGTGCTGTTTGCCGGCGTCAACGACAAGGATGGCGGCGCCATCGTCGCGCAGCTGGCGCAGATGAACGTGCCCTACAAGTATTCCGAAGGCGGCGGCGCCATCCTGGTGCCCGCCGAGCGCGTCCACGATGCGCGCCTGCGCCTGGCCACCCTGGGCCTGCCCAAGGGCTCGGTGTCGGGCTTCGAGCTGATGGAGAGCAGCCGCTTCGGCGTGACGCAGTTCCAGGAGCGGCTGAACTTCCAGCGCGGCCTGGAGGGCGAACTCACGCGCTCCATCCAGGCGCTGGCCTCCGTGCAAAGCGCGCGCGTACACCTGGCGCTGCCCAATCAGAACGGGTTCTTTCGCGAGCAGCAAAAGCCTTCGGCCTCGGTGCTGGTCAGCCTGTATCCAGGCCGCTTTCTCGATCGCACGCAACTGGCCGGCATCGTCCATCTGGTGGCCTCCAGCGTGCCGGAACTCGCGCCCTCGGCCGTGAGCGTGCTCGACGACACCGGCAAGCTGCTGTCGCAGTCGCCCGATGGCAGCGCCTCCAGCGCCATCGACGTGCAGCAGCTGACCTATACCCAGCAGATCGAGCAGCAGTACACGCGCCGCATCCTGGATCTGCTGGAGCCGGTGGTGGGCAAGGACAACGTCAAGGCGCAGGTCACTGCCGAGGTGGATTTCAGCCGCTCCGAGTCCACCGTGGAGCAGCACCGCCCCAACCTGAGCGCCGATGCCAGCGCCGTGCGCAGCCAGCAGGTGGTGGAGACTGGCGGCGCCCCGGGGGCCGTGCCGCCCTCGGGCGTGCCTGGCGCGATCAGCAATCAGCCGCCCCAGGCCGCCAATGCCGCAGTCAACGGCCCGGCCCAGCAGCTGGCCGCCGGTGGCGGCGCCCAGGAGGGTGCGCAGCCCGGCAAGCGCGAGTCGGTGACCAACTATGAGGTGGACAAGACCACCCAGGTCACGCGCGCTGCGGTGGGCGTCATCAAGCGCGTCAACGCTGCCGTGGTGGTCAACTATGCCCAGGTGGCCGGCGCCGTCGGCCCCGACGGCAAGCCAGCCGGCCCGCAGGCGCTGTCTGCCGCCCAGCTCGAACAGATGACGGCGCTGGTGCGCGAGACCATCGGCTTCAACAAGGAGCGCGGCGACTCGGTCAACCTGATGAATGCGCCCTTCCGCGTGGAGGAGGCGCCCGCCGTCGATTTGCCGCTGTGGAAGCAGCCCGACATGCAGGAGCTGGCCAAGTCGCTGGCCTGGCCGCTGGGCATCTCGCTGGCCGTGGCCGTGGTGCTGCTGGGCGTGGCGCGGCCCGTGCTCAAGGCGCGCGCGGCCACCCGCGAGCTGGCCCTGGCCGAGCGCAAGCTCGACGCCATCGAGTCCGAAAGCCTGGAGCGCCCGGCCCTGCCTGGCCCGGATGGCGTGCAGGAGCTGCAGCCCACCCCGGCGCAGCTGCGCCTGGAGGATGCGCGCAACCTGGCGCGCAACAATCCGATCGCAGTGGCCAACATTCTCAAGACCTGGGTCAACGGCGAGTGAGCGCCAGACCCGTGAAGCTGCATGACACACAGGTGAGCCATGGATGAACGAGGCCTGAACGACGCCGCCATCATGCTGATGTCGCTGGGCGAGGAGGAAGCCGCCGAGGTGTTCAAGCACCTGTCGCCCAAGGAGGTGCAAAAGCTCGGCGAGACCATCGCACGGATGCGCAGCGTGTCGCGCGAGAAGGTCGATGACGTGATCGACCGCTTCACTGCCGATGCGGCGGCGCAGAGCCTGCTGGTGAGCGACACCGGCGACTATGTGCGCTCGGTGCTCAAGCGCGCCCTGGGCGACGACAAGGCGGCGCTGCTGATCGACCGCATCCTGCAAGGCGGCGACATCTCGGGCATCGAGAGCCTGAAGTGGATGGATCCGCTGTCGGTGGCCGAGTTGCTGCGCAACGAGCATCCGCAGATCGTCGCCGCCATCCTGGTACACCTGGATGCCGAGCAGTCCTCGGCGGTGCTCATGCACCTGTCGGATCGCCAGCGCGGCGAGATCATGCTGCGTATCGCCACGCTGGAGGGCATCCAGCCCACGGCGCTCAAGGACTTGAACGAGGTGCTGTTTCGCGTGCTGGCCGGCGGCGACAAGGTACGCAAGAGCTCGCTGGGCGGTGTCAAGGCGGCTGCCGAGATCATCAACTTGCTGCGCACCGGCGCCGATGCTGCGGTGCTGGAGGTCATCCGCAACTACGAGGCCGACTTGGCGCAGAAAATCGTGGACAAGATGTTCGTCTTCGACGATATCGCCTACAAGCTCGATGGCCGCTCCATCCAGATGGTGCTGCGCGAGGTGGCCTCCGAGACGCTGGTGATCTCGCTCAAGGGCGCGCAGCCCGAGGTGCGCGACAAGATCCTGGCCAACATGTCCTCGCGCGCTGCCGAGGCCATGCGCGAGGATCTGGAGTCGCGCGGGCCGATGCGCCTGTCCGAGGTCGAGGCGCAGCAGCGCGAAGTGCTCAAGATCGTGCGCCGCCTGGCCGAGGAAGGGCAGATCACGCTGTCTGGCGGGGCCGACGATGCCCTGGTCTGAGCGCCCAACCCGGATACCACAGGAGTGAGCCATGGCGTCAGGTAAGCAGCGCCACTACACCCGCTTCGTCCCCCGCGAGGAAGTGGGCGAGGTCACGCGCTGGCGCTTTGGCGCCATCGACGGGGAGCAGCACGGCTTTGTCCCGCTGGGTTCGGTCGTCGCCGAGCCGCCGCCCGAGCCCGAGGTCGAGGACGAGGTGGTGGATCTGCCGCCCGAGCCAGTCCAGGAGGGCCTGCCCCTTGATGAGCATGAGGCGCTGGTGCAGCAGGCACTCGAACAAGGCCATGCCCAGGGCCTGGCCGAAGGGCAGGAGCGCGAGCGCCTGCTCTGGCAGCAGCGCCTGGACGAGCACATCGCCGGCCCGGGCCGCGAGGCGGCCGAGCGGCTGGCACAGCTGGCGCAGGCCTTCGAGGGCAGCCTGGCCGGCTTGCAGCAGTCCATGGCCCAGGATGTGCTGCAGCTGGCCTGCGACATCGCCCGCCAGGTGGTGCGCAGCGAGCTGTCGGTGAACCGCCGCGCGGTGCTGCCGGTGGTGCGCGAGGCGCTGGCCATGCTGGGCAGCGAAAGCCGCCCGGCCATCGTGCGCCTGAATCCCGCCGACTGGCAGGCCGTCCACGAGACGCTGCAGGCCGAGCACCCTTCGATGCGCATCGAGTGGCTGCAGGACGCAGGCGTGCAGCCGGGCGAGTGCGTGGTCGAGTCGGCTGGCACGGTGATCGAGGGCACGCTGGATCAGCGCTGGCGCCGCGCCATCGCGGCACTGGGCCTGACCGATCTGTGGCGCGAGGCCGGCGATGAGCATTAAAAAGGCCGAGGCCTGGCAGGATTTGCTGGTGCAGGCGCGCGCGCGTCTGCAAGAGCCCGTGCCGCTGCCGGCACGCGGTACGCTGACGCGGCTCACCGGCCTGGTGCTGGAGGCTGCCGGCCTGCGCGTGCCGGTGGGTTCACAGTGCCAGGTGCGCATGGGCGAGGAGGACGAGCCGGTGCTGGCCGAGGTGGTCGGCTTCGCCGGCGACAAGGCCTATCTGATGCCGGCGGGCGATGTACACGGCCTGTCCAGCGGCGCCCAAGTGGCGCCGGCGCCGGCCTATGTGCCGCCGCTGCGCCTGGGCCAGCAGCCGGCAGAGGTGGAGTCGGCCAGTGCCGCTGCCGGCGCGCTGCGCCTGCCCATCGGCGACGGGCTGCTGGGCCGGGTGGTGGACTCGCAGGGCCTGCCGCTGGATCACAACGGCCCGCTGGAGAGTGTCGATGCACAGGCCATGAGCCGCGCACCCATCAACGCCATGGAGCGCGACCCGGTGCGTGAGCCGCTGGATACTGGCGTGCGCGCCATCAACGCGCTGCTCACGGTGGGCCGGGGCCAGCGCCTGGGCCTGTTCGCTGGCTCCGGTGTGGGCAAGTCGGTGCTGCTGGGCATGATGGCGCGCTATACCGCTGCCGATGTCATCGTGGTCGGCCTGATCGGCGAGCGCGGGCGCGAGGTCAAGGAATTCGTCGAGGACATCCTGGGCGAGGAGGATCGCCACCGCTCGGTGGTGGTGGCAGCGCCCGCCGATGCGCCGCCGCTGCTGCGGATGCAGGGCGCGGCCTACGCTACGGCGATTGCTGAACATTTCCGCGACCAGGGCCGCCACGTGCTGCTGCTCATGGACTCGCTCACGCGCTACGCCATGGCGCAGCGCGAGATCGCCCTGGCCATCGGCGAGCCGCCGGCCACCAAGGGCTACCCGCCGAGCTGCTTTGCCAAGCTGCCGGCGCTGGTCGAGAGAAGCGGCAACGGCCTCAATGGCGTCGGCTCCATAACCGCCTTCTATACCGTGCTCTCCGAGGGCGACGACCAGCAAGACCCGATTGCCGATGCCGCGCGCGCCATCCTGGACGGGCACATCGTGCTGTCGCGCGCGCTGGCCGAGAGCGGCCACTATCCGGCCATCGACATCGAGCAGTCGGCCTCGCGCGTCATGCACAACGTCATTTCGCGCGAGCATTTCGAGCTGGCGCGGCAATTCCGCGCCACCTGGTCGCGCTACCAAAAGAGCAGCGATCTGATCCAGGTGGGCGCCTACGCGGCAGGCTCCGACCCGCAGCTCGACGAGGCCATCCGGCTGCAGCCGGGGATGCGGGCGTTTTTGCAGCAGAACATGTTCGAGGGCGCGTCGCTGCAGGCCAGCGTCCAGGCCATGGCACAGGCCCTGCAGCAGGGCTGAACACGCAAGGAGCGCCGCCATGTCTTCCCTGCAGTCTTTCATCGTGGCCATCCAGCTGGCCGAGCGCCGGCGCGATGCGGCGCGCCAGACGGTATCGAACCTGCAGAACGCCCGGGCGGCGGCGCAGGGCCAGCTCGACCAGCTGCAGGGCTACGCCCAGGAGACCCAGGGCCGCTGGGGCGCCAGCGAGGGCCGGGTCATGCAGCCCGTGGTGCTGCAGCACCACCACCAGTTCATGGGCCGGCTGGAGCACGCCATCGGGCTGCAGGGCCAAGTGGTGCGCACCCAGGATCAGCGCGTGGCCGGCGCACGGCAGACCTTGCTGCAGGCCGAGTTGCGCCTGGCCAGCCTGCGCAAGGTGCTGGAGCGCCGCCAGGCCGAGCTGGCCCTGGCCCAGCAGCGCCGCGAACAGAAAGCAACCGATGAACGTGCCGCACTGCGCCTGGCGGGCGTGGCTGCCAGGTACTCTATGGAGGAGTGAGGGTCATGCAACAGACTGCTGTCCACAATGGTTCGGGCGCCGCCCAGAGTGCCCAGGCCGCCCAGGCCACGCGCGGCAGTGCCCGTGCCGTGGCGGGATCGAGCGCCGGGGCCGGGCCGGCGGCAGGCTTTGCAGCCCTGCTGGCCACGCTGGGGCAGGACGAGGCGGACGCGGGGCTGCTCCAGTTGCCCGGCAGTGCGCCGGGGGCCGGGGCGGATGAGTCTGCTGCGGGGTTTCTGGCGGCGACTGCTCTGCCCGGACAGGAGGCAGATCGGATAGCACGGTCGCAGGCGGACGAGTGGGACGATCCAGTCACCTGCGACTCGCAGACCTTGGCCATGCTGCTGGCCGGGCTGGGGCAACCGGCTCCAGCAGCCCCGATGAGCGAGCCAGGCCAGGAGTTGCCCGCAGCCGATGCTGCAACTGATCCTTGGAGTCGGACGGCGCAGCCAGGCTTGAGCACGCTGCCTGCGGCATTGGACGGAGGGCTGGCAGGCCGTGTGCTGCAGCCATCCACAGATCAGTCAATCAACCAGACAACCGGTCTGGGCGCTGGCGGCCACTGGGCCAGCACCTCCCTGGTGGCGGAAACCAGCCGGCTCGACAGCGGTCGCCCGAACATGGCCCCCGAGCAGGCCGAGGCGGATGCACCGCGTCCCGCACTGGTGCGCGCCAGCCGTAGCGGCGCATTCGCAAGCAGGCTGCTGCCGGGCGCAGCAGAGACCGCTTCGCGCCTGCCGGGGCGGGGCGTGCAGACAGGGCCGGCCGCCGCGCCTGCCGCCGTGCCGGGCAGCGCGCCATCCCAGGGGGCGCCGGGCAGCCTGGCAGCGGCAGGCCCCAGGCTGGACAGCGGCCCTGAGCGCAGCCCCGAGTTGTCGGCAAGGGTTGGCTCGACCGGCGGCGCGCTGGATACGGCGCTGGCCGGCGCGGCGATCGGGCCGGCAGCGGTGGATGGCCAGCGCCCCGGGCGTGACGCTGCCGGCCAGCCGGGTGGGCAGGCTTCGCACGGCAGCGCGCCAGTGGCAGGGGCCGCCGAACCCGAAGCCGCCGGCCCGGATGCGGTGGCCGATGCCGCCTGGCAGGCTGATCTCGACGCTGCCCAGGCCGAGCTGGCCGAGAACGTGACCTACTGGGTGCATCAGCAGACGCAAAATGCCGCGCTGACCCTGGAGGGCGACGGGCAGGCTGTGCAGGTGCAGGTGGCACTGACCGGCGACCAGGCGCACATCACCTTCCGCAGCGACGAGGAGCAGGCGCGCCAGTTGCTCGACGCCGGCACGCAGGAGCTGCGCGAACTGCTCGACGCCCAGGGCCTGCAGCTTGCCGGCGTGAGCATCGGCATGGCCTCGTCTGATGGTGCCGGCAGTCGCCAGCCAGGCCAGCCGCCGGAGCGCGGCGCCCACACCGCCCGCCAGGGCGTGGTGCGCGTGCCGGGTGGCAATGACGGCGCTGCTCCTGCCGCCGGGCGCCGCACGGGCGGCATCTCCGAGCGCTCGGTGGACATCTTCGTCTGATGGGCCGCAGGCCGGTGCAGGGCTGGAAAGGGCGGGCTTTCAGCGTTTTATTCTGGCTATCATGCCCGGCCCCAGGCGCCAATAATTGCGCCATCGAGGCCTGTGGCAGTCCCCAGAGCGGATGCCGCGCCGATACCTCCTAGTTTCGCGCGCAAGCAGCGCCAGAAAGACCTGTCGTGTCCGAAACCGCCCCCGCCCCCGCCAAGAACAAGAAGCTGCTGATCATCGTTGCCGTCGTGCTGCTGGCCGTGCTCAGTGGTGTGGCCGCCTGGGTGATGCTGGCCCAGCGCAGCAGCCTGGATGATGAAGAAGGGGGCGCTCGGGCCGCGCCGCCCAGGCGGCAGCCAAGGCGCCGCCCACCTTCATGCCCATGGAGAACATGGTGGTCAACCTGGCCGACCCGGGGGCGATCGCTTTGCCCAGATCGGCATCACCCTGGAGCTGGCCGACGCCAAGGCCGCCGAGCAGGTCAAGACCTACATGCCCAGCATCCGCAGCAGCGTGCTGCTGCTGGTGTCGCAGCGCACCACCGACGAGCTGTTGACGCGCGAGGGCAAGGAAAAACTCGCCCAGGACGTGCGCCGCGAAGTCTCCCGTCCGCTGGGCTACGCCATCCCGAAGCCGCGCAAGCGCGCCGCGCAGCGTGACCTCGACGATGAGGAAGAAGACGACGACGAGGACGAGCGTCCGCGCCGGCGCGCCGATGACAACCCGGTGCGCCAGGTGCTGTTTTCCAGTTTCATCATCCAGTGAACTTCACAGGTGACCCATGAGTGATTCCTTTCTGTCGCAGGAAGAGGTCGATGCCCTGCTGGAGGGCGTCACTGGCGAGAGCCAGAAAACCGTCAAGCAGGACATCGAAGAAGGCTCCATCCGCACCTACGACATCTCCAGCCAGGAGCGCATCGTGCGTGGGCGAATGCCCACCATGGAGATCGTCAACGAGCGCTTTGCGCGCAACTTCCGCATCGGCCTGTTCAACTTCATCCGCAGAAGCCCGGAGATTTCCGTGGGCACGGTGCAGGTGCAGCGCTACAACGCCTTCTTGCGCGAGCTGGTGGTGCCGACCAACTTCAACATCGTCGCCATTCGCCCGTTGCGCGGCAGCGGCCTGGTGGTGTGCGAGCCCTCGCTGGTCTTTGGCGTGATCGACACGCTCTACGGCGGCAGCGGCAAGTTCCAGACGCGCATCGAGGGGCGGGATTTTTCCGCCACCGAGCAGCGCGTCATCAACCGCCTGGTGGACGTGATCTGCGAGGAATACAAGAAGGCCTGGCAGGGCATCTACCCGCTGGAGCTGTCGTACCAGCGCTCGGAGATGCAGCCGCAGTTCGCCAACATCGCCACGCCCAGCGAGATCGTCGTGTCCACGGCCTTCCAGCTGGAGATCGGCGATCTGTCGGGCTCCATCCATATCTGCATGCCCTATGCCACGCTGGAGCCGATCCGCGACGTGCTGTATTCGGCCATGCAGGGCGACGCCATCGAGGTGGATCGGCGCTGGGTGCGGGTGCTGTCGCGCGAGATCCAGGCTGCCGAGGTCACCCTGGTGGCCGAGCTGGCACGCGCCGATGCCACCGTCGAGCAGCTGCTGGCCATGAAGCCGGGCGATTTCATCGAACTCGATCGCGAGCCGCGCATCCGCGCCTCCATCGGTGGAGTGCCCCTGTTCGAGTGCCAGTACGGCACGCACAACGCCAAGTACGCCATCCGCATCGAGGAGTGCCTGCGCGGCAGCGACAGCAGTTGGCTGGGAGAGAAAAATGTCAAGTAACAATTTCGACAAGCCGGGCGATATTCCACCCGAGGACATCGAGGACGAATCCCTGGCCGACTGGGCGCAGGCGCTAGACGAGCAAAAGCGCATCGACGAGGAGGTCGAGGCCCAGGCGCGTGCGGCCGAGCAGGGTGGGCCGCTCAGCGGCGATCCGCTGCGGCCCTCTGCGGGCGACTCGGGCATCCACGACATCAACATGGTGCTGGACATCCCGGTGCAGTTGTCGGTGGAGCTGGGCCGCACCAAGGTGCCCATCAAATACATCCTGCAACTGGCCCAGGGCTCGGTGGTCGAGCTCGACGCACTGGCCGGCGAACCCATGGACGTGCTGGTCAACGGCTACCTGATCGCCCAGGGCGAGGTGGTGGTGGTCAACGACAAGTTCGGCATCCGCCTGACCGACGTGGTCACGCCCTCCGAGCGGCTGCGCCGCGTCAGCCGTGGCTGAAGGCGGCCCCGCCGGCGCCGGTCTGGCGCAGACCCTGCTGCTGGTGGTGCTGTTCGTGGCGGCGCTGTCGGCGCTGCCGTGGCTGATCCGGCGGCTGCAGCAGCGCCGCATCGGGCTGCTGCCCGGCGCTGCGGGTACGCCCTCGCGCGTGCTGTCCAGCGTGGCCGTCGGGCCGCAGCAGCGTGTGGTCAGCGTCGAGGTCGGCCCGGCGCACGCGCGCACGGTGCTGGTGCTGGGCGTGACGGCGCAGCACATCAGCTGCCTGCACACCCTGCCCGCTGCTAGCTTTGCCGCTGAGGTGGCTGCTGCCCAGTCAGTCCAGGCGGCCCAGACCGTCCAGCCGCTGCAGCCCGACGCCCCCCGCCATGCCACTTCCTGAATCATTCCTGCGTCTGCCCGTACCGGCGCGCTGGCTGCTGGCCGTGCTGGCCGGCCTGCTGGCGCCGCTGGCCTGGGCGCAGGCGCCCGATGCCGCGCCAGCTGCCGCCCAGGCCGGCGCCGGCACGCTGCCGCTGGTCATCAGCTCCAGCCCGGCGGGCACCAACTATTCAGTGCCCATCCAGACGCTGCTGTTCTTCACGGCGCTGTCGTTCCTGCCGGCGGTGCTGCTGATGATGACCGGCTTCACGCGCATCGTCATCGTGCTGTCGCTGCTGCGCCAGGCGATCGGCACGCAGCAGGCGCCGCCCAATCAGGTGGTCATCGGGCTGTCGTTGTTTCTGACGCTGTTCGTCATGGGGCCGACGCTGGATCGGGTCTATCAGGAGGCCTATGTGCCCTACACCACCAATGCGCTGAGCTTCGAGCAGGCGGTGCAAAAGGCCGAGGCGCCGATGCGCGGCTTCATGCTCAAGCAGACGCGCCAGTCGGACTTCGCCCTGTTCGCCCGCCTGGCCAAGCTGGAGCCGGGCGCCACGGCGGAGACCGCACCGATGCGCGTGCTGGTGCCGGCCTTCGTGACCAGCGAGCTCAAGACCGCCTTCCAGATCGGCTTCATGGTCTTCATCCCGTTCCTGATCATCGACATGATCGTCTCCAGCGTGCTGATGTCGCTGGGCATGATGATGCTGTCGCCGGTGCTGGTGGCGCTGCCCTTCAAGCTGATGCTGTTCGTGCTGGCCGATGGCTGGAATCTGCTGATCGGCTCGCTGGCGGCGAGTTTTGCGACCTGAAGCCCCACGCACCACCCTGCGCATCACCCCACGTATTCGAGGCGCCCGTCCATGACCCCCCAGTTCGTCCTGACCATGGGCCGCGAGGCCCTGACCACGCTGTTGATGATCGCCCTGCCGGTGCTGGGCACCGTGATGGCCGTGGGTCTGACGGTGAGCATCTTCCAGGCAGTGACGCAGATCCACGAGGCCACGCTGGCCTTTGTGCCCAAGCTGCTGGGCGCCGTGCTGGTGCTGGCCATCGCCGGGCCGTGGATGCTGTCCACGCTGGTGGATTTCCTGCGCCGCACCATCGAGGGCATCCCCGGCGTGGTCGGCTGAGACTGCCGCGCAGGCGGGCCGGCAAAGCAGGGGCGGGGTTGCCTTGATCACCTTCTCCGAGGCGCAGATCATGGCCTGGCTGTCGCCGGTGCTGTGGCCGTTTCTGCGCGTGCTGGCGCTGTTTTCCACGGCGCCGGTGTTTTCCATGCGCGCCATCCCGGTGCGCACGCGCATTGGCCTGGCCTTTCTGATCGCCGTGTGCGCCCAGGCCGTGCTGCCCGAGCAGCCGGTCATCAGCGTCAATGGCCGGGCGGCGCTGGGCGCGGTGGTGCAGCAGGTGTTCATCGGCGTGTCGATGGGTTTTGCAGTGCGCCTGGTGTTCGCCTCGGTGGAACTCGCCGGCGAGGTCATCGGCCTGCAGATGGGCTTGAACTTCGCTTCCTTCTTCGACCCGGCCAGCAACGCCCAGGTCAGCGCCGTGGCGCGCTTTTTCGGCAACATGGCGCTGCTGCTGTTCGTGGTCATCAACGGCCACCTGATGGTGCTGATGGCCGTGGTCAAGAGCTTCGAGCGCTTTCCAGTGCAGGATCAGTGGCTGTCGGCGCTGGGCCAGATGCGCCTGCACGAGCTGGGCGCGTCGTTGTTTTCCAGCGCCCTGTGGATCGCCCTGCCCATGGTGGCCATGCTGCTGTTCGTCAACCTGACGCTGGGCATCATCTCGCGCGTGGCGCCGCAGATGAACATCTACGCCGTGGGCTTTCCGGTCACGCTCACCGTCGGCCTGCTGGGCATCTCGGCCACGCTGCCGACGCTGGAGCAGCCCATGCTGAGCCTGCTGGAGCGGGTCATCGCCCTGTTCGCGCCCGCCTGAGGTGGCCGGTTGCAGAAAAAAAATGATAGCTGGCAGCGCTTGTCAGTCAATGGTTTCAGCGTGTTTTCATTCGCAAAACGTTGACTGGCAAGCGCTGTCAGCTATTGTTTTGATAGTAAAAAATTAGACCAGCTGGTTGCGTATGGCATATACCGTCAGCTCGGAGTTGGTGGTCAGCTGCAGCTTTTGCAGCACGCGGGCGCGATAGACGCTCACCGTCTTGGGGCTGAGCATCAGCTCCTCGGCGATCTCCGACAGGCGCCGGCCCGAGGCGATCTTGACCAGCGTCTGCAACTCGCGCTCGCTGAGCTGCTCGTGCGGCAGCTCGGCCTCGGGCTGGGCCAGGCTGTCGGCCAGCAGCTGCGCCACCTCGGGCGTGAGGTACTTGCGCCCCTGTGCCAGGGTCTGCACGGCGGCGATGAGCTGCAGCGGATCGCCCGCCTTGTTGGCATAGCCCTGGGCGCCGGCGCGGATGGCGCGCAGCGCGTATTGATCCTCGGGGTACATGGAGACTATCAGCACGCGGATGTGCGGGTGCGTGTCGCGCAGCGTGGCCAGCACCTCCAGGCCGCTGCGCCCGGGCAGGTTCAAGTCCAGCAGCAGCACGTCGCAGGCGGCAGTGCGCAGCGCCTCGCGCAGCTCCGGGTAGCTGCCGGCCTCGCCGGTCACGGTGATGTCGGGCGACTCGGTCAACGTGTCGCGGATGCCGCGCCTGAGCACGGCATGGTCGTCGCACAGCACGACGTGGATCATGGGCCAGCTCCTTTCTCCCTCGCTACTGTGTCCCGGCGCGCAGCCGGGGCCTGCAGCCGATGGTAGCGTCAGCCCTCGGCGGGCTGGCCTTGCTCCTGCAGCGGCAGCGACAGGATGATGGAGGTGCCGCGCCCGGGCTGGCTGCTCACGTCCAGCCAGCCGCCGGCGCGGCGCGCGCGCTCGGCCAGACCCTTGAGGCCGAACGAGCGCGGCTTGGCCAGCATCTGCGGCGCGATGCCGCAGCCGTCGTCGCTGATCTCCACGGTGAGCACGCCCTCATGGTCGGACAGCTCGATGCGCACGCTGCGCGCCCGGGCGTATTTCTGGATGTTGGTCAGCGCCTCCTGGGCCGTGCGATAGGCCACCAGCTGCAGCGCCGGCGCCAGCGTGGCCATGGCGCCGGCGCTGCAGCTCAGGCGCACCGGCAGCCGGGTGCGCCGCTCGAAGCTCTCGGCCAGCCACTGCACGGCGGCCTGCAGGCCCTGGTCGAGCACCGGCGGGCGCAGATTCATCATGATGCGCTGGCTGGCATCCATGGCGTGCTGCAGCATCTCGGCAGCCGCCTGGGCGTGCTCGCGCAGGCCGCCCTCGGGGGCGTGGCGACCGATCCAGGCCAGGTCGAAGCGCGCCGCCGCCAGCGCGCCGCCGATGTCGTCGTGGATCTCGCGCGCAATGGCGGCGCGCTCCTCCTCGATGGAGGTCTGCAGGTGCTCGGCCAGCGCCGCCAGGCGCTGCTCGGAGGCGGCCAGCTCGGCATTGGCCTGCTCGCGCAGGCGCCGCGCCTCGGCCAGTTCGAGCACGCGCTCGACCACGCGCGGCAGATGGGCCACGTCGTCCTTGAGCAGATAGTCGGCAAAGCCCATGCGCATGGCGTCCACGGCGGCGGCCTCGCCGATGGCGCCCGTCAGCAGGATGAAGGGCGGTGGCTGCACGTGCGCCATGCCCGCAGCCAGTTGCCAGGCATCGACGGCGGTGAAGCCGGCCAGCCGGTAGTCGGCCACAATCACATCGCAGGCCTGCTGCGCCAGGTGCTCGGCAAAGGCCTGCAGCGTGTCCACCTGCTGGATCTGGTGCTCCAGGGCGCTGCGGCGCAGCACGCGCTGCACCAGCGCGTGATCGGCTGCACAATCTTCGAGATGCAGCACGCGCACCGGGCTTTTCCGGGGGTTGGACGCTCCCTGGTTGGGTATCATGGGATACATATTGGAACAATTGGTTCGATTGTCGCTTGTGCGCCCGCAGCCTGACGTTTGTTGGCCGACCTCGCCAGCGATGATGGAGAAACGATGCAATCCTCGCCTGATACGCCGTCCGAGCCGGCAGTACAGATATCCTTGCTGGTGGCTGCCGATGTGCAGGATGCGCTGCTGACCGTGATGCATGATCTGAACCGGCTGGAGGGCTTGCTCAACCATGCCACGGACAACCTGCTGGCGCGCTTCGGCGAGGCCAATGCCTCGCTGACCGATGCCGCCGTGGCCGGCAACCAGCAACTGGCGACGCTGCGCGAGGCGCTGCGCAGCGCGGTCACCGAACTGCAGTTTCACGACATGGCCACGCAGCTCATCTCGCACACCAGCCGGGTGCTGCAGGGCTGCGCCTTTCGCCTGGCCGCCGAGACCATGGGCGACAGCGACGGCGAGGCGGCTGCCGATGCCGAGCTGATGCCCGGGCGCCCCAACCCGGTCACGCAAAGCGAGATGGAAGCCGGCTCGGTGGAGCTGTTCTGAAGTCCGGCTCGGGGCGGGGGCGCCGGGCGCTTTAGTATCCACAGATCAATCAAAACGGAAAGACGTTGGAGCTTTACATGCAGACCATTCTCGCGGTCGATGACTCGCCTTCCATGCGCAAGATGGTGTCGTTCACACTCACCGGAGCGGGCTATCACGTAGTGGAGGCCGTGGACGGCCAGGATGCGCTGGAAAAGGCCGAAACGCACGAGATCCATCTGGTGCTGGCCGACCAGAACATGCCGCGCCTGGACGGCATCGGCCTGACGCGCAAGCTGCGCGAACACCCGCGCTTTCGCAGCACGCCCATCCTGATCCTGACTACCGAGTCCAGCGATCAGATGAAGCAGGCGGGCCGCAGCGCCGGCGCCACCGGCTGGCTGGTCAAGCCGTTCGACCCGACCCGGCTCATCGAGGTCATCCAGAAAGTCATCCGCTGAGGCCGTGGGCTCTCGCGCATCAGGACACGGCACAGGGGCAGCACCATGACGGATACACAGCAAGGCGGCGCAGGGATGGATTTCGACCTGAGCCAGTTCTATCAAATTTTCTTTGAAGAAGCGGCGGAGAACCTCGACCAGATGGAGCAGATGCTGCTGGGCCTGGACTTCGGCGCGGTCAACGACGAGGAGCTCAACGGCATCTTCCGCTGCGCGCACTCGATCAAGGGCGGCTCGGCCACCTTCGGCTTCTCCGACGTGGCCGAACTCACGCACCACATGGAGTCGCTGCTCGATCGCCTGCGCCGCCACGAGCTGCAGCTGATCCCGGAGATGGTGGACGTGCTGCTCGAATCGGCGGACGCCTCGCGCAGTCTGCTGGCGCGCCACCAGGCCGGCGGCCAGGGCGAGGCGCCCTCCACGCGCGAGCTGGTGCTGCACATCAGCGAACTGGCCGCTGGCGGTGGGGGGGCTGCGCCTGCCGCTCCGGCCCCGGCCCCGGTGCCGGCGCCTGCTCCCGTGCCGGCGCCTGCTCCGGCAGCGCCCGAGGCTGCCGCCAGCGCCGCGCTGCCGGCTGGCCAGCGCGCCCTGGAGATCCATATCGGCCCGCTGGAGCAGCCCGCCGTCGCCGACGCCATCAAGGAGCTGTTTCGCGACATCCCCGGCCTGGGCAGCATTGCCGACCTGCCCGACGAGCGCCCCGGAATGCGCCGCTTTGCGGTCACCACCAGCTCCAGCGACGAAGACCTGCTGGACTTGTTCGTCTTCCACGTCGCCAAGGAGCAGGTGGCCATCGTGCCTGCCGCATCATCCGCTGCACCGGTCGCCCCCGGGCAGGCCGATGCGCCTGATCAGGCATCCCACGCGGCGGGCCATGAAGCGGGCCATGAGGAGGCCGGGCCTGTGGCGCTGCAGGGCAGCTACGGCTTTTTCCCCGGCGCTCCGGGCGCTCCTGCCAACGCCCAGGCCGCAGCTGCCGCAGCTGCCGCAGCTGCAGTGCCTGGCGCCCCGGCCCCGGCGGCGCAGCAGCCAGCGGCCCGGCGCCCCGCAGCCGAGGGCCGCGCCGGCGGCGCTGCCGCCTCGTCCATGGAGTCCACCACCATCCGCGTGGCCGTCTCCAAGGTCGATCAGCTCATCAACCTGGTGGGCGAGCTGGTCATCACCCAGGCCATGCTGGCGCAAAACAGCCGGGGGCTGGACTCCAACCTGCACCAGCAACTGCTGGCCGGCCTGGCCGACCTGGATCGCAACACGCGCGACCTGCAGGAGTCGGTCATGTCGATCCGCATGATCCCGATGTCCACGGTGTTCAGCCGCTTCCCGCGCATGTTGCGCGACCTGGCCGGCAAGCTGGGCAAGAAGGTCGATTTCGTCACCCAGGGCGAGGCCACCGAACTGGACAAGAGCCTGGTCGAAAAAATCACCGACCCGCTGACCCACCTGGTGCGCAACAGCTGCGACCATGGCATCGAGATGCCTGCCGAGCGCCTGGCTGCCGGCAAGCGCGAGAGCGGCACGCTGACGCTGGCGGCCTCGCACCAGGGCGGCTCCATCGTCATCGAGGTGCGCGACGACGGCAAGGGCCTATCGCGCGAGAAGATCCTGAGAAAGGCGCGCGAGCGCGGCATGGATGCGCCCGACACGCTCAGCGATGGCGAAGTCTGGAACCTGATCCTGGCGCCCGGCTTTTCCACTGCCGAGGTGGTCACCGACGTGTCGGGCCGAGGCGTCGGCATGGACGTGGTCAAGAAGAACATCGCGGCGCTCAACGGCTCCATCGAGATCGACTCCGCCGAAGGCTACGGTATGCGCGTGTCGGTGCGCCTGCCCCTGACCCTGGCCATCATGGACGGCATGTCGCTGGGCGTGGGCGACGAGGTGTACATCCTGCCGCTGTCCTCGGTGGTCGAGTCCTTCCAGATCGACCCGCAGCAAGTCAACACCGTGGCGCAGGGCTCGCAGCTGGTCAAGGTACGCGAGGAGTACATGCCGGTGGTGTCGCTGGAGCGCATCTTCCAGGTGCCGCGCCCGCAAAGCGCCACCAGCAACAACATCATGGTCGTGGTCGAGGCCGACGGCAGCCGCGTGGCGGTGCTGGTCGATGAGCTGCTGGGCCAGCACCAGGTGGTGGTCAAGAACCTGGAGACCAACTACCGCAAGGTGCCCAACGTCTCGGGCGCCACCATTTTGGGCGACGGCACGGTGGCTTTGATCCTGGACACCGCCGCGCTGGTGCGCCGCGCGCGCCACTGACCGGGCCAGGCACAGGGATGGATGGAAACATGAACACAGGCATGAATGCAGCACAGGACACTGCCGGACGCGCCGATGCGTCTGCCGGCGCACGCGAGTACCTGACCTTCCGGCTGGGCCAGGAGGAGTACGGCATCGACATCCTCAAGGTGCAGGAGATCCGTGGCTACGAGACGCCCACGCGCATCTCCGGCGCGCCCTCCTTCATCAAGGGCGTGACCAATCTGCGCGGCACCATCGTGCCTATCGTCGATCTGCGCCTGCGCCTGGGCTGCGCGCAGGCCGAGTACAACAGCTTCACGGTGGTCATCGTGCTAAACCTGCGCGAGCGCGTGGTCGGCATTGTGGTGGATTCGGTCAGCGATGTGCTGGAGCTGCTGCCGGCGCAGATGCGCCCGGCCCCGGACGTGGACAGCAGCATCGACCCGCAGTGCATCCGTGGCCTGGGCGCGGTGGGCGAGCGCATGTTGATCCTGCTGGACATCGAGCGCCTCATGGCCGGGCTGGACATGGGCCTGGTGGCGGAGTCGGCATGAGGCTTGAGCGCGCCCAGCAGCCACGTGGCGAGGCCGGTCGGCGCACCCCTGCGCGGGCGCTGGCCGCGCGCGAGGCGGCGGGCGCCGAGGCCGAGGAGCAGGCGCGCGAGTTCGCCTGGGCCGGGGCCGATTTCGCGCGCGTGCAAAAGCTGATCTACCAGCACGCCGGCATCAGCCTGCACGATGGCAAGCACGCCATGGTCTACAGCCGGCTGTCGCGCCGCCTGCGCGAGACCGGGCACCGCAGCTTCAGCGAATACCTGGACTGGCTGGAGCACCACCAGGACGCCAGCGAGTGGCAGGAATTCATCAACGCCCTGACCACCAACCTGACGGCGTTCTTTCGCGAGCAGCACCACTTCGAGATCCTGGCCGAGCTGCTGCGCAAGCGCCCCGCCGGGCCGTGGAGCATCTGGTGCAACGCCGCCTCGACCGGCGAGGAGCCGTACTCCATCGTCATGACGGCGCTGGAGTCGCTCAGCAGCGGCGCCACGTTCAAGCTGGCCGCCAGCGACATCGACTCGCGCGTGCTGGCCAAGGCCGCCGAGGGCGTGTACCGGCTGGACAACCTCAAGGGTCTGTCGCAAGAGCGCCTGCAGCGCTTTTTCCAGCGCGGCAAGGGCGGCAATGCCGGCCTGGCGCGCGTCAAGCCCGAGCTGCGCCGCTGCATCGACTTTCTGAACGTGAACCTGATCCGCGACGACTGGCCGTTTCGCGAGCCCTTCGACGTGGTGTTCTGCCGTAACGTGATGATCTATTTCGATGGCCCGACCCAGCGGCGCGTGCTTGAGCGCATCCACCGCGTGCTCAAGCCCGGTGGCATGCTGTTTGTCGGCCATGCGGAAAATTTCAGCGACTCGCGCGACCTGTTCGTGCTGCGCGGCAAGACGGCTTACGAGCGCGTGTGAACGCTCCCCCTGTTTCGTAAGCCCGCACCATGAATCCATACCGCGCCACTACCCCGCCCGCTGCTGCAGCGTCCGCCCCGCAGGAGCGCCGCTACGTGCCGCGCATCACGCCCGTGGCGGGCGAGGCCGGCCCCGCTCCCGAGGTGACGCTGGCCGAGCTCAAGGCGCGCGCGCGCCGCCCGGGCGAGGCCTCGTTCTTCTATTTCGACCACCACTTCCAGCACAACGCGGTCAAGGTGCTGCCCGGGGAGTATTTCGTCGCGCGCGAGCGCATCACCATCGTCACTGTGCTGGGCTCGTGCATCGCCGCCTGCCTGTGGGACAGCCGCGCCTGCGTGGGCGGCATGAACCACTTCATGCTGCCCGATGGCGGCGGTGCGGACACCTCGGGGCGCTACGGCTCCTATGCCATGGAGCTGCTGATCAACGAGATGATGAAGCAGGGCGCGCGGCGCGAGACACTGCAGGCCAAAATCTTCGGCGGCGGGCAGGTGATGCACAACTTCACCACGCTCAATGTCGGCGAGCGCAACACGCGCTTCGTGCAGGACTACCTGGCCACCGAGCGCATCCCCATCGTGTCCGAGGACGTGCTGGACATCCATCCGCGCAAGGTGGTGTTCTTTCCGGTCACCGGCAAGGTCATGGTCAAGCGCCTGGCGCACGCCCATCCGGAGGTGCTGGAGCAAGAGACCGTGCGCGGCAGCGCCGCCCGGGTGGCGCAGGCCAACCGTGGCGGCAGTGTCGATCTGTTCTGAGTTTTGAGAGATGTCATCGGCGCGCCGCAGCGCGCCTGGAGCGAAAGTGTGAGACCCATGAGGAGCGGCAACATACGTGTGATCGTGGTGGATGACTCGGCGCTGGTGCGCAGCCTGCTGTCCGAGATCATCAACCGTCAGGGCGACATGGAGTGCATCGGCACGGCCAGCGATCCGCTGATCGCGCGCGAGATGATCCGCGAGCTGAACCCGGACGTGATCACGCTGGACGTGGAGATGCCGCGCATGGATGGCATCGACTTCCTGGGCCGGCTGATGCGCCTGCGCCCCATGCCGGTGGTCATGATCTCCACCCTGACCGAGCGCGGCGCCGAGGTCACCATGCGCGCGCTGGAGCTGGGCGCGGTGGACTTCGTGGCCAAGCCGCGCGTCGGTCTGGCCAGCGGCCTGAACGAGCTGGCCTCGCAGATCGTGGACAAGATCCGCGTGGCTGCGGTGGCGCAGGTGCGCCGCCTGCCTGCCGCTGCGGCGGCCAGTGCCGGCGCCAGCACTCACGGCCAGAGCGCTGGCGGCAGCCGAGCCGCGCCGGCCGCGCTAGCCGCGCCGACCCTGCTGGGGCGGCTGTCCACCGAGAAAATCATCTGCATCGGCGCCTCCACCGGCGGCACCGAGGCCATCCGCGAAGTGCTGGTACACCTGCCCGCCGACGCGCCGGCCATCGCCATCACCCAGCACATGCCGCCGGGCTTCACCACCAGCTTCGCCGCGCGCCTCAACAGCCTGTGCCAGATCACCGTCAAGGAGGCCGTGCATGGCGAGCGCATCCTGCCCGGCCACGCCTACATCGCCCCGGGCGGGCGCCAGTTCTCGCTGGCGCGCAGCGGCGCCAACTACGTCGCCGTGGTGGACGACGGCCCGCCGGTGAACCGGCACAAGCCGTCGGTGGAGGTGCTGTTCAAGTCGGCAGCGGCCATCGTCGGGCGCAACGCCTTCGGCATCATGCTGACCGGCATGGGGGCCGACGGCGCCGCCGCCATGCGCGAGATGAAGGACGCCGGCAGCTACAACTACGTGCAGGACGAGGCCAGCTGCATCGTCTTCGGGATGCCGCGCGAGGCCATCGCCCACGGCGCCGCCGACGAGGTGCTGCCGCTGACGCAGATCGCCCCGGCACTGCTGGCGCGCCTGCGCGGCGCCGGCGACCGGGTGCATCACCGGATCTGATGAGCTATCAAAAAAATAGCTTTCACCGCTTGCCAGCAAACGATTTCAAGGTGTTTTGATGTCGAAACCCTTGTCTGGCAAGCGGTACTAGCTATGAATTTTGAAGTTGCCGCCAATGCTGCTCAGGCGGACAACTCCTCCCAGCGCTCCAGCGCCTGCAGCAGCAGGTCTTCGATCTGGCTGTCGCGCTCATGCAGGGCGGCGGCGCGCTGGCCGTCGCGCACGTACAGCGAGCCGTCGGCCAGCTCGGCGCGGATGGCCTGCTGCTCGGCCTCCAGGGCGTCGATGTGCGCGGGCAGCTGCTCAAGCTCGCGCTGCTCCTTGTAGCTGAGCTTTTTCTTCTGCGGTGCGCGCTCGGGCTGGGGCTGGGCCGGGGCGGGGCGCTGCTGCGGCGCTCGGCCTGGCCGGCGCGCTCTTGCCGATGGCCGGCTGCCGCCAATGCCCGGCTGCGCTGCGACTGCGTCAGCCAGTCCTGCACGCCGCCCTCGTACTCACGCCAGCGTCCATCGCCTTCGCTCACGATGGTGCTGGTCACCACGTTGTCCAGGAAGGTGCGGTCGTGGCTGACCAGGAAGACCGTGCCGTCGTAGCCCT
>NZ_JACWIJ010000002.1:3422500-3705902 GCF_017811175.1 Melaminivora jejuensis
TACTGGAGGTCCGAACCGACTACTGTTGCAAAAGTAGCGGATGAGCTGTGGATAGGGGTGAAAGGCTAAACAAACTTGGAAATAGCTGGTTCTCTCCGAAAACTATTTAGGTAGTGCCTCGCGTATTACCTTCGGGGGTAGAGCACTGTTTTGGCTAGGGGGTCATGGCGACTTACCAAACCAAGGCAAACTCCGAATACCGAAGAGTACAGCGCGGGAGACAGAGCACCGGGTGCTAACGTCCGGACTCAAGAGGGAAACAACCCAGACCGCCAGCTAAGGTCCCTAAAATTGGCTAAGTGGGAAACGAAGTGGGAAGGCTAAAACAGTCAGGATGTTGGCTTAGAAGCAGCCATCATTTAAAGAAAGCGTAATAGCTCACTGATCGAGTCGTCCTGCGCGGAAGATGTAACGGGGCTCAAGCCAGTTACCGAAGCTGCGGATGCACAGTTTACTGTGTGTGGTAGGAGAGCGTTGTGTAAGCCTGTGAAGGTGGCCTGGGAAGGCTGCTGGAGGTATCACAAGTGCGAATGCTGACATGAGTAGCGTTAAAGCGGGTGAAAAGCCCGCTCGCCGTAAGCGCAAGGTTTCCTACGCAACGTTCATCGGCGTAGGGTGAGTCGGCCCCTAAGGCGAGGCAGAGATGCGTAGCTGATGGGAAACAGGTCAATATTCCTGTACCGCTCAATAGTGCGATGTGGGGACGGAGAAGGTTAGCTCAGCCACCTGTTGGAATAGGTGGTTCAAGCCTGTAGTCGTGCCTGGTAGGCAAATCCGCCGGGCTGAGATGAGGGGTGATAACGAGGCAGCTTGCTGCCGAAGTGAGTGATACCCTGCTTCCAGGAAAAGCCACTAAGCTTCAGCTATTGACGACCGTACCGCAAACCGACACTGGTGCGCGAGATGAGTATTCTAAGGCGCTTGAGAGAACTCAGGAGAAGGAACTCGGCAAATTGATACCGTAACTTCGGGAGAAGGTATGCCGCAAGTAGGTGAACCTGTACAAGGGGAGCCCAAAGCGGTTGCAATAAATCGGTGGCTGCGACTGTTTAATAAAACACAGCACTCTGCAAACACGAAAGTGGACGTATAGGGTGTGACGCCTGCCCGGTGCTGGAAGATTAAATGATGGGGTGCAAGCTCTTGATTGAAGTCCCAGTAAACGGCGGCCGTAACTATAACGGTCCTAAGGTAGCGAAATTCCTTGTCGGGTAAGTTCCGACCTGCACGAATGGCGTAACGATGGCCACGCTGTCTCCTCCTGAGACTCAGCGAAGTTGAAATGTTTGTGATGATGCAATCTCCCCGCGGAAAGACGGAAAGACCCCATGAACCTTTACTGTAGCTTTGTATTGGACTTTGAACGGATCTGTGTAGGATAGGTGGGAGGCTTTGAAGTGTGGACGCCAGTTCACATGGAGCCATCCTTGAAATACCACCCTGGTGCGTTTGAGGTTCTAACCCAGGTCCCTTATCGGGATCGGGGACAGTGCATGGTGGGCAGTTTGACTGGGGCGGTCTCCTCCTAAAGCGTAACGGAGGAGTTCGAAGGTACGCTAGCTACGGTCGGACATCGTGGCGATAGTGCAATGGCATAAGCGTGCTTAACTGCGAGACTGACAAGTCGAGCAGATGCGAAAGCAGGACATAGTGATCCGGTGGTTCTGTATGGAAGGGCCATCGCTCAACGGATAAAAGGTACTCTGGGGATAACAGGCTGATACCGCCCAAGAGTTCATATCGACGGCGGTGTTTGGCACCTCGATGTCGGCTCATCTCATCCTGGGGCTGTAGTCGGTCCCAAGGGTATGGCTGTTCGCCATTTAAAGAGGTACGTGAGCTGGGTTTAAAACGTCGTGAGACAGTTTGGTCCCTATCTTCCGTGGGCGCTGCAGATTTGAGGAAGCCTGCTCCTAGTACGAGAGGACCGGAGTGGACACACCTCTGGTGTATCGGTTGTCACGCCAGTGGCATCGCCGAGTAGCTAAGTGTGGAAGAGATAACCGCTGAAAGCATCTAAGCGGGAAACTCGTTTCAAGATGAGATCTGCCGGGGCCCCCGAGCCCCCTGAAGGGTCGTTGTAGACCACGACGTTGATAGGCTGGGTGTGCAAGTGCAGCAATGCACGCAGCTAACCAGTACTAATTGCCCGTGCGGCTTGACCCTATAACTTTGATGAGCACAGCACATCAACACAAGCAAAGACCACAACACACACAAGTTGTGCCAACGCAATCAAGCCAGACAAACGCTGACGTCTCCCTCAACAGAGACAAACCGACTTTCTGTGAATCTCGCGTGCCCACTGACCTCCACATCAGCCGCACGCTACCCTTTAAAGCCTGACGACCATAGCAAGTCGGAACCACCCCTTCCCATCCCGAACAGGACCGTGAAACGACTTCGCGCCAATGATAGTGCGGATACCCGTGTGAAAGTAGGTCATCGTCAGGCTAACCCACAACTCACCAACACAACACGCCCTTCAGTCTCGCGATTGAAGGGCGTTGGTGCGTTTGGTGTATGGGTTGGGCAAAGCAGAAACTTCTAAAGCCCAGATGAATCGCAAGATCATGGTATGTTATTGATGTGGACGTCAATGCGAACCAAGAAATTCTGGGTTGATCTGCGCTTGCGCGTCATTTGCCATGGCTACCTACACCATCAGCGACCTTGCCCGTGAGTTCGATCTCACCACACGGGCCATGCGCTTCTATGAAGACATGGGGCTGCTGCAGCCCGAGCGTGCCGGCCCAGGCGGGCGCAATAGAATCTACAGCGGCCGGGATCGGACGCGCCTGCGGCTGACCTTGAGGGCCAAGCGCCTGGGTCTGTCGCTGTCCGAAGCCAAGGAAATCATCGATCTGTACGACAGCCCGCGCGACACGGGCGTGCAGTTGCGCCGTTTTCTTCAGGTGCTGGAGACCCATCGCAAGCAACTCGAAGAGCAGATGGCCGATTTGCGTGCCAACCTTGAAGAAGTCCGCGAGCACGAGCGAGAAGCGCAGGAACTGCTGCGAAAAATCGAACCCACAGCGGGCAAAGTCATGGATAATTGACGTTTACGTAAACGTAAGATACACCGCCCCATCACTCCATAGGAGACGCTTCATGAGCGCCAGTCAGTTGCCAGGCCTGAACTTCCAACTCGGTGAAGACATCGATGCGCTGCGCGATGCAGTGCGTGAGTTTGCGCAGTCCGAGATCGCCCCGCGCGCTGGCGAGATCGACCGCAGCGATCAGTTCCCCATGGATTTGTGGAAGAAATTCGGCGATCTGGGCGTGCTGGGCATCACCGTGCCCGAGCAATATGGCGGTGCCGACATGGGCTACCTCGCCCACATGGTGGCGATGGAGGAGATCTCCCGTGCCAGCGCTTCCGTGGGCCTGTCCTATGGGGCGCATAGCAATCTGTGCGTCAATCAGATCAACCGCAACGGCAGCGAGGCTCAAAAGGCTAAATATCTACCCAAGCTGATCAGCGGCGAGCACGTGGGCGCCTTGGCCATGAGCGAACCCGGTGCCGGCTCCGACGTCATCAGCATGAAGCTCAAGGCCGAGGACAAGGACGGCTACTACCTGCTCAACGGCAACAAAATGTGGATCACCAACGGCCCAGATGCCGATACCCTGGTGGTCTATGCCAAGACCGAGCCTGAGCTAGGTGCGCGTGGTGTCACGGCTTTTTTGATCGAAAAAGGCATGAAGGGCTTTTCCATCGCCCAGAAGCTCGACAAGCTGGGTATGCGCGGCAGCCATACAGGCGAGCTGGTGTTCGAGAACGTCGAAGTGCCGGCTGAGAACGTTCTCGGCCAGGTGGGCGGTGGGGCCAAAGTGCTGATGAGCGGCCTGGACTACGAGCGTGCCGTGCTCACTGGCGGCCCCCTGGGCATCATGCAGTCCGTGATGGACAACGTCATTCCCTACATCCACGACCGCAAGCAGTTCGGCCAGAGCATCGGCGAGTTCCAGCTCATCCAGGGTAAGGTGGCGGACATGTATACCGTGCTGCAGGCTGCCCGCTCGTTCGCCTACACCGTGGCCAAGAACCTGGACATGCTGGGCACCGAACACGTGCGCCAGGTGCGCAAGGACTGCGCCAGCGTCATCCTGTGGACAGCCGAGAAAGCCACCTGGATGGCTGGCGAGGGTGTGCAGATCTTCGGCGGCAACGGCTACATCAACGAATATCCGCTGGGCCGTCTGTGGCGCGACGCCAAGCTGTACGAAATCGGCGCTGGCACCAGCGAAATTCGCCGCATGTTGATCGGCCGGGAGCTGTTCGCCGAAACCTGCTGAGTGCCACCAACCCATCTTTCCAATAAATACCATTCCAGCGCCCAAGGAGCACCGATGACCACCGCTACCATCGAAGAGCTGTTCGTACACAACCGGGAGTGGGCGCAGCAGATGGAGCGCGAGCGCCCCGGCTTCTTCACCACCCTGATGGCGCAGCAAAAGCCGCGCTACATGTGGATCGGCTGCTCCGACAGCCGCGTGCCGGCCAACCAGATCACGGGCTTGGAGCCGGGCGAGGTGTTCGTGCATCGCAACGTGGCCAACGTCGTCGTGCCCAGCGACCTGAATGCGCTGTCCACCATCCAGTACGCCGTGGATCAACTCCAGGTGCAGCACCTGATGGTGGTGGGTCACTATGGCTGCGGCGGCGTGCGTGCGGCCATGGAAGACATGCGCGTGGGCTTGGCGGACAACTGGATCCGCCACGTCAAGGATGTGCGCGACAAGTACGCCGACCTGCTCGCCGACCTTTCGCCCCAGTGGCGCCTGGATGCCTTGTGCGAACTCAACGTCATTGAGCAGGTGGCCAACGTGGCGCACAGCACGGTGGTGCAGGACGCCTGGGCGCGTGGACAGCAGCTGACGCTGCATGGTTGGTGCTACAGCCTGCGCAACGGCCTGATTACCAACGTCGAAGTCACGGTGCCCGGCGCTGGCGGCCTGGACGCCGTGCAGCAGCGCGCCGTCGAGCGCGTCGCCCAGCGCGAGCGCCACTGACGCCATCTGCTGCCGTCGCTCTGGCGCGGCGCGCGGCACAGCGCGGCAGGCTCGCTCATCCATGTTTCCCGAACGTCTCGACGCTCCCCAGGCCTGGGCCATCGCCCGGGCCATGATGGATGGCTTCAACCGCCACTATCGCCTGTTCCAGGCGGAATCTGCCCGGGCCAAGCACCGCTTCGAGACGGCAGACTGGCATGGGCAGCAGCGCGCCCAGCGCGAGCGCATCGAGTTCTACGACCTGCGCGTCAAGGAGTGCGTGCGCCGGCTGGACAAGGAGTTCGGCGCCGGCGCCCTGCCCATGGCCGTGTGGCACGAGGTCAAGCTGCACTACATCGGCCTGATGGTCAACCACCTGCAGCCCGAGCTGGCCGAGACCTTCTTCAACTCGGTCACAACCAAGATCCTGCACCGCACGCACTTCCAGAACGACTTCATCTTCGTGCGCCCGGCCGTCAGCACCGAGTACATCGAAAGCGACGACCCCGCTGCCCGGCCCATCTACCGCGCCTACTACCCCCGCGCCAGCCAGCTGCAGGAGGCGGTGCAGACCATCGTCGAGGAGTGTGGCCTGCAGCGCCCCTTCGAGGATCTGGCGCGCGATGTGCAGCAGGTAGTCCAGGCCGTGCATCAGCGCCTGGGCGATATCAGACTGCACACCAACTTCCAGATCCAGGTGCTCAGCAGCCTGTTCTACCGCAACAAGGGCGCCTATCTGGTCGGCAAGATCGTCAACGGCTACCACGAGCTGCCGCTGGCGCTGCCCATCCTGCATGGTGAGCATGGTGGCCTGATCATCGATGCCGTGCTGTTCGGCGAAAACGATCTGTACATGCTGTTCTCGTTTGCGCGGGCCTACTTCATGGTTGACATGGACGTGCCCAGCGCCTATGTGCAGTTCCTGCGCAGCCTGATGCCGAGAAAGCCGCGCGGCGAGCTGTACACCGCGCTGGGCCTGGCCAAGCAGGGTAAGACGCTGTTCTACCGGGACTTCCTGCACCACCTGAAATACTCCAGCGACAGCTTTCGCATCGCGCCGGGCATTCGCGGCATGGTCATGCTGGTGTTCGACCTGCCGAGCTTTCCCTATGTCTTCAAGCTGATCAAGGATCGCTTCCCGGCGCCCAAGGACACCACGCGCGAGCAGGTCAAGGCCAAATACCTGCTGGTCAAGCAGCACGACCGTGTGGGCCGCATGGCCGATACCCTGGAGTACAGCCTGGTGGCCTTTCCGCGCGAGCGCTTTTCCGACGAGCTGATCGAGGAAATCCAGCGCCACGCCCCCAGCCAGATCGAGATCAGCGACCGCGACGGCGATGGCCGCCAGGAGGTCATCATCCGCCACCTGTACATCGAGCGGCGCATGATTCCGCTCAACATCCACCTGCAGGAGTGCTTCGAGGCTGGCCTGGACAGGCCGCAGGTGCGCCAGGCGCTGGAATATGCCGTGATCGAGTACGGCAACGCCATCAAGGATCTGGTGGCGGCCAACATTTTTCCTGGCGACATGCTGTGGAAGAATTTCGGCATCACGAGGAACGGCAAGGTGGTGTTCTACGACTACGACGAGATCGAATACCTGACGGACTGCCATTTCCGCCGCGTGCCACCCCCGCGCAACGAGGACGACGAGCTGTCGGGCGAAGTCTGGTGGCCGGTTGGCCCGCGTGATGTGTTCCCCGAAACCTTCGAGCCCTTCTTGCTGGGCAACCCGGCGGTGCGCGAGATTTTCCTGCGCCATCATGCCGACCTGCTGGATGTCACCTTCTGGCAGACGCACAAGGAGCGCATCCAGGCCGGGCATGTCTATGACGTGTTTCCCTATGACGTGCAGCGGCGCTTCGGGACTGCAACCGCCGCTCCTTGCGCCAGCGCTTTTCCTTTTTCTGTTCCAACCCTTTCAGGAGCCATGCCATGATTTCCCTCCAGAGCCAAGACCCCATCGTCATCGTCGGTGCTGCACGCACGCCCATGGGCGCCTTCCAGGGCGATTTTGCCGAGCTGCAGGCCTGGCAGCTGGGCGGCGCTGCCATCCGCGCTGCTGTCGAGCGCGCCGGCATCGCCCCCGAGAAGGTCGATGAAGTGTTGTTCGGCAACTGCCTGATGGCCGGACAGGGCCAGGCCCCGGCGCGGCAGGCCGGCCATGCTGCCGGCCTGCCACGCAGCACCGGCGCCGTCACCCTGTCCAAGATGTGCGGCGCCGGCATGGAGGCCACCATCCTGGCGCACGACCAGTTGGTGGCTGGCAGCCGCGACGTCATGGTGGCCGGTGGCATGGAGAGCATGACCAACGCCCCTACCTGCTGAAAAAGGGCCGCGGCGGCTACCGCATGGGCCACGACAAGGTCTATGACCACATGATGCTCGACGGCCTGGAGGACGCCTACGAGCCGGGCCGCTCCATGGGCACCTTCGGCGAGGACTGCGCCGCCAAGTACCAGTTCACCCGGGAAGATCAGGATAAATTCGCGATTTCCAGCGTCCAGCGTGCGCAGGCAGCTATCAATTCGGGAGCGTTCAAGGCCGAGATCGCCCCGGTCACCGTCAAGACGCGCAAGGGCGAGGTGACGGTGAGCGAGGACGAAAGCCCGGGCAAGGCGCGCCTGGACAAGATCGCCGGCCTCAAGCCCGCTTTCAAGAAGGACGGCACCATCACGGCTGCGTCCAGCTCCAGCATCAACGACGGCGCTGCCGCCCTGGTGCTGATGCGCGAATCCACCGCGCGCGAACTGGGTGCCAAGCCGCTGGCGCGCATCGTTGCCCACGCCACGCACGCGCAGGAACCCGAGTGGTTCACCACTGCCCCCGTCGGTGCCACCGAAAAGGCCTTGAAGAAGGCTGGCTGGAAGGTGGAGGACGTCGATCTGTGGGAGATCAACGAGGCCTTCGCCGTCGTGCCCATGGCGCTGATGGCCGACCTGAGCGTGCCGCACGACAAGGTCAACGTCCACGGCGGTGCCTGCGCCCTGGGCCATCCCATCGGCGCCAGCGGTGCGCGCATCCTGGTCACGCTGCTGCACGCACTGCAGCACAGCGGCAAGAAAAAGGGTCTGGCCACACTGTGCATCGGCGGCGGCGAGGCCACGGCCATGGCGATCGAATTGGTCTGAGCGGCGCCCGACCGCCCCTGAACCTGAGCAATGAAGCCAGCACGCAGCCAGGGCATGGCGCGTCTGCTGTGGCGTTTTGCTGCGCTGCTGGCCGGCATTTGCTGCCTGACCCTGGTGGGAGGCACCTATCTGGTGCAGGCCACGCTGCGTACCGCCCAGGATGAGACCTTCCAGGCGCGCTTTGCCTTGCTGACCCAGCGCGCCGCCGAAGCTGCCGAGAATGCCCAGGCCTTGGGCATTGCCCTGTCCGCCGGCTCGCCGGTCGCTGCCCTGCTGGAGCGTGAGGCGGCGCTGGAGCCGGCGCTGTTGTCCTTCGACATCGTGGGTGCGCAGGGCCAGACGCTGCTGCAGACCCGGGGCCGGGCGGCTGACGGGCCGGCGCCGGCAGCGTCGGCCTGGACGCAGGCGCCCATTCGCAACGATCTGGGTCAAAGCGTGGCCCAGGTGCGATTGCACTACGACGAAGCGGTGCTGGACACTGCACGTATCCAGCTGCAGCGCAGCCTGTGGCAGGCCATGCTGCCAGCCTTGCTGTGGGTGATGGCTGGCATGGCTCTGGGATGCTCCTGGCTGGTGCGCGGCGTGCATCAGCCGGTGACGGCGCGGCGCGCCTCAGGCAACGAACGCACCCGGCTGGTCTGGCTGGCAGTGCTGCTGCTGGCTGGCGCGCTGCTCTGGATGGGCTGGCGTGCCGGTAGCGCCGCCCAGGCCGGCATCGGGCCAGACCAGATGGCCAAGGCGCAGGCCGTGGCGCGCTCCAGCGCCGCCCTGGTGGCGCGGGCGCTGCAGGTCGGTGTGCCTGCCGACGCGTTGGTCGGCATCCCGGAACACGTGGCTGCACTGCGCGAACGCAGCCCGGAGATCAAGGCCCTGGCCGTGGTGGCCGCCGACGGGCAATTGCTGGCCGGCAGTCCCGTGCCGCCTGGACGCTGGACAGTGGCCGCAGCCGTGAGCCTGGCGCCGGATGCGCCGGCGGTGGCGCAGGTGCTGCTCCAGCTCGACCCGCAGGTGCTGGCGCGGCGTCTGCGCGAGACGCTGCTGGACATGGCCTTCCTGGGCGTCATCTGCCTGCTGCTGTCGCTGGAATGGGTGGCGCTGGGCCTGGGCACGCGCGGCGCCCGCGCCCTGGATGTCCTGCAGGCTCGGCGCCAGGGCCGGCAGCGGGGCCGCGCCGCGTGGCGCCCCTCGGGCGCTGCTGCGGTGCGCCCGGCGCTGTTTCTTTTCATGCTCTCCGAGGAGCTGACGCGCCCCTTCATGCCGACCTGGGCGCGCACCCTGGCGCCAGCGCACTGGGGCTGGCCTGCGGAATGGCTGGCCGGTTTGCCGTTGACGGTTTTCCTGCTGGTCGTGGCGCTGCTGCAATGGCCGCTGGCGGCTTGGTCGGAGCGCTTTGGCCGGCGCCGGGGATTGGTGCTGGGAGCGCTGCTGGGCGCCGCCGGCCTGCTCTGGGCAGCACTGGTGCCGCAGTTCCAGGCGTTGCTGGCAGCGCGGGTACTCAGCGCCGTGGGTTTCGCCGTGGTGTTCGTCTCGGCACAGGGCGCGGTCATCGATGCCTCCAGCAGCGCCGACCGGGCGCGCAGCCTGGGCCAGTTCGTGCGCGCCATTTTGGTGGCCGGCCTGTGCGGCCCGCCACTGGGCGGGATGGCGGCGCAGCGCTGGGGCGTGACGGGGGCGCTGGCACTGGCGGCTGCCGTGGCGCTGCTGGCGGCGCTGGTGGCACGAGTCCAGATGCCGCCCGGCAGATCGCAGGCAGGGGCCGCCCCGGCCAGCACCGGGCCGGCGCCGGGGCAGCGCCTGGCGCTGCGCGATCTGCTGCGCCAACCCGGCCTGGCCGCGCTGCTGCTGGGCTGCGCGCTGCCGGCCAAGCTGCTGCTGGCCGGGCTGTGCTTTTACCTGCTGCCCCTGCACCTGCAGGATCTGGGCTACGGCAGCGCCGTCACCGGGCGACTGCAGACGCTGTACCCGCTGATCATGGTGCTGCTGGTGCCGCTGGCGGCGCAGCAGGCCGACCGCTGGCAGCGCCGCTCGGCCTTCGTGCTGGCCGGTGGCCTGCTGGCCAGCGCCAGCGCCCTGCTGGCCTGGCCGGCGGGCAATACGCCGCTGGCCCTGGCGCTGGTGTTGCTGGGCCTGGGCGTGGGGCAGGCACTGTCGATCACGCCGCAGTCGGCCATGGTGGCTGACGCAGCGCGCCAGCTGCCGGCGCGCCAGGGCGCGGCAGTGCTGGGCCTGTTTCGCATGACCGAGCGCGGCGGCAGCGCCCTGGGGCCGCTGGCTGGCGCCTGGCTGCTGCCGCTGTGGGGCTTCGGGCCGGCAGTGGCAGCGCTGGGCCTGCTGGCGCTGGCCGGCAGCGCGGTCTATGGCATGAGCCTGCAGCGCAATCAAAGCGAGACATTTTGCAAAACCGTGTGAGAAACTGCCTCGCTTCCTGTTCCCATATGTCACGCCGAACGTTTCTCCGCCATTGCCTGCACGGCAGCACCTCCCTGCTGGCGGCGCTGCCCGTCGCTGCCGCGCTGCCGCAGGAGCCGCAGCGCGAATTCCACATCCTGATGATCACCTTCCGTGGTGAGACCGATGTGGACAAGGGCTTTCGCGCCTACCTGGCGGACGCCGGCCTGCGCGTGCGCTACACCGTGCGCGACCTGCAGCAGGACGTGGCGCACATGCCCGCCATCATCCAGGAGGCGCGCAGCCTGGCCCCCGACCTGATCTACGTCTGGGGCACGCCGGCCACGCTGGCACTGGTCGGCCCCTTCGACGCCCGGGACGAGGGCCGGCACTATCTGCACGATATCCCGGTGGTCTTTGCCCTGGTGGCGGCGCCGGTGCAGTCGCGCATCGTGGAGCGGCTGGATGCGCCCGGGCGCAACGTCACCGGCGCCGTGCATGTGGTGCCGCCCGACGTTCAGTTGCGCGTCATGCACAACTACCGGCCCTATGCGAAGCTGGGCGTGCTCTACAACCGCAGCGAAGCCAACTCCCAGGCCATCGTGGCGCAGACGCGCACCTGGTGCGCTGCCCACCAGACGCAGCTGATCGAGCGCAACTTCCGCACCAACGCCGCCGGCCAGCCGCTGGCCGATGGTGTGGAAGACCTGGTGGCCGAGCTGCACGCCGCCGGCGCCCAGTGGCTGTACCTGCTGCCCGATACCTTTCTGGGCACGCTCTACGGGCGCATCACGCCGGCGGCACTGGAGCTGCAGTTGCCCTCGTTCGGCGCGGCGGAGCTGGCCGTGCGCTCGGGCGGCGCGCTGCTGGGGCTGGTCAGCCGCTACTGGTCGGTGGGCCAGCTGGCAGCGGCCAAGGCGCTGGACATCCTGGTGGCCGGCAAGTCGCCGGGCAGCGTGCCGGTGGAGACACTCAAGCGCTTTTCGCTGCTGGTCAACATGCAGGTGGCGCGGCAGTTGCGCCTGTATCCACCCATCGACATGCTCAACTACGCCGAGGTCATCGCCGTGGGCGGGCCGCTGGCCTTCGCCTCATGAGCAGTCCCACCAGCCCCGACATCGACGCACTGCACTGGCGGCGGCTGCAGCCGCACGACCTGGACGCCATGCACGCCCTGCACCTGCACAGCATCGAGGGCATGGCGGTGCAGACGGTCAAGCCCGAGACGCGCGACTTCCTGGCCAGCCTGCTGGGCGGGCGGGGCCGGGTGCTGGGCGGCTGGACTGGCGCTGCCCTGGTGGCCTATGGCGTGCTGCAGCACGACCTGCTGGCGGACGACGCGCCGCGCGCCCTGCTGGGCCTGCCTGAAGGCGCGCCGCTGTGCAAGCTGGCCGGTGCCGCCGTCCACCGTGCCTGGCGCGGCCACGGCCTGCAGCGCCTGCTGATCCAGCGGCGCCTGGAGCTGGCCGGTGCCAGCAGCGTGCTGGCCACCTCCGCCCCGGGCAACCCAGCCAGCTGGCGCAGCCTGCTGGCCTGCGGCCTGAGCGTGCGCGCCGTGCAATACCGCTATGGCGGCCATGCCCGCTATCTGCTGGCGCGAGTGCCGGGCGAGCTTTTTCGCGCTGACGAAAGCCAGGCGCTGGAACTGGGGCCGCAGGCGCTGGAGCGCCAGCAGCACCTGCTGGCCCAGGGCTGGCGCGGCGTGGCGGCAGGCAGGCAGGACGGACATCTGCGTTTGCTGCCGGGCTGCGCAAAGGACAGCTAGCCATGCCGCTCGATGCCCTCGGCACAGCCTATGGCCCCTGCCTGTCTGTCGATCTGCAGGCGCTGGCGCACAACTGGCAGATCGTGCGCGCCGCCTGCCCGGACAGCAGCGTCGGGGCGGTGCTCAAGAACGATGCCTACGGGCTGGGCGTGGCCCTGGTCGCGCCCCGGCTGTGGCGGCTGGGCTGCCGGGATTTCTGGGTGTCCAGCCTGGATGAGGGCCTGGCCCTGCAGGCCTGCCTGCCCGTCGATGCGGTGGACGCCCGACAGCAGGGCCTGCGCGTATGGGTGCTCAACGGCCTGGGCGGTGGGCAGGCGCAGGACTTCGCCCCGCATGGCCTGCTGCCGGCGCTCACGGGCGCGCACGAGCTGGCTGCCCTGTGCCGGCAGCCACTGCCCGGCGACCGGCGCCTGCCGGTGGCCGTGCATCTGGACACCGGCCTGACACGAGTGGGCTTCGACAGCGCCGGCTGGGCGCAATTGGGCGCTGACAGCGCGCTGTGGCGAGCCGCCCAGCCCCGGCTGTGGCTGACCCATCTGGGGCGGTTCCACGACCCCGAGGCCCCGCAATGCCAGCAGCAGCGCCAGCGCTTCGTGCAATGGACGGCACGCCTGCCCGCCGCCGCGCGCAGCATCGCCACCTCCTCCAGCGTGTTCGCCGGGCAAAAGTGGCACTTCGAGCATGTGCGCGTGGGCAGCGCCCTTTGGGGCGTGCCGACCAGCGAGCGCATCCAGGTGCCGCTGCGGCCCGTGGCGCGGCTGCACGCCCCGGTGCTGCGCGTGGCCGATGTCGCCGCCGGCACCGAGGTCGGCTACGCTGGCGGCTACATCGCGCCGCGCGACTGCCGTATCGCCACCGTGGCCATGGGCTATGGCGACGGCCTGCCGTTCTCGCTGGCCAATCGAGGCACCATGGTGCTGGCCGGACGCAGCGCACCCATCGTCGGCGGCGTGGCCATGGGCATGGTGGCGCTGGATGTCAGCGACTACGCCCCCGGCCAGGTGCAGCCCGGCATGTGGGCCGAGGTCTATGGCACACAGCAGCCGCTGACGCAGCTGGCCGCCGCCGCCGAGGTGCCGCCCAATGTGCTGCTGACCCTGAGCGCGCGCCTGGCGCCGCAGCGCCGCGCCGTGGATGGCGCGTCATGAGCCAGGCCGGGCGCATCGTGGCGCTGGCACTGGCGGCCATCGGCGCGCTGGTGCTGCTGCTGTGGCTGCTGGTGCAGCACGCCGGCGGGCAGCAGCAGCAGCAGCTGTCGGCGCAGCGCGAGGCCTATTTGCTGCGCCACCTGCGCACCTCGGCGGAAAGCTATCTGGCCACTGGCCTGCAGCTGGAGCAGATGCCGGCGCTGCAGGACATGCTGGAGCGCGAACAGACCGCCTTTGCCGGCATCGTCGCCATCGACGTCTTCAGCCCGGCGGGCACCGTGCTCTACAGCACCGACCCCGGCAGCCGGGGCACGGCGGTGCCGGTGCAGTGGCGCGAACTGCTGGCGCGCGAGCAGCCCTGGCAAGGCACGGCGCCCGGCCAGCGCCAGGTCGGACAGCGCTTCGACAACGATCTGGCGCAGGCCGCCGGCGGCATCGTCATCACCGTCTCCACGGCCGCTGCGCCGGCCACGCTGGCCCAGTGGTACGCACGCAGCCGCCAATTGCTGCGCTGGTTGGCAGCGGGCCTGCTGGCAGCCTTGGCCGCCGGGCTGGTGCTACACATCGGCCTGCGCCGCCTGGGCCAGCCCTACGGCGCAGCCGCCGCCATCCTGCGCGGCGAGCCAGCCGGCGCACCACAGGACGGCCTGCAGCAAGCCGCAGTGCGCCAGCAGCAGGGCTGGCAGCGCGAGCGCGAGCAGTGCCGCCGGGCGCTGGCGCAACTGGAGGCGCTCGACCATGAAGCCTGATGCCAGCAGCGCCAGCCTTTGCGGCACCGCAATCCCCGCTCCCTCCGCCGTGCAGTCCCTCAGCCAGGACTTGCGCTGGCGCTGCGCCGCCCTGGTCTTTGCCGTGCTCACCGCCGTGGGCGCGGCCTGCGCGCTGTGGGCCGTGCATGAGCTGCGCAGCAGCAGCCTGCAATTGGCGCGCGACGATGCCCGGGCGCTGGCGCAATCGGTGGCCCAGACGCTGGCCCAGCAACTGGGCCGGGCGGTGCGCCTGGGCATTCCGCTGGCCGAGCTGCCGGGCGTTGCGGCCTACTTGCAAACGACGCTGCAGCAGCGCCCGGCCTTGACGCACATCGCCGTCGAGGCCGCCGACGGCAGCGTGCTGCATGGTGCGCGCAGCGCCGTGCGCAGCGCTCCCGACCAGGCTGGCAGCGTGCGCGTCGCCATCGGCGGCGCCGGGGATGGTGGCACTGCCGGCACCGTGGAAGTGGGCGTGGACGCCGGGGTCAGCGTGCGACGCGGCCTGGTGCAGGCGACCTGGCAGAGCGCCGCACTGGTGCTGGGCCTGGCGGGCCTGACCGCCTGGCTGGTCGCCGCCGGGCCGGGCGCGCGCATGGAGCGCCAGCGCCGCCAGGTGCTGCAGCGCCTGCACTGCGCCAGCGCAGAGCTGCCGCTCCAGGCCGAGCCTGCCGGCCTGGATGCGGACGCGGCCCCCGGCCTGCCGGCGCTGGCGCAGGCACTGGCCCGGGGCGATGCCCAGGTGCTGGCCGCACGCCGGGCGGTGCAGGACTACGGCCAGGAGTTGCTGGCCATGGACTTCGATGGCCGGCTGCGCGCCGACATCGAGCGCTGCCTGGCCGCCTGCGCCGTGGCCGCCAGCGCTCCCCAGGCGGACTGAACCATGCTGCTGCGCACCCGCATCACCCTCATGGTGGCTGCCGGCCTGGTGCTGGCGGCATTGGGCTGGACGGGCTCGGCCCTGCTGCGCGAGCAGTTGCTGGAGCAGCGCCTCACGGCCGCCGTGCAGGCCGCCCATGCCGCCCTGTGGGAGCAGGCGCTGGCCCTAGAAGACCGCGCGCTGGACGCGCACCTGGATCGGCTGCTGCAGCAGCCTGGGCTGGCGCAGGCGGCGCTGCAGGGCGACGCGGCGGCACTGGCCGAATTGCTGGCGCGCACCGGCGCGGCCCCGGCTGCCGGGGCCGAGCTGGAAGTGGTGGCGCTGCTGGACATGGGCCGCGCGCCGCTGGTGCTGGGCACGCCGGTGCAGCGCCCGCTGCTCGATGCCGACAGCCTGGAGCGCGCTGCCCTCGGCAGCGAGGTCGGCGGCCTGCGCGTGATGGGTTCCGAGCAGGCGCTGGTGCTGGCCAGTCGGCGCATCCCCGGCACCGGCGCAGTGCTGGTGCTGGCGCGCGACGCCCGCCATGCCCTGGCGCGCATGGCCGAGCGCAGCGGCGGCGCCATCACCTTGCTGGACTTGCGTAGCCGGCTGCTGGCTGGCACCGACGCGGCCCTGGGCCGGGTGGCCGCCGCCCACGCCGCCCAGCGCAGCGCGCAGCGCACCGAGCTGCAGTTGGGCGGGCGCGACTATCTGCTGAGCAGCATCCCCGTGGCCGACCTGGCCGGCCACAGCGCCGGCACTGTGGTGGCCTTGCTGGAGCACACTGCCGACGCGCAGGCCTACGCCTTCATCGGGCGCCTGGCGCTGGGCGGCACGCTGGCGCTGGCGCTGGCCATCCTGCTGGGGCTGAACTGGGACTTGCGCCGCAGCCTGCGCCCGCTGGAGCGCTCCATCGACGCGCTGCAGGCGCTGGCCCGGGGCGAGGCGGACGTGCGCCTGCCCGCAGGGGGCGACGACGAGATCGGGCGCATCGCCCAGGCCGTGGCCACCTTCCGGCACAACGCCCGCGAGCTGGCCGCCACGCGCGCCCTGCGCGAGCGCGTGCGCCGGCGCCAGGAGCGGCTGCTGCGCACGCGGCTGCAGGCGTTGGCACAGGCCACGCACCAGCCGCTGGCCTGGCACGGCGGCGGCAGCGACGAGGAGCAATTGCGCCAGCTGGCCGGCGTCATGAACGAGCTGTCGGGCCGGCTGATCGACCAGCACCAGCGCCTCACGGGGATGGTGCAGGAGCTGCGCGAGGCGCTGGTCACCAAGACCCGCCTGGCCGGGCTGGAGCAGGAGCTGCAGATCGCCGCCCAGGTGCAGCTGTCCATCCTGCCGCGCCACCCGCCGCAGGATGCGCGCGTGCAGCTGCACTGCCACATCACGCCGGCGCGCGAGGTCGGCGGCGACTTCTACGACTATTTCTTCATCGACCAGGCGCACCTGGGCTTCGTGATTGCCGACGTATCCGGCAAGGGCGTGCCGGCGGCGCTGTTCATGACCATTACCCGCACGCTGCTCAAGGCCACGGCGCAGTTCATCACCGAACCCACGCGTTGCCTGACGCAGCTCAACGACCTGCTGGCCGCCGAGAACGAGCAGATGATGTTCGTCACCCTGTTCTACGGCGTACTGCACCTGGACAGCGGCCAGGTGCAGTACGTCAATGCCGGGCACAACCCGCCGTGGCTGCTGCGCGCCGCTGGCCAGGTCGAGCCGCTGGCGCGCACCGGCGGCATGGCGGTGGCGGTGAGCGAGGACTTCCCCTACCGCAGCGCCAGCGTGCAACTGCAGCCGGGCGACCAGCTTTTCCTCTACACCGACGGCGTGACCGAAGCGTTCGATCCGGACGGGCAGGAGTACGGCGATGCGCGGCTGCAGCAAGCCCTGGCCGGGCAGGCCCAGGGCGGCCTGCCCGGGCCGCAGGCGCTGGTTGAGGCGGTGCTGGCCGACGTCCACACCTTCGAGCGCGGCGCTCCGCAGGCCGACGACATCACCTGCATGGCGCTGCGCTACCTGGGAGCGCAGGCCTGCTGAAGCGCCGGCCTGGCCTGGGTTTTGCTGCTAAAAATATAGCTGTCAGCGCTTGCTGGACAAGGGTTTGAGGCCAAAAAGACCAAAAAATCAGGCTTTTCAGGCAGCGTCGGCGGCAAACTCCGGCTGTCCCTGCAGCGCCTCGTACAGCGGCGCGAAATCCTGCTCGGTCAGGTCGAACAACTGCTGGAAGCTGTCGATCACGAAGTAGGTCTGCTGGTAGGTGTCGATCTTGTAGCGCGTGCGCATGGTGCGCGCCAGCTCCAGCGGCAGGCGGCGCGGCTCGGGGCTGGTCACGGAGTAGGGCAACTCGCCCGCCGAGCTGAGGATGCCCGCGCCATAGGCCCGCAGGCCTCCGCCGCCCTCGCGGATCAGGCCGAACTCGATGGTGTACCAGTACAGGCGCGACAGCATCTCGCACGCGCCCAGCCGCGCGGCTTTCAGGCCGCCCTCGCCGTAGCGCTGCACATAGTCGGCAAACACCGGGTTGAACAGCAATGGCACATGGCCGAACAGGTCGTGGAACACGTCCGGCTCGACGATGTAGTCGAACTCCTCGGGCTTTCTGATCCAGTCGGTGACCGGGAACTTGCGATTGGCCAGCAGCTGGAAGAACGGCACCTCCGGGATCAGCCCCGGCACCGCCACCAGCTGCCAGCCGGTGGCGCGGTGCAGCCCCTCGTTCACATCGTCGAAGCGCGGGATGCGCTCGCGCGCGCCCAGGGCGGGCAGGGCGTCGATGAAGGCCTGGCTGGCCAGGCCCGGCAACTGCGCCACCTGGCGCTGGTACAGGCGATGGTAGGTGTCGTGATCCGCCTGCGTGTAGGCGGCCCAGTTCTGCGCGCAGGTGTAGTCATCGTGCGCACGCGCATAGTCGCCGCGCGGCGGGCGGTCGGACTGGCCATAGACGACGGGGGGCTGACCCATGGGGTTCTCCTTGTGGATGGATATGGCCTGGATATGGCCGCCGCCCCGGCGCTGTCACTGCAGGCGGATCTTGATGGCCTTGACCAGGAATTCGTATTTCTTGTATTCCGAGAGCACGAAATCGCCGAAGGCGCCCAGCTCCATGTCCTGCGGCTCCAGGCCCATGGCCTGCAACTGCCGTGCCGCGTTGGGCGCACGCATGGCGGCCGAGAACGCCGTGGCGTACTCCTGCGCCCGGGCATCGGGCAGGCTGGCCGGCGCGAACAGGCCAAACCAGGTCGAGACATGAAAGCCCGGCACTTCGCTGTTGATGCTGGGGACATCGGGCAGGCTGTCGTCCGGCCCCAGCGAGGTGACGCCCAGCGCGCGCAGCTTGCCGGCGCGGATCAGCGGCAGCGAGGACGCCAGGTTGTCGAACATCAGCGCCACGCTGCCTTCCTGCAGCGCCTTGAGCGCCGGGCCGGCGCCGGCAAAGGGCTGGTGCGTCATGCGCGTGTTGGTCAGCGCCTTGAGCATCTCGCCGGCGATGTGGCCGATGCTGCCGTTGCCGCCCGAGCCGAAGACCAGCTCGCCCGGATGCGCCTTGAGATAGCCGACCAGATCGCTGGTGCTGCGGATGCCCAGGGCCTCGGCGCGGGCCGCGCTCATGACCAGCACGTTGGGCGTGCGCGCCACCAGCACGAGGGGCTTGAAGTCGCGGATCGGGTCGTAGGGGAAGTCCGGGGTCAGCCAGGGGTTCACGGCGTGCGTGGCCACGGCGCCCATGAGCAGCAGATTCTCGCTGGCGGGGGCCTTGGCCACCGCCGCCGCGCCCTGGTTGCCGCCGGCGCCGGGGCGGTTTTGCACCTGCACCGGCCCCAGCCGCGCCTGCGCGCCCTCGGCCAGGATGCGCGCGCTCTTGTCCAGCGGCCCGCCGGCAGCGTAGGGCACGACGATGGTCAGTGGCGCGCTGGCCGCCAGCGCAATGCCACCCGCGCCCATCGATAGGCCAGCACCCAGGGCCAGGCAGCGCAGCCCCCAGTCACGCCGTTGCAAGAGAAAAGACATGGCCGCACCCGTCCTCGAAAAAAATCGCGAGTATAGGAATGCGCCTGCGTGCTGGCTGTCGCTCAGGCTGGCGCAGCCGCGCCGGCGCCCTCGATCACGCCCCGGCGCACCTGGTCGCGCTCCAGCGACTCGAACAGCGCCTTGAAGTTGCCCTCGCCGAAGCCGTCGCGGAAGTCGCCACGGCGCTCGATGAACTCGAAGAACACCGGCCCCAGCATGGGCGTGGAGAAAATCTGCAGCAGCAGGCGCGGCGTGCCGTCAGCCGTGCTGCCGTCCAGCAGGATGCCGCGCGCCTTCAGCTCCTCGACCGGCTGGCCGTGGCCGGGCAGCCGGCCTTCCAGCATCTCGTAGTACACGTCGTTGGGGGCGGTGGCCAGCGGCACGCCGGCCAGGCCCAGCTTGTCCACCACCTCGGTCAGCCGGTCGCAGATCAGGGCGATGTGCTGGATGCCCTCGCCGTTGAACTGCATCAGGAATTCCTCGATCTGCCCGCCGCCCTGGCGTGCTTCCTCGTTGAGCGGGATGCGGATCATGCCGTCGGGCGCAGTCATGGCCTTGGAGGTCAGGCCGGTGTATTCGCCCTGGATGTCGAAGTAGCGGATCTCGCGGAAGTTGAAGAGCTTTTCATAGAAATTGGCCCAGAAACCCATGCGGCCGCGATAGACGTTGTGCGTCAGGTGATCGATCAAGTTCAGGCCGTGGCCCACGGGGCGCTGCTCCGCGCCGGGCAGCCACTCGAAGTCGATGTCGTAGATCGACTTGCCGTCCTCGAAGCGGTCGATCAGATACAAGGGCGCGCCGCCTATGCCCTTGATGGCCGGCAGGCGCAGCTCCATCGGCCCGGTGGGGATGTCGATGGGCTGGGCGCCCAGCGCCAGCGCGCGGCGATAGGCCTCCTGTGCGTTCTTGACGCGAAACGCCATGCCGCAGGCCGACGGGCCGTGCTCGGCGGCAAAGTAGGCGGCGTTGCTGCCCGGCTCGCGGTTGAGGATGAAGTTGATCTGGTTCTGGCGGTACAGCACCACGTCCTTCGAGCGGTGGCGCGCCACTTCGGTGAAGCCCAGTTGCCCGAAGACCTTTTCCAGCACGCCCGGCGTGGGCGAGGCGAACTCGATGAACTCGAAGCCGCACAAGCCCATGGGGTTGTCCCAGGCGGCGGTCTCGTGCGTGGCTTGTTCGGGCAGGGCGGCGGTCATGGGCAGTCTCCGGTTTTCTTGAGAAAGATCAAACCCCTGACTGTAGGCGGCGCAGCCCTCACGTTTCTGGCGTATGGCCTGCAGCCAGGCCATCTTGACGCAAAAATCCTGCGCTGTGAATGGCAAGACTGCAATGATTTGCCGATAGATGATGCCCTCGCGGCGCAGGGGCGGCGCCTGCCTAGAATGCACCGCCATGCACAGCGACCGCCCGCCCCCGCCCTGGACAAGCTCGACCGCGCCATATTGCGCCGCCTGCAGGGCAACGGGCGCGAGACCTACGACGTGATCGGCGCGCAGGTCGGCCTGTCGGCCAGCGCCGTGCTGCGCCGCGTCAAGCGGCTCGAAGACAGCGGCATCATCGAGCGCTACGTCGCCCTGGTGCAGCCCGAGAGCGTCGGCCTGGGCCTGACGGCCTACATCAACGTGCGCCTGGAAAAGCTGACCGAGAGCCACAAGCGCAATCCCATGGATTTGTTTCGCGCCAGCGTGCAGACCTGGCCCGAGGTGGTCGAATGCGCGGCGCTGACCGGCGAGATGGACTACCTGCTGCGCGTGGTCGTGGCCGACATGGCGCACTACAGCCGCTTCATCATGGACACGCTGCTCAAGCATCCCAGCGTGCAGGACTGCAAAACCAGCTTCGTGCTCGACCGGGTCAAGGCGACCACAGCCGTGCCGGTGTGATGAGGACTATTTTTTTAATAGCTGTCAGCGCTTGTCCAGCAAGGGTTTGAGCCACTTTTCATATCAAAACAAGGCCCCGGGAGTCATGTTGCATTGCAGCAAATGATCCGCATATGACTAGGGAAAACCCTAGAATGCCGACCACCATGCCTGCTCCCAAATCCCTGCTCGACGCTTTTCTTCCTGCCAGCCAATCGTCGCACCCGCACCGGCGGGTCAACCGAGGTTCCCCCATGAACTCTGCCGTGATGGTGCCGATCCGCTCCCTGGGCGCGCAGCACCGCGCCCGCATCGCCGAGCACCTGATGCGCCTGTCCGAGCGCGACCGCTACCTGCGCTTCGGCTACCCGGCCACCGACGAGCAGGTGCTGCGCTACGTGGAGCTGCTGGACTTCGAGCGCGACGAGGTGCTGGGCATCTTCAACCGCAAGCTGGAGCTGATCGCCGTGGCGCACGTGGCCTTCAGCGCCGAGCAGGACTGCAGCAACTGCGCCGAGTTCGGCGTCTCGGTCGTCGGCGCCACGCGCGGGCGCGGCTATGGCGCGCGGCTGTTCGACCGCGCCATCCTGCTGGCGCGCCATCGCGGTGTGAACATGATGTTCATCCACGCGCTGACGGAAAACACCGCCATGCTCAAGATCGCGCGCAATGCCGGCGCCACCGTGCGCTGCGACGGCCCCGAGTCCGAGGCCTGGCTGGAGCTGCCGCCGGCGGATCTGGACGCGCGCATGTCGCACCTGATGGCGCGCCACCTCGGCGAGGTGGACTACCAGCTCAAGAAGCAGGCGCACCAGTTCTGGCGCTTGCTGGGCCATGTCCAGGAAGTCCGCCAGGGCGTGCGCGAAGGCCGCCACCAGGCAGCGGAATAAGGCCCGGCCTCAAGGCCTGTTCTTTCGCCTTCCTCCAGCCAGCACCGGCGCCTGGCGGCGGCGCCGTCGGTGTTGAAAATTGTCGACCTTTGGCCAGCAACCTGGCGCAAGATTGCATACAGCTTCGGCCCCGACAATTTCTGTCCGGACTGAAGCACGTCGGCAATCGGCTGCCGCTCTGGTTCTTTCATCCAAAAAACAGGGGTCATCATGCGGTTCGATCATTTGTCTGTGCGGCTCAAGCTGTGGGCGCTGGTGCTGGGACTCATCGTGGTGCTGTCAGCCCTGATGGGGGTGCTGATCAACCGCATCATGGCGCTGGACGTAGTCGCCGCGCGCAACGTGGCCTTCAGCGAAAAGCGCATCAACCTGGCCGTGCGCTGGCGCGGCCTGATCGCCATGGACACCGAGCGCGTCATCGTGCAGATGGGCACCAGCGACGCGCAACTGGCCGAGCGCATGGCGCAGGGCACCAACACCCAGGCCATCACCGAGCTGCAAAAGCAGGTCAACGACATGGTGCGCACCCCTGCCGCCCGGGCGCAGATGCAGCGCATCGCCGAAGTGCGCGAGCAGGCACTGCAGCTCATCCGCGAGGCCGACGCCCTGCGCAAGCAGGGTGATCTGCAGGCCGCCTCGGATTTCGTGACGCAGCGCCTGATGCCCATCGTCAACGGCTACGTGGCGGAACTCGACAAATTCGTCGCCCTGCAGGAAGCGCGGCGCGACGAGATCAGGGCCGAGGCCGAGGAGCAGCGCCGCCAGGCGGTGCTGATCGGCGTGGCGGTGGTGCTGCTGGTGATTGCCGTGGCGCTGGCGCTGGCCGCCTTGCTGGTGCGCTCCATCACCCAGCCGCTGGAGCGCGCCGTCGGCCTGGCCGATGCCATTGCCGAGGGCGACCTGACGCAGACCGTCCACGACGAGCGCGGCGACGAGCTGGGGCACCTGCTGCGCGCCCTGTCGGCCATGGCGGCGCGGCTGCGCCAGGTGGTCGGCGAGGTGCGCGCCGGCGTGGCCTCGGTGTCCTCGGCGGCGCACGAGATCGCCAGCGGCAACCACGACCTGTCGGCGCGCACCGAGCAGACGGCGGCCAACCTGGAGGAAACCGCCGCCAGCATGGAGCAGCTCACGGCCACCGTGACGCAAAGCGCCGACACCGCGCGCCAGGCCAACCAGCTGATGGGCCAGGCTGGGCAGGCCGCGCAGCACGGCGGCGAGGTGGTCGGGCAGGTGGTCAGCAGCATGGAGCACATCACCGCCTCCAGCCGCAAGATCGGCGACATCATCCAGGTCATCGACGGCATCGCCTTCCAGACCAACATCCTGGCGCTCAATGCCGCCGTCGAGGCGGCACGCGCCGGCGAGCAGGGGCGCGGCTTTGCCGTGGTCGCCGGCGAGGTGCGCAGTCTGGCGCAGCGCTCGGCGCAGGCAGCCAAGGAGATCAAGGACTTGATCACCACCAGCGTGCAAAGCGTCGAGGCCGGTTCGCAGCAGGTGGCGCTGGCCGGGCGCAGCATGGATGACATCACCGCCAGCGTGCGCCGCGTGAGCGATCTGATCGGCGAGATCACGGCCAGCAGCAGCGAGCAGCGCGATGGCATCGGCCAGGTCAACCAGGCAGTGGCCAACCTGGATCAGATGACGCAGCAAAACGCCGCCCTGGTCGAGCAGGCCAGCGCGGCGGCGGCGTCCATGAGCGAGCAGGCGCAGCGCCTGGCGCAGGTGGTGGCGGTGTTCAACGTGGGCACGGCAGCGCCTGCTGCGGCCCCGGTCTCCGCTGCGGCTGGCCCGGCAGTGCAGCCGGCGCGCACCGCGCCAGCGCTGGCGCCGCGCCCCCCTGCAGCGGCTGCGCAGCGCCCGGCGGCCACGCCCGTCAGGCCGGCGGTCAGATCAGCGGCCAGGCCGCCGGCCTCGCCGGCCGCGCCACCGACCGCACAGTTGCCGCGTGCTGCCGCCGCCAGCGCCGAGGACGACTGGGAGTCGTTCTGAGAGCGTATTCACGATCCCCGCGCGGGTGCGCGGGCGCGGCCTCGGGCGGTCTGCGGCGTTGCAAATCCTCGCGATAGCACGGGCTATCGCTGCGGTTTGCGCCTGGCAGCCCATCCCGATCCGCACCCGCGCCCCTGCGCGCGGAGATCGTAAACACGCTCTGACAGCGCCCAGCCTCCCGAGTCCGTGAGCGTGCGCTGAACTCCCGGGCAGCCCGTCAGCCGCCCTGTCCCTGCTGGGGCTGGGCCTGGCTGTCCTGCTCCTGCTGCAGGCGCCGGCCCTGGGCCTGGCGCTCCAGCTCTGGCGTGAATTCGCAGAACTGGTTGCGCCCCTGCTCCTTGGCGGCGTACATGGCCAGGTCGGCGCGCCGCAGCAGCGTCTCGCCATCGTGGCCGTCGCGCGGGCCATAGGCCAGGCCCATGCTGACCGAAACCTCCGCCGTGGCGCTGCCCAGCGCATAGGGCTGGGCAATGGCGTGCAGCACCTTGCGGCACACCGGGTGGGCGTCCTCCAGGCGCTTGAGGCCCTGCAGCAGCAGCGTGAATTCGTCGCCGCCCAACCGTGCCACCAGGTCGGTGCTGCGCACGCAGCCCTGCAGGCGCTGGGCCACCTGGCGCAGCAGCTCGTCGCCCGCGTCGTGCCCCAGGCTGTCGTTGACTTCCTTGAAGAAATCCAGATCCAGAAAGGCCAGGGCGAAGGGCAGGCCACTGTGGCGCGACTGCTCCACGCACCGGCGCAGGTTGTCCTGGAACATCTGCCGGTTGGGCAGTTGCGTCAGGTGGTCGTAGTGCGCCTGGTGCCAGATGGTGGCCTCCTTGCGGCGCAGTTGCGTCACGTCGGAAAACAGCCCGATGCGGCTGTTGACGCTGCCGTCCGGGTTGTACGAGGTGCTGATGGTGAGCTGCTCGATGAACTCCTCGCCATTCTTGCGCCGGTTCACGATGTCGCCGCTCCAGCTGCCGGTCTTTTGCAGGCTGTCCCACATGGCCTGGTAGAAGGCGCGATCCTGGCGCCCGGAGCTGAGCCGGTTCAGGCGCTGGCCGACGATTTCATGCGCCTGGTAGCCGGTCATGGTGGTGAAGGCCGGGTTGATGTCCAGCACCACGCCATCGGCATCGGTCACCACCATGCCCTCGCAGGTGTGCTGATAGACCAGCGCCGCGCGGCGTGCCGAGGCCTCGGCGCGCCGGCGCTCGCTGATGTCCAGCATCAAGCCGATGATGGCCGGCTGGCCCTGGAACTGCATGGTCGTGCCGAAGACCTCGATGTCGAAGGTGTGGCCATCGGCATGTTGGGCGCTGCGCTCGTAGCGTGCGCTGTGGGCGCGGCCTTCCAGGCGCTCGCGCACGCTGGCCTGCACCGCCTCGTAGTCGGCGGGCGGGAACAGGCGCGCCAGCGGCAGGTGCTCCATCGCCTGCAGCGGATGGCCGAACATGCGCGCCAGCTGCTCGTTGGCATAGACGATGCGCAATTGCGCGTCCAGCATGTAGATGCCGGCGACCTCGTTGTCCGCCAGGCCGTTGAACATGGCCTGGATCTGCGCCAGCGACGTGCGCTCGCGGGCGACATCGCACAGCAGCTGCTCGATCTGCGCAGCCGACTGCTGCATGGAGCCGGCCAGCTCGGCCAGCTCGTCGCTGCTGTCGAGCTGCACGCGCATGTTGTAGTTGCCCCGGCCCATCTCGCGGCATTGCAGCGTGAGCTGGTACACCGGGCGCAGCACGCGGCGCGCGATCAGCGCATAGCCGGCCAGCAGCACCAGCACGTCGATGCCGAACAGCACCATGCTGCTCCACAGCGCGCGCTGCTGCACCTGGTTGGCGTGGGCGACCAGCTGCTGCATCAGGCTTTCGGCGCGTTCGAGCAATTGGCCGCTGGCGGCCAGCACCCGGGCGACCTGCGCCCGGTCGGGCGGCGTAGCCGCCAGGAGCGCATCGACGGTCTGGCGGTACTCCAGCCAGCCGGCCTGCAGGGGCGGCAGCAGCGGCTGCAGGGGCGCATCCAGGGGGCGCACCTGCAGCTCGAACGCCCGCCCGCCCCGGCGCAGCGCCTCATAGGCCGTGTCGAACGCGCGGTAGCTGTCCTCGAACTGCCCGGCTGCCGGCTGCGCGAAGCCGTGCGTCGCCAGCGCCTCGACGGCAATGCGCTGGCTGAGCATCCGCATCTTGCCGGCGACGTTGAGGGTGGCCGCCAGATCGCTGCTCTTGCCCAGCAGGAACTGCAGCGTGAGCACGTTGCCCACGGCCAGCAGCAGCACCAGCAACACGGCGATCCGGGTCTTGGTCTTCAGGGTGCGGGGCCGGGGCAGGCGCTGGAGTAACGTCATGGGCCGACATTTTGTTGTATGAGGGTCGGCGTGGACACAAACCACAGCGCCGCCGCGAGGATTGGCCGCCCGCGCCGGGCGGATGCTGCGGCCCGGCCGTCCAGGCGATCCGCTATCCTCGCAGCCTGTTCCAACCCCTTTCCCTGCACGCCCTGCACCTGGCCACCGTGTCCGACCCGCATCCAGCGCGCCCCGCCGACGGCAACGGGGACAAGCGCTCCTTCCTGCAGCGCCTGATCGAATTCATCCACCCCGGCCCGGACTCCACCGACGAGCTGATCGCCACCCTGGCCGAGGCCGAGGACAACGAGGTCATCAACGCCGATGCGCGCGTCATGCTTGAGCGCGTGCTGCGCATGAACGAGATGACCGCCGCCGACGTGCTGGTGGCCCCGGCGCGCATCGACATGCTGGACATCGACGCGCCGGCTGACGAGCTGATGCACCAGGTCATCCAGACGGCGCACTCGCGCTTTCCGGTCTATCAGGGCGGGCGCGACAACATCATCGGCATCCTGCTGGCCAAGGACTTGCTCAAGCGCTGGCGCTCGCCCGAGCTGAGCCTGCGCGCCCTGGTGCGCCCGGCGCTGTTCGTGCCCGAGAGCAAGGGCCTGCATGAGCTGGTGCGCGAGTTCCGCTCCACGCGCAACCACCTGGCCATCGTGATCGACGAGTTCGGCCGCACGGCGGGGCTGGTGACCTTCGAGGACGTGATCGAGCAGATCGTCGGCGAGATCGAGGACGAGTTCGACATTGCAGCGGACGAGGGCGACATCTTCGCCCTGGCCGATGGCACCTGGCGCGTCAGCGGCCACACACCCCTGGTGCGCGTGGCCGAGGCCTTCGACACGCATCTGGCCGCCAGCGACCCCGAGGAAGAGTTCGACACCATCGGCGGCCTGATCGCCCACGAGCTGGGCCGCGTGCCGCACAAGGGCGAGAGTGTCGTGCTGGGCGGCCTGCGCTTTGTCGTGCTGCACACCAAGGGCGGGGCTGTGCGCTGGTTCAAGGTGGCGCCGGCCACGGGCAGCGCCGAAGACAACGGCGGCTGATGGGCGCCGCCTGGATGCGCGGGCCGCTGCCCTGGCTGCTGGCCGCCGGCGCGGGCCTGGCGCAGGCCGCCTCGCTGGCGCTGCCGGGCAGCGGCCAGCCGGCGTGGTGGCTGCAGATCGCCTCGCTGGCGCTGCTGGCGCGCGTGCTGCTGGCGCTGCCGCGCACGCACAGCAGCGCCTGGCGCGCGGCGGGCCTGGGCTGGCTGTTTGCCACCGCCTGGCTGGCCGGCACCTTCTGGTGGCTGTTCATCTCCATGCACACCTACGGCGGCCTGGCGGCGCCGCTGGCTGCGCTGGCAGTGCTGGCGCTGGCGGCCTTCCTGGGCAGTTATTACGCGCTGGTTTGTGGGTGTTTTTTCAGGTGTTTTTCGGCTCCAGGCCTTGCTGGACGTGCGCTGACAGCTATTGTTTTTGCTGCTCTGTGGCTGCTCGCCGAGCTGGCGCGCGGTCAGTGGTGGACGGGCTTTCCGTGGGGCGCGGGCGGCTATGCCCACGCCGACGGCCCGCTGGCCGTGCTGGCGCGCAGCGTGGGCGTGTATGGCATGGGCTTTGCCGCAGCGCTGCTGGCGCTGGCGCTGGCGCAGTGGCGCGTGTCGGACTTGCGCAGTCGGCGCTGGTGGGCCGGCGCGCTGCTGGCGCTGCTGGCCTGGGGCGCGCTGGCGTGGCAGCGCGAGGCGGCGCTGGGCGACGCGCAGCGCGACGCCGGCGCGCCGGTCAGCGTGGCGCTGCTGCAGGGCAACATCGCGCAGGACGAGAAGTTCCAGGCCGGCAGCGGCGTGCCGCTGGCGCTGGCGTGGTATGGCGAGCAGCTGCGCGGCGCCCAGGCGCAACTGGTCGTGGCGCCCGAGACAGCAGTGCCCCTGCTGCCCCAGCAGCTCATGCCCGGCTATCTGGAGCGGGTGACGCAGCGCTACCGGCAGGGGCAGGGGTCGGCATCAGCGTCCATGCCGGATGGACAGGCGCTGCTGCTGGGCATCCCGCTGGGCGATCTGGATGCGGGCTACACCAACTCGGTGCTCGGCTTTGCACCCGGGCAGCAGGGCCAGCCCTACCGCTACGACAAGCATCATCTGGTGCCCTTCGGCGAATTCATCCCGCCGCTGTTCCGGTGGTTCACGCAGATGCTGAACATCCCGCTGGGCGACTTCGCGCGCGGCAGCGTCGGCCAGCCGTCCCTGCCCTGGAGTGGCCAGCGGCTGGCGCCCAACATCTGCTATGAGGACTTGTTCGGCGAGGAGCTGGCGGCGCGCTTCGTCGATCCTGCGGCCAGTCCGACCATCCTGGTCAACGTCAGCAACATTGGCTGGTTCGGCGACAGCGTGGCCATCGACCAGCACCTGGCCATCAGCCGCCTGCGTGCGCTGGAGCTGGAGCGCCCCATGCTGCGCGCCACCAACACCGGCGCGACCGCCGTCATCGACCACCGGGGCCGCGTGCTGGCGCAATTGCCGGCGCACACGCGCGGCGTGCTGCAGGCGCAGGTGCAGGGCCGCACGGGCGCCGCCACGCCCTACGCCTGGTGGGCCGGGCGCTTCGGGCTGGCGCCGCTGTGGCTGGGCGCGGCGGCGCTGGTGCTGCTGGCCTGGCTGTGCCGCCCCCGGGGCTGAGGCCGCCCCTGCCGGGCCGCGCTGCGGCGTGCCGTCCTGCAGGGATGTGCGCCACAGGCTTGACCTTGAACCATGCTCAGGCCGCTTCGACCTTGGATAATGCGGATTTTTCGGGCATTGCTGCCCTTCACGACGCCAGCCGCCCGGCGCGGCCTGCAAGAACCCTCCCCACTGTCACCAACCAATGGCTGAATCTTTCTCTTACGAACAACTGATCGCCTCGGGCGAGGGCCGGTTGTTCTCCCCGGACAGCGGGCGCCTGCCCCTGCCTCCCATGCTGATGTTCGACCGCATCACGCACATCGACAGCGACGGCGGCGCACACGGCCTGGGCCGGATCGTGGCCGAGCTGGACGTCAAGCCGGGCCTGTGGTTCTTCGAGTGCCACTTCCAGGGCGACCCGGTCATGCCCGGCTGCCTGGGGCTGGATGCCATGTGGCAGCTGATCGGTTTTTATCTGACCTGGCTGCGCCTGCCGGGCCGGGGCCGCGCTCTTGGAGCCGGCGAGGTCAAGTTCACCGGCGAAGTCGGCCCGGACGTGAAACTCGTGACCTACGAGATCGACATCAAGCGCGTCATCAAGCGCAAACTGAACATGGCCATCGGCGATGCACGATTGCTCGCCGACGGCAAGGAAATCTACGTGGCCAATGACCTGCGCGTGGGCCTGTTCCTGCGCGAGGAGGCGGCCAGCGACCAGGAGGCGGCAGGCACATGAGCAGCAAGAAGCGTGTGGTGATCACCGGCGCGGGCATCGTCTCGTGCATCGGCAACGATCTGGCAAGCGTCGAGCAGTCCTTGCGGGATGGCCACTCGGGCATCCGCGCCGTGCCCAAGTTCACCGAGCTGGGGATGCGCAGCCAGGTCGGCGGCACGCCCGAGATCGACCTGGAGGCGCGCATCGACAGAAAGCAGCTGCGCTTCATGGGCGACGCCGCCGCCTATGCGCAGATCGCGCTGGAAGATGCCATCGCCCAGTCCGGCCTGACGCCAGACCAGGTGAGCCACCCGCGCACCGGCCTGCTCATGGGCTCGGGCGGCGGCTCGCCGGCCAACCAGATCGAGGCCGCCGACACGCTGCGCGACAAGGGCATCCGCCGCGTCGGGCCGTACCAGGTCACGCGCTGCATGAGCTCCACCGTCTCGGCGTGCCTGGCGACCAACTTCAAAGTCCGCGGCATCAACTACTCCATCACCTCGGCCTGCTCCACCTCGGCGCACTGCATCGGCGCGGCGGCGCAGCAGATTGCCTGGGGGATGCAGGACGTGATGTTTGCCGGCGGCGGCGAGGAAATGTCCTGGGGCATGGCGCTGCTGTTCGACGGCATGGGCGCCATGTCCAGCAAATACAACGGCACGCCCGAGCGCGCCTCGCGCGCCTATGACGCCAACCGCGACGGCTTCGTGATCGCCGGCGGCGGCGGCGCGGTGGTGCTGGAGAGCCTGGAGCACGCTATAGGAAGAGGTGCGACCATCCTGGCCGAAGTGGTGGGCTTTGGCGCCACCAGCGACGGCGAGGACATGGTGGCCCCCTCGGGCGACGGCGCTGTGGCCTGTATGCGCCAGGCGCTGGAGGGGCTGGATGGGCCGATCGACTACATCAACACGCATGGCACCTCGACGCCCGTGGGCGACATGCAGGAAGTGCGGGCCATGCGGCAGGTGTTTGGCGATGCGGTGCCGCCGTTTTCCTCGACCAAGTCGCTGACCGGGCATTCGCTGGGCGCCACGGGCGTGCAGGAGGCGATTTATTGCCTGATCATGCTGCAAAAGGGCTTCATCGCCGGGTCGATCAATGTGGAAGCGCCGGATCCGGAACTGGGCGACATGCCGCTGGTGACCCAGACGAGCGACGCGCAGTTGACGCAGGTGCTGTCCAACAGCTTTGGCTTTGGCGGGACGAATGCGTCGCTGGTGCTCAGACGGTGGGATGGAGCCTGATCGTTAATCGGATATCCGGTTGCCTGCAAAAAGCCGCACTCATTCAGAGGCGGCTTTTTTGTTTGTGGAATTTTTGTTTCTTTAAAGTGCATCCAGTGGGCTCAAGATGCCGCGCCCACCCTTGTTCAATACGTGGGTGTAAATCATGGTGGTGCTAACGTCCGCATGGCCCAGCAATTCCTGCACCGTGCGGATGTCGTAGCCCGATTGCAGCAGGTGTGTGGCAAAAGAATGGCGCAATACATGTGGTGAAACCGGTTTATCGATCTGCGCCAGTTTTCCTGCCTCGCGTACTGCGCGCTGTACCGACTCGGGATAAACGTGATGGCGTCGCTCCAGCAATTCACCAGTGCGCGCATCCGGGCGCGGATCGATGGAGCGCACGGGTGAGGGAAACACCCACTGCCAGGCCCAGGCTTTGTCGGCATTCGGGTATTTCACCGCCAGTGCGTGCGGCAGATGTACCCGGCCCAGCCCGGCAGCCAAATCTTTCTGATGCAGTGCTTGTGCCTTGTGCAGTTGTGCCTGCAGTGGCTCGATCAGGTTTTCTGGCAGGACGGTCACCCGGTCTTTGCCGCCCTTGCCCTCGCGAATGATGATCTCGCGCCGCGTGAACTCCACATCTTTTACGCGCAGGCGCAGCGCTTCCATCAATCTCATGCCGGTGCCGTAGAGCAAACGGGCAATCAAGCCCATCGCGGCGTTGTCCATGTGCATGAGCAGCGCTCGCACCTCGCTGGGGGTCAGCACCACTGGCAGCCGCTGCGGGCGCTTGGCCTGTACAACCTCATCGAGCCAAGGAAGATTGATGGCCAACACCTGCTTGTAGAGATACAGGATCGCCGCCTTGGCTTGGTTCTGCGTGGAAGCCGACACTTGTCGCTCTACCGCGAGGTGGGTCAAGAACGCCTCCACCTCGGGCGCACCCATCTCTTGTGGATGGCGTTTTTTGTGATACAAGATGAAACGTCGAACCCAGTCGAGGTACGCCTGCTCAGTCCGGATGCTGTAGTGACGCGTGCGCAGATGGTCGCGCATGCGATCCAGGAGCTTTGGAGGTTGGGTGGGCGGCACGGAAAGGTCTCTTCTCTTGATATGGTGGAGCGGAACACCATCCGCGAAATTTTAGGTTTGCCTAAATGAGTGAAAAGTCCGTGTTTACGAGGAGGCTGGCCGGCGGTGCCAGATGTTATTGTGCAAGATGACGCCTGCTGGGTGTCGTCTAATTCTAGTTCCGCCGACATCGTTACTACGCCAAACAAAATCTGTGGAGATTAATACGCCTGCGGGCACTTTATAAAACTGGATTTTGCTGCTAGCGTGCGCTGCGCCACTGGCATGCGGCACAAGCGAGCTTGAGCGGACATGCCAGTGGCGCAGCGTGAGCTGAATTCAGAAAAATTCACGTACTTTTATTGCTAGAGCAGCGAGAGAAATAAACCATGAAGAGACGTGCCGTAACGCCGCAGGCTGAACCCCTCATTCGAGCCGATATCCCGCTTCGCGGTCTACGGCTCAATTCGATTCGTTAGAGTTCACTTCACACCAAGCAGGAGATATCAATGGCGTTCTATGAAAACCAATCTGACATGTTTAAGCAGAGAGCCGAAAAATGCAAACGTGATGGCGATCGACTTTACGCACAAGCAATGGAGGCTAAAGATCGAGGGGATAAAGAAAAGCATAAAGAGCTTATGGCACAAGCCCAATATCAATATAAACAACAAAAAGAAAATGAAGCAAAAGCCAAAGAACACGCCGGAAAGACGTGGAAATAATATTCAGATGCAACAAAACTAGCCATCAGAAAAAATGAAATTACCATACTTCAAAATCAAGGCAGCCTTTGAAGAAGCCAAAGATAGTTTCTCATATGGCAGTGGCACGGATAAAATCTCCTCCACAGCAAAACTCCTTGGGAAAGCAGTGGCAAATGTTGGGATGCTGGCGGTTGAAATTGGATCTGAAGCAATAAAAAATTGCCAGAAGAGACTGGGAAGAAGGCTCAAAAACTTCTTAACGAACACTCAGAATCAATGACGGACGAACAAAAAGAAAAGGTTCAAAAAGCTATAGAAGCGGGAGAAGAGGCCAAAAGAAAAAGAATTGAAAAAGAGCAGGAAGATATTGAAAGGAAAAGGCAAGAGAAGGAAAATCAAGGGTGATTCCGCTTTCATTTTCCAGCCGTTGACCTAACTCGGCAGTCAAGCGGACGCGCCTACGGCACGCCGCTTACTTTAGCCGTTAAAACTCACAGGGGTCTACATAGTGGCAGACGCTAAATCAACGAACTACTTTGTTCGATTCCTTCTTGGCGTGCTCTGCATCCTTATCGCAGGAATGGTTTTGTTCCGCTATCTGCGAGTTGAACCGATCGGGGAGATTACGGGGGGAGTTTTGGTTCTTCTTGGCCTGCTTGTTGTGCTCGTGCTTTCCGAGTCATTCGACAGCTTTTCGGTGGGAAAACTAGTTGCCATCTCTCGTGATGTACGCAAGAAAGAGGCCGAGATCGAAAAACTAGAAAAACAAAATGCATCTCTTCTTTCGCAATTAATCACTGTCAGCAACTCGCAATCCCAAAGACAAAGCAGCACCACCGTTCAAGGCGACTACTACGCTACCGCCCCCGTAGTACAGAAGGCTACCGAAGCAGAAGTCGAAGAAAAGCAGAATAGCGAAAATCGCGCTCTCGCGGCTACGGCCACCGAGGCGCCCGCGCCGGCGCGGATGGACTGGGCTCGAGCTGAGAGCATGGCGTTAGAGAAGCTGTTAAAGCTTCGCAACATTCACCCCTCAAATGTCATTACAGAGGCAAAGCTCTCTTTCCTCCAAGGCGTAGACCCGATCAGCAACATTCAACCCATCTTTGACGGTTACATCAGGACATCAGATGGAGAGACCTTCATTGACATGCGTCCGGAGCGCCTTCTGAGCCCCATGTATCGTGATCGCCTTTACGTCATGCTTTCCAAGATCCACCACTATCGCGCCACTAAGCAAATCAACGCACACCTCGATGCTGTCATTCTCAAGGTTCCTGGGGAGGAGGGCAGAGGGCTTTGGGGTAACTCCGAGAGGGTATTCCAGTTCTTTGAGCCAGCTATTGCATCTGGTTTGCTAAAAGTCCATGAAATACAGTTCACAGAGGCCGAGGCTAATGAGTGCCGCCGCGGGTGAGTTCTAACAATCCATTCAAGCCGACGCCGCTGCGCGGCGCGGCTTAATTCAGTAGTTAGGCATCATGGGTGAATTTTTCCCTGCACAAGTTTTCAAGCAGCTGTCCCACGCTCGCGCGGTGATCGAGCGCCATCTGGCTGCGACACTGGACACAATCCACCTGTTCGGATCTGCGATCGATGGAGGGCTGAAGCCGGACAGCGACATAGACTTGCTCGTGACCGTCAGCGCCGCACCTAACGATTCGCTCCGGCAGGCGCTAATGCTCGATTTGCTGAAAGTCTCATCACCGCCAAGCGATGGCGGAACATGGCGACCGCTGGAGCTAACTGTTGTCGCTCGAAGCGAAGTAGTGCCTTGGCGCTATCCGGCGCGGCGTGAGCTTCAGTTCGGTGAGTGGCTCCGCCACGACATCCTTTCCGGAACGTTCGAGCCTGCCGTTCTGGATCACGATCTTGCGATTTTGCTGACCAAGGCGAGGCAACACAGCCTTGCGCTTCTAGGCCCATCCGCAGCCACGTTTTTCGAGCCGGTGCCGAAGGAGCATTTCTCCAAGGCGCTTTTCGACACTATTGCCCAGTGGAATGCAGAGTCGGATTGGAAGGGTGACGAGCGGAACGTCGTTCTTGCTCTTGCTCGCATTTGGTACAGCGCTTCAACTGGTCTCATTGCTCCTAAGGACGTTGCTGCCGCATGGGTATCGGAGCGTTTGCCTGCCGAGCATCGGCCCCTCATCTGCAAGGCACGCGCGGCGTACCTGGGTAGCGAGGACGACGACCTAGCAATGCGCGTCGAAGAGACGGCCGCGTTCGTTCGATATGCCAAAGCAACGATTGAGAGAATCTTGCGTTGAGCGGCATGTGCGAAAAGTGCATCGACCCGCGCCGAGGGCATCTGATGCCTAACTCGGCGTTCAAGCGGACGGGCTGCGCCCGCCGCTCAACTATGCGTTGGCCGTCAAAATCACCCGCCGTCGGGCGTGGGCTACTCATAAATCAGGAGATTGCTTTGAAACTAGAGCGCCTACATGTAATGAATTTCCGAACACTCGAAGATGTTGAGGTGACGTTTCGTGGTTACTACACCGCGATATCTGGGCAAAATAACGCCGGAAAGACCAGTCTGCTTCGTGCAATCCGGCACACGTTCCGTGACAACTTCGGAGACATCTTCTTCTACCGTCGTGATGATGGCATCACGTATCGCGACAACAAGACGCAATGGGATAAAAATAGCAATGACATCATCTTCGACTATGAGATTGGTGTTTCGCCAGTCGAAGATTCTGGACTTTTTAAGTTTATCGAGAAATTCAACGAAGGAAGTCTACCAAAGACGGTCGCTAAGTTGCGCGTGAAGGTCACCTACAAGGCAGGAGACGAGAGTGTCTGTCAAATTTGGGTAAACGACAAAGAATTCACAAACTACGATTCAAAGGAAGTTCTACAAAAACTCAAATCGTCCAGCCTGGCATTTATGCACGACTCAGCACAATCTTTTGCGCCAATATTCGATCCAGGAGGGCGGTATTTGCATGAGCTAACATTTGCGGACGACGAACTAAAACAGGTCACTGATGCATTGGCAAAGGTTAAGGCAAAGGTGAAAAAGGCTGCCCAAGCACACAAGGCAGAGCTTTCAGAACTCCTCGGCCACCTTGAAGAGAAATACGAGGTTGAGTTTTCACTGCCTGAAGGTATGTTTTCAGGCTCAATTCCATTTGAAGTAAATCTCAAAAATAAAAACGTTGATATTCCTTTGAGTGATTGGGGTAGTGGTACGCGAAACAGAACGCAAATTCTAATGTCAATTCTTCACGCAAGTAGAATAAAGAAAAAGACCGACGAGAACAAAATTACCCCAATAATATTAATTGAAGAGCCTGAAAGTTTTCTGCATCCCTCCGCGCAAGCTGAATTTGGACGTGTTCTAATCGATCTTGCCAATGAATTACAGATTCAAACGATTGTCACCACCCACAGTCCCTATATGTTGTGCCAAACTAACGTTAAATCGAATATTCTATTGTCACGTAAGGTTTCATATGGCAAAACTAAGGAGACCGAAGTCGTGTCCGTGGACGAAAATACTTGGATGGAACCGTTTGGAGATATTTTAGGTCTTAACAATTCAGAATTTACGGCGTGGAAGGATGTTATATTTAGTAGCAAACATTGTGTGCTATTAGTCGAGGGCACGCTGGATAAGCAATACTACGAACACATAGATGCCCTGGGCCTCATGGGCCTTACCTTTCCCCCAGAGGTTGAAATTGTTCCATACGAGGGAAAGGACGCGCTCAAAAACCCTATTCTACTCAAGTTCATTGTTGAAAAATTCAATAAGGTACTTGTCACGTTTGATTTAGACGCAAAACCAGAGCTTGAGAGGGTGATGCAGCAGGCAAGACTGCAAGAAGGTAGTGGATATATTGCCGTTGGCAGTAGCAAGCCTGGCAAGCAGTGTATCGAAGGGCTTGTTCCAGACCGAATCCTTGCGAAGGTTCACGGTGCGAATACGTCTCTGGTTATGGCGCTGACATCTGCGGACACCAAGGAGCGTAAGGGTGCAAAAAGTTCCCTAAAGCATAAGGTGCTCGCTGAATTTAAGGCCGATTCGGCGGTGTCTGCAGATGAGCTCAAAGGTTTCTTGCCGGTGTTCAAAGCCTTGACGCGTCTGTCATCGCAATGACGGCCAACAAATCGGTCAACCGGACGCAAGTCCCGCTACGCGGTCTTTGCGCTGGTTACCTCGGGCGTTAGACCTGCTTGGAGCTATCAGATATGGATACGCTGACGAAGAAGAAAGCCGACCGCTTCCGCCTTTTGAATCGGTTGTACGAAATCACCGACGGGCACACGATGAAGATCGTGTCGATGTGGGATGTGGGAGATACGGCCCAACTAGCGCGAAATGAAACAGAAAATGTTGTCAACTATCTCGTGGGTGAACACTTGGTTGAGCATCGAACCATTGGAGGAGGCATTTCCATCACGCACCACGGAATCGTTGAAGTTGAACGTGCCCTTTCTGCGCCGGAATCGCCAACGCACTATTTCCCTCCAGTGGTGAACATCGTGAACGTGCATAGTATGGTTGGTTCTCAAATTCAGCAGGGTACGCACGGAAGCACTCAGTCACAGGTGGCAAATACAAACGACATCGATGCGATTCGAGTGCTTATATCTAAGTTCGGCGCATGCATTCATGACCTGCCGATTTCCGCCGAAGAGAAGGCGGAAGCCCAAGCGGAGTTAAGTACTGTCGAAGCACAACTCGCCTCATCCAAGCCGAAGATCTCAATCCTTCGGGAGTCCCTTAAGACGTTGCGCAATTTGGTAGAGGGGGTGGCATCGAACGCCGTGGCCGCTGGTTTGCTCCCATTTTTTGGTCCACTTGCGGCGCTCTTGGGGTCGTGAGCAAGGTGCAACGCAGGTCTAACTTTGAGTTGCAGGGGACTTTCGCATAAAGCCGCGCAAAGCCCCTGAAATCAAACGTTAGTCAGTATTTTTTGGAGGGTTTATGTCGGATGATCTCGTATGCACAAATTGTGGCCACGTCGGTGCAACAACCAAAGTTACCAAGGGCCACTTCGCGCTTGAAGTTATTCTTTGGCTTTGCTTTCTCATCCCAGGCATCATCTACTCAGTTTGGCGCCTGACTACTCGACATGAGGCTTGTCCAGCTTGCGGAAATGCAAACCTTCTTCCCAAATCAGCGCCTATGGCTCAGAAATTTCTCCGTGAAAATCTCCCGGAAAAATTAACCACTCCACAGGAAGCAATTCGCCGACCATCCAAGGCTGCAGAGTCTGCCGGAAAATCACTTGGGCGCATGGTAGGAAGAATGTTAAAAAAATGACGATGCTTCATTATTTTTCTGCCAATGTCTAACTTTTCATTGCAACCGACCGCCTACGGCGGCGGCTGAACTCAAGCGTTATGCATCCTCATTCGCCAGCTCCGTAGCGATGGCAAATGGCTAATTTCATCGAATTCGAAACTGAGCGCCTTTTCCTGCGGCAGTGGACGCCCGCTGACCGCAAACCGTTCGCCGCGCTCAATGCAGATGCAAGAGTGATGGAGTTTTTCCCCGCGCGGCTCACACGCGCCGAAAGTGACACGATCGCTGATCATTGCCAATCTTTGATTCAAGAGCGCGGCTGGGGATTTTGGGCTACTGAGTTGAAGGCTTCTCGCGAGTTCATCGGATTCGTCGGCTTGCATACCCCTTCAGCCGAACTTCCGTTCTCGCCGTGTGTAGAAATCGGTTGGCGTCTTTCCTTTTCGCATTGGGGCAAAGGGTTGGCTTCTGAGGCTGCACGAGAAGCTCTCCGCATCGGCTTTACGTCCCTCGGCCTAGACGAAATCGTGTCCTTCACGGCAGTTGGGAACTCCAGGTCTCGTGCCGTCATGGAAAGGCTCAACATGTGCGAGTCAGGCACCTTTGAACATCCTCAAGTACCTGACGGTAGTTCGCTGCGCCTGCATTGCTTGTACCGTCTGCCGCGTGGCCGCTATGACGCATAACACGTCATCCCAGCCGACCGCCTACAGCGTCGGCTGGATTCAGGGCGTGAGGAAACTCCATCCACAAAGCCCCCTTTCTTCTTCCCCCGGATAGAGTGCTGCACCCGGCACCACACCACGCGTCGATGCCATGCCCCGCATCTGCACGGCGCTCGGCGTCAAGTCGGTGGCGCAGGTAGTCCATCCCCGACATTTCCGGCGGCGACCCACGCCCCTTGAAACCCTGTCCACAACAGGGCAAGCCCCCATCCCTGCGGCCCCTCTCCCTTCCTAGAATCCCGCCCAGCGCCCCGGCGCGCAGGGACGGTGCGCCACGATCTGGCGCCTCGCCCTGTCCCTCACCACCGCCCGCCACCCCTGGGCGCAAGGAGACTGCGGATGACCACCCACACAGCCCCGCTGCGGCTGCACGTGCCCGAGCCCACCGGCCGGCCCGGCCAGAGCACGGATTTTTCCTATCTCGCCACCTCGCCCGCCGGCGCGGTGCGCAGGCCCCCCACCGACACCCCCGCCGCCGACACGGCCGACCTGGCGACCAGCCTGGTCGTGGTGCTGGATCACGAGGGCCGCGCCGTCGGCCCCTGGGCGCCGGACATCCATTCCGAGCGCTTGCGCCGTGGTCTGCGCGCCATGATGAAGACGCGCATCTTCGATGCCCGGATGCTCATGGCGCAGCGCAAGAAAAAGCTGTCGTTCTACATGCAGTGCCTGGGCGAGGAGGCGATTGCCATCGCCCACGCGCAGGCGCTGCAGGAGGGGGACATGTGCTTTCCCACCTACCGCCAGCAGGGCCTGCTGCTGTCGCGGGGCGACATCCCCATGTCCGAGCTGATCTGCCAGCTCATGAGCAACGAGGCTGACCCGCTCAGGGGCCGGCAGTTGCCCGTCATGTATTCGTACAAGCGCGCGGGCTTTTTCTCGATCTCGGGCAACCTGGCCACGCAGGTGCCGCAGGCCGTAGGCTGGGCCATGGCGTCCGCCATCAAGGGCGACACGAAGATCGCCTCCGCCTGGATCGGCGACGGCGCCACCGCCGAGGCGGACTTCCACACCGCGCTCACCTTCGCCCACGTCTATCGCGCGCCGGTCATCATCAACGTGGTCAACAACCAGTGGGCGATTTCCACCTTCCAGTCGATTGCCGGCGGCGAGGGCACGACGTTCGCCCAGCGCGGCGTGGGCGTGGGCGTGGCCTCGCTGCGCGTCGATGGCAACGATTTCCTGGCCGTGTATGCGGCGTCCCGCTGGGCCGCCGAGCGCGCGCGCAGCAACCACGGCCCGACGCTGATCGAGTGGGAGACTTACCGCGCCGGCCCGCACTCCACGTCGGACGACCCGAGCAAGTACCGCCCTCACGATGACTGGCAGCGCTTTCCGCTGGGTGACCCGATTGCACGATTGAAGCAGCACCTGATCGCCATCGGCGAGTGGAGCGAGGAGCAGCACGCCGCCGCACACAAAGAGCTGGAGGCCGAGGTGCTGGCGGCAGAGAAGGAAGCCGAGCGCCACGGCAGCCTGCTCGATGGCCGCGTGCCCAGCGCCGCTGCCATGTTCGAAGGGGTTTACAAGGACATGCCGGAGCACCTGCGCCGGCAGCGCCAGCAATTGGGAGTCTGACCATGGCCAGCACACAAGACACCGCCCGGGCCATGCAGCAGGCCGAGCCCAGCACCGCGCAGGAGCAAAAGCGCGACGAACGCCGCGCTGAAGCACTGGCGCCCGACGCCGCCCGCGTGCCCATGACCATGATCCAGTCGCTGCGCTCGGCGATGGACGTGATGATGGAGCGCGACGACAACGTCATCGTCTATGGCCAGGACGTGGGCTACTTCGGCGGCGTGTTCCGCGTGACCGAAGGGCTGCAGGCCAAGTACGGCAAGACGCGCTGCTTCGACGCGCCGATCTCCGAGGGCGGCATCGTCGGCACGGCCATCGGCATGGCCGCCTATGGCCTCAAGCCCGTGGTCGAGATCCAGTTTGCTGACTACTTCTACCCGGCCACCGACCAGATCGTGTCCGAGGCCGCGCGTATGCGCCACCGCTCGAATGGCGACTTCACCGCGCCCATGACCATCCGTATGCCCTGCGGCGGCGGCATCTATGGCGGGCAGACGCACAGCCAAAGCCCCGAGGCTTTCTTCACCCACGTCTGCGGCCTGCGCACGGTCATGCCCAGCAATCCGTATGACGCCAAGGGCCTGCTGATCGCCTCCATCGAGTGCGAAGACCCGGTCATCTTCCTGGAGCCCAAGCGCCTGTACAACGGCCCGTTCGACGGGCACCACGACCGGCCCGTGGTGCCGTGGTCGAAGCACGCGCTGGGCCTGGTGCCCGAGGGTTACTTTCGCGTGCCGCTGGACAGCGCCGTGGTCTTTCGCCCCGGCAAGGAGGTCACGGTGCTGACCTACGGCACCATGGTCTGGGTGTCGGAATGCGCGGCGCGCGAGGCCGGGGTCGATGCCGAGGTCATCGACCTGCGCTCCATCTGGCCGCTGGATCTGGAGACCATCGTCAATTCGGTCAAGAAGACGGGCCGCTGCGTCGTGGTACACGAGGCCACGCGCACCAGCGGCTTCGGCGCTGAGCTGGCCGCGCTGGTGCAGGAGCACTGCTTCTGGCACCTGGAGGCGCCCATCGAGCGCGTGACCGGCTGGGACACGCCCTATCCGCACGCCCAGGAATGGGACTACTTCCCTGGCCCCGCCCGCGTCGGCGCGGCCCTGCAGCGCGCTGTCGGCAAGGAGGCATGACATGGGTATTTATGTGATCCGGATGCCCGACATCGGCGAAGGCATTGCCGAGGTGGAACTGGTCGCCTGGCACGTGCAGCCGGGCGACGTGGTGGCCGAAGACCAGCCGATTGCCGATGTCATGACCGACAAGGCCACGGTGGAAATCCCCGCGCACGTGCCGGGCAAGGTGCTGGCGCTGGGCGGCGCCGTCGGCCAGGTGCTGGCCGTGGGGGCGGAGCTGGTGCGGCTGGAGGTGGCAGGGGAGGGCAACCTCAAGGAAGGCGCGTCTCCACTCCCTCACCCCTGGAGAAGGGCGCCTCTTCACTCCCTCACCCCCTGGAGAAGGGTGCCTCTTTACTCCCTCCCCCTCTGGGGGAGGGCGGGGGTGGGGGCCGGCTGGCTGTGGGCGCACCGGCTGATGAGGCCACCGTCGCTGGCCCTCACCCCAGCCCTCTCCCAGAGGGAGAGGGAGCAGGAAGGCAGGGAGCAGGCGGCGCTGGCCCTCACCCCGGCCCTCTCCCAGAGAGAGAAAGACGGAAGACGGGAGCAGGGCAGGATGAGGATTTCAAGGAAAATCCGGCTCAAACCCTTGCCCAGCAAGCGCTGACAGCTAGCAAAAAAGTAGCTAAAAACCGCTCATCCGCCGTCGCCCGCGCCCCCGGCGAGCGCCCGCTGGCCTCGCCCGCGGTGCGCCGGCGTGCGCAGGACGCCGGGGTTGACCTGCGCTTCGTCCACGGCAGCGGCCCGGCGGGGCAGATCGGCCACGAAGACCTGGACGCCTACATCGCCAGCGGCGGCCAGCCGGCAGGCCCGGGCGGATCGTCCCCATACACGCAGCGCCACGGCGAGGAGCAAATCCCCGTCATCGGCCTGCGCCGCCGCATTGCGCAGAAGATGCAGGAGGCCAAGCGCCGAATCCCGCACTTCAGCTACGTCGAGGAGATCGACGTGACCGAGCTGGAGCAGTTGCGCCAGCGCCTGAACCAGCTGCACGGCGCGACGCGCGGCAAGCTCACGCTGCTGCCCTTCCTGGCGCGCGCCCTGGTGCTCAGCTTGCGTGACTTCCCGCAGATCAACGCCCGCTACGACGACGAGGCTGGCGTGGTCACCCGCTACGAGGCCGTCCACTTGGGGCTGGCCACGCAGACCGATGCCGGCCTGATGGTGCCCGTGCTGCGCCACGCCGAGGGCCTGGACTTGTGGGCCTGCGCCGCAGCGATCGCCCGCGTGGCCGAGGGCGTGCGCTCTGGCCGCGCGACGCGCGAAGAACTCTCCGGCTCCACCATCACCCTGACCAGCCTGGGCGCCCTGGGCGGCATCGTCAGCACCCCGGTCATCAACCACCCGGAGGTGGCCATCGTCGGCGTCAACCGCATGGTCGAGCGGCCCATGTTCGGCAGCGGCGGCCAGGTCGTGGCGCGCCAGCTCATGAACCTGTCCTCATCGTTCGACCACCGCGTGGTGGACGGCATGGACGCGGCGCGCTTCATCCAGGCCATGCGCGCCCTGCTCGAAACCCCGGCCCTGCTGTTCGTGGAGTGACCAGAAATGACCGAGAAAAAGGACATCACGACCAAGCTGCTGGTCATCGGCGGCGGCCCGGGCGGCTACGTGGCGGCCATCCGCGCTGGGCAACTGGGCATCCCCACGGTGCTGGTCGAGGGCGCTGGCCTGGGCGGCACCTGCCTGAACATCGGCTGCATCCCGTCCAAGGCGCTGATCCACGCGGCCCAGGAGTTCGAGCACGCGCGCCAGCACGCCGCCGGCTCGCCCCTGGGCATACGCGCGGGCGAGCCGACGCTGGACGTGGCGCAGACCGTGCGCTGGAAGGACGGCATCGTGCAGCGCCTGACGGGCGGCGTCGGCGCGCTCTTGCGCAAGGCCGGGGTGCAGGTGCTGCAGGGCTGGGCGCACATCGAGGACGGCAAGACCGTCACCGTGCGCGGCGCGCAGGGACAGGGCGCGCTGCGCGTGCGCTGCGAACATCTGCTGCTGGCCACAGGCTCCGAGCCGGTGGCGCTGCCCAGCATGCCGTTTGGCGGCGCCATCTGGTCATCGACGGATGCCCTCTCGCCCGACGTGCTGCCGCGCCGGCTGGTCGTGGTCGGCGCCGGCTACATCGGGCTGGAGCTGGGCATTGCCTACCGCAAGCTGGGCGTGGAGGTCACGGTGGTCGAGGCCGCCGAGCGCGTGCTGCCCAGCTATGACGAGGAGCTGACGCAGCCGGTGCTCGAATCTTTGAGAAAAAGCGGCGTGGTGCTGCACCTGGGCTGCAGCGTGCTGGGCTGGGATGCGGGCCAAGGCGTGCATGTGAGGAACGCCCGCGCTGACGAGTTCGCCCTGCCAGCGGAGCGCGTGCTGGTCGCCGTGGGCCGGCGACCGCGCACCTCGGGCTTCGGGCTGGAGTCGCTGCAGCTCGACATGGCCGGGCGCCACGTGGCCATCGACGCGCACTGCCGCACCTCCATGCGCGGCGTCTGGGCGATCGGCGACCTGACCGGCGAGCCCATGCTGGCGCACCGCGCCATGGCCCAGGGCGAGTGCGTGGCCGAGCAGATCGCCGGCCAAAACCGCCGCTTCGAGCCGCTGGCGATTGCGGCGGTGTGCTTCACCGACCCCGAGGTCGTGGTCGTCGGCAGCACGCCTGGCGAGGCCCGTGCCGCCGGGCTGGATTGCATGGACGCCGCCTTTCCGTTTGCCGCCAATGGCCGCGCCATGACGCTGGAGTCGACCGGCGGCTTCGTGCGCGTGGTGGCGCGGCGCGACAACCACCTGATCCTGGGCTGGCAGGCCGTGGGCCGGGGCGTGTCGGAGCTGGCAACGGCCTTCGGCCAGTCCATCGAACTGGGCGCGCGGCTGGAGGACGTGGCCCACACCATCCACGCGCACCCGACGCTGGGCGAGGCGGTGCAGGAGGCGGCGCTGCGCGCGCTGGGGCGGGCGGTGCATGTCTGAGGGCTGAAGGCAGGCACCAGGCCTCGGCCACGACCCGCCAAAGGCGCGCCGACTCCAGGCGCGCTTTTTGGTTTTCCAGTCATGCCGATTGGTAGACTGCCCCGCTGACCCAAACGCCAACCCCACCCCGTCCTGTGGCCGGGGCAGGCGCACAAAAAGCCATTCGAGGGATGCACGCATGACACCGGAAGCCAAGGCGCGCCAGCTCATCGACCAGAAGCTGGCGCAGGCTGGCTGGGCCGTTCAGGACATGTTGCAGCTCAACCTGGGTGCCGCAGCCGGCGTGGCCGTGCGTGAATACGCCACCGACACCGGCCCCGCCGATTACGTGCTGTTCGTCGATCGCGTTGCCTGCGGCGTGATCGAGGCGAAAAAGGACGCCGCCGGCGAAAACCTCACCGTGGCCGAGACCCAGACCGAGCGCTATGCCCACGCCCGGCTGAAATGGCGCAAGGATGGTGCGCCGCTGCGTTTCCTGTTCGAGGCCACCGGCCAGATCATCCGCTTCACCGACAACGCCGACCCCGCCCCGCGCTCGCGTGAAATCTTCCATTTCTTCCAGCCGCAAACGCTGGCCGCGTGGCTCGCGCAGCCCGCCACATTGCGCCATCGCCTGGCCGGGCAGATGCCGGCGTTGCCCATGCAGAACCTGCGCGACTGCCAGATCGGCGCCGTCACCGGGTTGGAAGATTCGCTGGCGCTGAACAAGCCCCGCGCCCTGGTGCATATGGCCACCGGCGCGGGCAAGACCTTCACCGCCATCACTGCGGTCTATCGCCTGCTCAAATTTGGCGGGGCCAAACGCATCCTGTTCCTGGTCGATACGCGCAACCTGGGCAAACAGGCACACCAGGAATTCATGCAGTATCAGCCGCCGGACGACGCGCGCAAGTTCACCGAGCTGTACAACGTGCAGCGCCTGGCCTCCAGCAGCATCGACCCGCACGCGCAGGTGTGCATCAGCACCATCCAGCGCATGTACTCCATCCTGGCGGGCGAGCCGATCGACGAATCGGCGGAAGACACATCGCTCAACGAAGTTCAGCAAAGCGCCAGCCAGCACAAGCTGGTGCGCTACAACGCCGCCGTGCCGGTGGAGACCTTCGACTTCATCGTCATCGACGAGTGCCACCGCAGCATCTACAACCTGTGGAAGCAGGTGCTGGACTACTTTGATGCCTTCCTCATCGGCCTCACGGCCACGCCGGACAAGCGCACCTTCGGTTTCTTCAATGAGAACATCGTCGCCGAATACACCTACGAGCAATCGGTGGCCGATGGCGTGAACGTGGGCTATGACGTGTTCGAGATCGTCACAGAAATCACGCAAAAGGGTGCCGAGCTGAAGGCAAAGGAGTGGGTCGATCACCGCGACCGCGCCACGCGCAAGAAGCGCTGGGGCGAAACCGAGGAAGACACAGCCTACAGCGGCAAGGAGCTTGACCGTTCGGTGGTCAACCCCAGCCAGATCCGCCAGGTCATCCAGGCCATGAAAACCGCCGTGGAGGCGCAGCTCTTTCCCGCACGCAAGGAAACGCCCAAGACCCTCATCTTCGCCAAGACCGACAGCCACGCCGACGACATCGTGCAGATGGTGCGCGAGGTCTATGGCCAGGGCAACGCCTTTTGCCGCAAGGTCACCTACAGCGAAAAGGACGCCGACGGCGTGCTGGCCAGCTTTCGCAACGACTACCACCCGCGCATCGCTGTCACCGTGGACATGATCGCCACCGGCACCGACGTGAAACCGCTGGAGGTGCTGCTGTTCATGCGCGACGTGCGCTCGCGCGGCTACTACGAGCAGATGAAAGGCCGGGGCGTGCGCAGCCTCGATGCCGACGGCCTTAAAAAAGTGAGCAATAGTGCCGATGGCGCTAAGGCCCGCTTCGTGCTGATCGACGCCGTGGGCGTGGAAAAAAGCCTCAAGACCGAAAGCCGCCCGCTGGAGAGAAAACCCGGCGTGGCGCTCAAGGACTTGCTGCGAGGCGTGGCCCTGGGCCACCGTGACGACGACACCGTGCTGTCGCTGGCCAACCGTCTGGTGCGCTTGGCCAAGCAGCTTGACGACAAGGCCCAGGCGCGCATCGCCCGCGCCAGCGGTGGCGTGCCCGTGGGCGAACTGGGCAAGGCGTTGATTGCCGCGCTCGACCCGGATGCCATCGTGCAGACCGCGTTGACCACCACCCAGGCCCAGGGCATCACGCGCAGCGAAGACACCCTGTTGCCCGAAGAACTGGAGGCCGCCCGCGCCAGCCGCGTCGCCGCCGCCTGCGCGCCCTTCGACGCGCCCGCGCTGCGTGACGAGATCGAGAACGCCCGCCGCGAGCGTGAACAGCTCATCGACCACATCAACCTCGACCAGGTCACGTTTGCCGGGTTTTCCGAGCAGGCGCAGGTGCAGGCCGAGGCAGCGGTGCAGGGCTTTGCGGCTTACCTGCGCCAGCATCGGGACGAGATCGCCGCTTTGGGTTTTTTCTACGCCCAGCCGTACCAGCGCCGCGCGCTGACTTTCGCGATGCTGGAGGAGCTGCACGAGCATCTGGCGCAGCCGCCGCTCATGCTCACCACCGAACGGCTGTGGAGCGCCTATGCCCGCGTGCAGGCCAGCCAAGTCAAGGGTGCCGAGCGCAAGCGCCAGCTCACCGATCTGGTGTCGCTGGTGCGTTTTGCGCTGGGACTGGACGACGAACTGCGCCCCTTTGCCGACCAGGTGGACAGGCGGTTTCAGGACTGGGTCTTTCGCCACAACGCCCAGCGCGCCACCGCCTTCAGTCCCGAGCAGATGCAGTGGCTGCGGCTGATGAAGGAGCACATCGCCAGCAGTTGCGCCATAGCCCGCGAGGACTTCGATTACGCCGAAATGGCGGCGCGGGGCGGGCTGCAAAAGGTATGGAATTTGTTTGGCAAGGAGTTGGATAGGTTGATGGATGAGATGAATGAGGAGTTGGTGGCGTGAGTACGCTGGATAAACGTTGTATTGCAACGCTGGGAGAACTCGCGGACGAACCAGTTGAGCAGGCAGGCCCGGTGGGCGATTTCGTTTATGTGGACATCGGCAGCATCGACCGTGAAACAAAAAAAATCGTTGATGCAAAGTCAATAACGCTTGCGCAAGCCCCCTGTCGTGCACGCCAAGTCCTCAAATCGGGTGACGTGCTTGTATCCATGACTCGGCCCAATCTGAATGCCGTTGCGCTGGTGCCGACATATCTCGATGGTGCAATAGCGTCTACCGGCTTCCATGTCCTGCGTTCACGCTGGGTTCAACCCGAGTTTTTATTCGCGCTGGTTCAATCGCAGAACTTCATTGAAGACATGACGGCGGCTGTCCAAGGTGCTCTATATCCAGCCGTTCGTCCGCGGGATATTGCAGCCTATGAATTTGCTTTTGAGACGCCGTCCCAACAGTCCCGCATCGTCGCCAAACTCGAAGAACTGCTGTCCAGCCTCGATGCCGGCGTGGCCCAGCTCAAGGCCGCGCAGCAGAAGCTGGCACGCTACCGCCAGTCGCTGCTGAAGGCCGCCGTCACGGGCGAACTCACTACAAAATGGAGAGCTGCCCGCGCTTTATCCACAAGGGCTGAGCCCGAAAATGGCCATCAACTCCTGCAACGCATCCTCGCCGAGCGCCGCACCCGCTGGGAAGCCCGGCAACTGGCCAAGTTCGAGCAGCAAGGCAAGACACCGCCCAGCGGCTGGCAGAAGAAATACCCCGAGCCGGCGGCGCCGGATACCAGCGGCTTGCCGGAATTGCCGCAGGGGTGGGTGTGGGCGAGCGTGGATCAGTTATCTCCAGATGATTTGGCTAATGGACGATCCGTGCCAACTGCGGAGAGCGGTGCAAAGGTGTTGCGGCTGACCGCGATCAAAGATGGCTCAGTGGATTTGCGTGAACACAAGCAGGGCGCTTGGTCGGTAGAGGAAGCCGAGCCATTTGCAGTCAGTGAGGGCGACCTGTTGATCGTGCGCGGCAATGGTTCACTCACTTTGGTGGGCCGCGCAGGACTTGTGCGATCTGTTAAAGAGCAAGTGGCCTATCCGGACACCATCATTCGGTTAAGAGTAGTGGAGTCAGTGGTCAGCCCTGCGTGGGTCGGTCTTGTCTGGGATTCTCATTTCGTGCGAAGCCACTTGGAGCGTCGCGCCAGAACTTCAGCGGGTATTTACAAAATTGCTCAGTCAGACATCGTCACGGTAGTAGTCCCTATACCGAGCCTTATGGAGCAGGAGTACATCCAACAGGCGCTTGCGCAGCAGCTTGAGCAAGTCGCGGCGATGCAGAGCGCAGCGGAGACAGCACTCAAACAATCCACCGCCCAACGCCAAAACATCCTGCGCGCCGCCTTCGCCGGCCAGCTCGTGCCGCAAGACCCGGCGGACGAGCCAGCAAGTGCGTTGCTTGAGCGCATCCGCGCCGAGCGGGCGGCGCAGGGGCCGGCTCGCAAGCCGCGCGGGCGCAAGAAGATGGGGGCTGCATGAGTGAATCGATAGCCAGCCTGTGGGAGCTCCCGGCAATCACCGAAGGCGCTGATCTGGAATGCAAAGCCGCGCAGGGGCGGGATGGCCGGGGTGAACTGCCCGACGATTTCTGGCGCAGCTACAGCGCCATGGCCAATACCGAGGGCGGGGTGATCTTGCTGGGGGTGCAAGAGAAGCCGCACGGCACTTTTCGGGCCGTCGGCATTGCGGACGTGGAGCGTGTGCGCAAGGCGCTTTGGGACAACCTGCACAACCGCAAGCAGGTCAGCACCAATCTGCTGACCGAGGCGGATGTGCAGCCAATCCATGTGGCGGGCGTGCAAATCCTCCAGATTCGCGTGCCGCGTGCCGCCCGGCAGCAAAAGCCGGTGCATGTGGGCAGCAATCCATTCGGTGGCACCTGGCTGCGCCGCTACGAGGGCGACTACAGCGCCGACGACGAGGCTGTGCGCCGAATGCTGGCCGAGCGGGTGGAAGAGTCGCGCGACGACAAGGTGCTCAAGGGCTTCGATTTCTCCGACCTGGACATGGATACGGTGGCGGCGTACCGCAACCGCTTCGCAGCGGTTCGACCGGGGCACGTATGGGCTGATCTGGCAGTGCCCGAGTTTCTGGAGCGCATCGGGGCATTTGGCAAGAACCGCGAAGAAGGCGTGAGTGGCCTGCGCTTGGCAGGGCTGCTGATGTTCGGGCGCGGCGAGGTGATCCGGGATGCGCTGCCGCACTACATGGTGGACTATCAGGAGCACCCCGAGGCGCGCACGGAAAGGCGCTGGATCGACCGGCTGGTGCCCGATGGATCGTGGTCTGGCAACCTCTATGATTTTTTCCGGCGCGTCTATCAAAAGCTGACGGCGGATCTAAAGGTACCGTTCCAGTTGCAGGATGGCCAGCGCATCGAGGACACGCCGGTACACGAGGCCTTGCGCGAGGCGCTGGCCAACACGCTGATGCATGCCGACTACACGGGGCGAGCGTCGGTCTTGGTGGTCAATCGGCCCGACATGTACGGTTTCCGCAATCCGGGACGCATGCGCATTCCGCCGGAAATCGCAATTCATGGCGGCAACAGCGATTGCCGCAATCGGCGCTTGCAAACCATGTTTCAGCTGGTGGGCTATGGCGACCATGCAGGGTCGGGGCTGCCGAAGATTTATGCCAACTGGGCAGGCCAGCATTGGCGCCGTCCGGTGCTCTACGAGTTGCCGCAGCTTGAGCAGACGGTCATGGAGCTGCGCATGAGCAGCCTGGTGCCCCCACAGGCCGTGGCTGAATTGGAGGGGCGGCTGGGCGAGGGTTTCAGGCGTTTGCCCGAGAACGCACGCTTGGCCTTGATCACGGCGCAAGTAGAAGGGCAGGTCTGCCATGACCGGCTCAAGCAAATCTGCGCCGAGCACCCGGCCGACCTCACCAAAATGCTGGGGGGACTGGTGCGCGACGGCTATTTGGTGCCTGAGGGGTGGGGCGGGGAATGATTTACTTCCTGCCGTGGCAGCCCAGGGTTCTCGCGGGAGCCTTCGATCAGGCGGATGTGGCAGCTCCCATGCGTGGGCCCGTCATACCTCCAGAGCTTCGCGCCATACCTCCAGAGCTCGGGTCGAAACCTCCAGAGCTTGACGCCATACCTCCAGAGCTTGGGGCGGGAGCTCTGGAGGTAGCGATTTATGTCAACTGGACAGATGTGCCTGCGGAACTGCAGCAGGAGTTGCTTGTGATGGCAGCACCCATTCGGGAGTCCAGGCGCACACAGCCCGCGGATTTGCAAGCAACGGTTCAGAACCTGTGTACAGGGCGCTATCTGGGCAGGCATGTGCTGGCTCGCCTTCTGGATCGCAACCCTGATGATCTGTTGCGCCGCACCTTGAACCCCATGGTGGCTTCAGGCGCCTTGCTGACGGCGTACGCCGCAAGCCGCGCCCCCCGGCAAGCCTATATGGCCGGGGACCGGGCGCCCCGACCGTGATATCTGCGAGTCCAGAGCCGGGTTTGTCCTTGATGGAAGTTAAAAATCCTTGTGTGACAGCAACTTGCTATCGGACATGCGGCATGCATGTCTTTATGAAAATCGATTGACTTGTCCATGAACACCTCCACCCTCGTCCAGAAAGTCTGGAATTTCTGCCACACCCTGCGCGACGACGGCGTGGGCTACGGCGACTATCTGGAGCAACTGACCTATCTGCTGTTCCTCAAGCTGGCGCACGAATATGCCCAGCCGCCCTACGAGCGCGACACGCGCATCCCCGCCGGCCATGACTGGGCCAGCCTGCGCGCCATGACCGGCGAGCCGCTGGAGCGGCAATACCTGGCCACGCTGCACCGCCTGGGTGGCGAGCCGGGCATGTTGGGTGCCATCTTCTTCAAGGCGCAGAACAAGATCCAGGATCCGGCCAAGCTGAGCCGTCTGGTGCAGATGATCGACGCCGAGGACTGGATCAGCCTGGACGCCGACACCAAGGGCGATCTGTACGAAGGGCTGCTGCAAAAGAACGCCGAGGACACCAAGAGCGGCGCGGGCCAGTACTTCACCCCGCGCGTGCTGATCGATGCCATGGTGGCCTGTGTGCGGCCCGAGCCGGGCAAGACCATTGCCGATCCGGCCTGCGGCACGGGTGGCTTCTTTCTGGGCGCCTACCACTGGCTGACGCGGCCGGGCACCACGCTGAACAAGGCGCAGAAAGCCTTTTTGCGCAACGCCACGTTCCAAGGCAACGAGATCGTGCCGGGCACCCGCCGCCTGTGCCTGATGAACCTGTTCCTGCACAACATCGGCGAGCTGGACGGCGAGCCTGCGGTCGAGCGCTCGGATGCCCTCATTGCCGAGCCGCGCCAGCGCGTGGACTACGTGCTGGCCAACCCGCCATTCGGCAAGAAAAGCAGCATGACCATCACCAACGAGGAGGGCGAGGAAGACCGCGACGCGCTGACCTACGAGCGCCAGGATTTCTGGGAAACCACCTCGAACAAGCAGCTGAACTTCCTGCAGCACATCGTGAGCATGCTCAAGGTGGACGGTCGCGCCGCTGTGGTGCTGCCCGACAACGTGCTGTTCGAGGGCGGCGCAGGCGAGCGCATCCGCCGCAAGCTGCTGGAAAACTGCGATGTACACACCATCCTGCGCCTGCCCACGGGTATCTTCTACGCCCAGGGCGTGAAGGCCAACGTGGTGTTTTTCGACAACGCGCCCAAGGATGGGCGGGTGCATACCCGGGGCGTGTGGTTCTACGACCTGCGTACCAACCAGCATTTCACGCTCAAGACGCGCCCGCTCAGATCAGCCGATTTGCAGGATTTCATCGCCTGCTACCAGCCGGACAACCGCTACGCGCGGCAGGAAAGCGAGCGGTTGCGCTATTTCAGCTATGACGAGCTGATGGCCCGCGACAAGGCCAGCCTGGATATTTTCTGGCTCAAGGACGAGAGCCTGGACAACCTGGACGATCTGCCGCCGCCGGACGTGCTGCAGCAGGAAATCATCGAACACCTGGAGGCCGCACTTGCAGCGTTCAGGGATGTGGCGTTGGAGCTGCCGCGCAGCCGCGTGGAGGGGCAGGCCTAAAATGCCCCTGTCGCGCACGCCCCGCCGTGCGCCTTTTCTTTTGCCTGCTCTCCCGCCATGCTGACCTTCCAACAGATCATCCAGAAACTGCAGTCCTACTGGGCCACCCACGGCTGCGCCCTGCTGCAGCCCTATGACATGGAAGTGGGCGCCGGCACCTCGCACACCGCCACCTTCCTGCGCGCCATCGGCCCCGAGCCGTGGCGCGCCGCCTACGTCCAGCCCAGCCGCCGGCCCAAGGACGGGCGCTATGGCGACAACCCCAATCGGCTGCAGCACTACTACCAGTACCAGGTCGTGCTCAAGCCCGCGCCGGCCAACATCCTGGAGCTGTACCTGGGCAGCCTGGAAGAACTCGGCTTCGACCTGAAGAAGAACGACATCCGCTTCGTCGAGGACGATTGGGAAAACCCCACGCTGGGCGCCTGGGGCCTGGGCTGGGAGGTGTGGCTCAACGGCATGGAGGTCACGCAGTTCACCTACTTCCAGCAAGTCGGCGGCATCGACTGCAAGCCGGCCACGGGCGAGATCACCTACGGCCTGGAGCGCCTGGCCATGTACCTGCAGGGCGTGGACAACGTCTACAACCTGGTCTGGACTGAGGCGCCCGACGGCACCCGGCTGACCTATGGCGACGTCTATCACCAAAACGAGGTCGAGCAGTCCAAATACAACTTCGAGCACTCGGACGCGGACTTCCTGTTCACCGCCTTTGCCGCGCACGAAAAGCAGGCCCAGCACCTGATCGCCGAGCAGCTGGCCCTGCCGGCCTACGAGCAGGTGCTCAAGGCCGCGCACACCTTCAACCTGCTGGACGCGCGCGGGGCGATTTCCGTGACCGAGCGTGCCGCCTACATCGGCCGCATCCGCAACCTGGCGCGTGCCGTGGCCCGGGCCTATCTGGACAGCCGCGCGCGCCTGGGTTTTCCGATGGCGCCGCGTGCGCACGCTGACGAGGTGCTGGCCGAGTTGGCGCGCGCCGAGCAGCAGCAACAACACAAAAAGGCCGCCTGACCCCCTTTCTGCTCCCTCCCCCTTGCAGGAGGGCTGGGGCGGGGGCCAGCGCGGCCAGCCACGCAATGCCGTGCGCCAGAGCCAGCCAGCCCCATCCCCACCTTCCCCCAGCGGGGCAAGAGCAAGAACAGCAAAATCGGCCTCCAGCCCTTGCCAGTCAAGCGCCAGCAGCTATCAAATCTGAATCATGACCACTGCCAACCTGCTCGTTGAACTGTTCGTCGAAGAACTCCCGCCGAAGGCGTTGCAAAAGCTGGGCGATGTCTTTGCCGGCGTGCTGCACAGCCAGTTGGCCGCCCAGGGTCTGGCCGCGTCCGACGCCCAGGTGACGGCCTATGCCTCGCCGCGCCGCCTGGCCGCGCACATCACCGGCGTGCTGGCCGCCGCGCCCGACCGCGCCGTGCAGCACAAGCTCATGCCCGTGGCCGTCGGCCTCAAGGACGGCCAGCCCACGCCGGCGCTGCTCAAGAAACTCGCCGTCCTGGGCGCCGGCCCCGAGGCCGTGGCCGGCCTGCAGCGCCTGGCCGACGGCAAGGCCGAGGTGCTGTACCTCCAGAGCACGGCGCGCGGCAGCGCGCTGGCGGCGGGCCTGCAAAAGGCGCTCGACGAGGCCATCGCCCGGCTGCCCATCCCCAAGGTCATGCGCTACCAGCTGGCCGACGGCTGGAGCAGCGTGAACTTCGTGCGCCCGGCGCATGGCCTGGTGGCGCTGCATGGCAGCGATGTGGTGGGCGATGTGCAGGCGCTGGGCCTGACAGCCGGGCGCGCAACGCACGGCCACCGCTTCGAGGCCCGCACCGAGCCGGTGCTGCTGCAAAGCGCCGATACCTACGCCCAGCAGCTGCAGGATGAAGGCGCGGTGATTGCCAGCTTTGCCGAGCGCCGCGCCGAGATCGCGCGCCAGTTGGCGGCAGCGGCGGCGCAGCTCGGCGGCGGCGTGCAGCCCATCGAGGACGAGGCGCTGCTCGACGAGGTCACCGCCCTGGTCGAGCGCCCGAATGTGCTGGTGTGCGCGTTCGAGGAAGAATTTCTCGCCGTGCCGCAGGAGTGCCTGATCCTGACCATGAAGGCCAACCAGAAATACTTCCCGCTGCTGGACGCCGAGGGCCGGCTGACGCATCGCTTCCTGATCGTCAGCAACATCTCGCCGCAAGACCCCAGCGCCGTGGTCGAGGGCAATGAGCGCGTGGTGCGCCCGCGCCTGGCGGACGCCAAGTTCTTCTTCGACCAGGATCGCAAGAAAACCCTGGTCTCGCGCGTGCCGCTCTTGGACAAGGTGGTCTATCACAACCAGCTGGGCACTCAAGGGCAGCGCACCGAGCGCGTGCGTGCCATTGCCCGGGCCATCGGCACGCAGCTGTTCGAGGCGCTGGCCGAGCGCCACGACATCGACGGCACGCAGGACGCTGAGGTGGTGCAGGACTACTTGATGACCTGCGTGGACAACGCCGCGCTGCTGGCCAAGACCGACCTGGTCACCGACATGGTGGGCGAATTCCCCGAGCTGCAGGGTGTGATGGGCGCCTACTACGCCGTCAACGACGGCCTGCCCGACGACGTGGCCTTTGCCATCGAGGATCACTACAGGCCGCGCTTTGCCGGCGATGCGCTGCCGCGCCACAACGTCGGCCTGGTGGTGGCGCTGGCCGACAAGCTGGAGACGTTGGTCGGCATGTTCGGCATCGGCAACCTGCCCACGGGCGACCGCGACCCGTTTGCGCTGCGCCGCCACGCCCTGGGCGTGATCCGCATGTTGATCGAAAAGGACATGCCCCTGGCCCTGCCGGCGCTGCTGGACGCCGGCGCCCAGGCCTTTGGCGCACTCATCGACGCCCAGGCCGTGGCGCCGCTGGCCGACTTTATCTACGAGCGCCTGGCCGGCAGTCTGCGCGAGCAGGGCTACAGCGCCCAGGAGGTCGAGGCCGTCATCGCCCTGCGCCCGGCGCGCCTGGCGCTGGTGCCGCAGCAGCTCGACGCCGTGCGCGCCTTTGCCGCGCTGGAGCAGGCGCCGGCCTTGGCTGCGGCCAACAAGCGCGTGGGCAACATCCTGAAAAAGGCCGAGGCCGAAGGCCCGGTCGATCCGCACGTCAACGAGGAATTGCTGCGCGAGCCGGCGGAAAAAGACCTGTACGCCGCCCTCACGCGCTTCGTGCCCGAGGCGGACGCGCAGTTCGAGCGCGGCGACTACACCGCCAGCCTGCAGACCCTGGCCGTGCTGCGCGCGCCGGTCGATGCCTTCTTCGACGACGTCATGGTCAACACCGACGAGCTGGCGCTGCGTCTCAATCGCCAGGGCCTGCTCAAGCGCCTGCACCAGGCCATGAACCGGGTGGCCGACCTGTCGCGTCTGGCAGTGTGAGCCCCGACCCCGGCTCCGGCACCAGCTCCAGCAGCACCGGCCCGGGAGCGCCTGCGCCCGGTACCGGCCTGGGCGTGTGGCTGGGCTTTGCGCCGCTGGCCGCCGTAGTCGGGCTGCGCTGGGTCTTGCAGTGGCTCGATGACCGAACGGATGCCGCGCCCGCCTGGCCGCTGGCGCCCTTCGTTGGCACGCAAGACCCGCTGGGCTGGCTGCCCGCTGCCGGCTGGACGTTGGGCGCACTGGCCCTGCTGATCCTGGCCGCCTGGTGGCTGCGCCGGCGCCACGGCGCGCGCGTGCTGTGGCGCTGGCTGGCCGGGCTGTGGCTGGCCGTGGCGCTGGCGGCCTGCGCCGGACAGTTGCTGCACTTCCTGAATCTGCGCGGCCTGCAGGCCCAGCCCCAGGCGCTGGCCGCGCAGGTGCTGGGCAGCCGCGCCGTGCCGCCCTCGGCGCGCGGCCCCGGCGGCACGCTGCTGGTGCTGCAACTGCCCGGCGAGGCGCCGCAGCAGGCCCTGGTCGGCCATCCCGGCGCCGCCGCCCTGACGGCCGGCCAGCCGCTGGCGCTGCACTGGGCGCGCGGGCGCTGGTGGGGGCGCTACGTCACCGGCTGGCCGGATGCCGGGCCTGCCGCTTCTGCCACCTCCCCCGATAATCCGCGCCCATGAAACTTGCCATCCTGGATCGCGACGGCCTGCTCAACGCCCCGGGCGAGGGCTTCATCGCCTCGCCCGCCGACTGGCAGCCCCTGCCGGGGGCGCTGGAGGCGGTGGCGCAGCTCAACCAGGCCGGCTGGCAGGTGGTGCTGGCGACCAACCAGCCGGGGTTGGGCGGCGGCCTGTTCGACGCCCAGACCCTGGTGGCCATCCACGCGCGGATGTACCGCGAGCTGGCCGCCTTGGGCGGGCGCATCGACGCCGTGTTCTATTGCCCGCACGCCGAGGGCGAGGACTGCGCCTGCCGCAAGCCTGCGCCCGGCCTGCTGCTGCAGATCCGCGAGCGCTACGGCATCGAGGGCAGCGCCATCGCCGTCATCGGCTGCTGCCGCGCGCACCTGCAGGCCGGCGCGGCGCTGGCCGGCGCCCAGTTGCACCTGGTCTGCGCTGCCGCTGGCGCCCAAGCTGCCACCCAGCCGCTACCGCCCGACTGGCCTGCCGGGGTGCGCGTACATGCCAGCCTGGCCGCCGCCGTCCAGCACCTGACGCAGCCGGCGCCGCCGCCCGAGGGGCGGGCAGTGCAGGCGGCTGCCTGATGCTGATGGCCTTATGAAATTGATAGCTGCTACCGCTTGTCCCATAACGGTTTGCGGCTGAAAACACTCCAAATTCCTGTCGCTCATGGCTCTGCTTCGTTCCATCCTGCATCTGCTGGTCATGATCGTGACCGTCATCCCCTACACCCTGGGCGTGCTGCTGGCCAAGTGGGCGACGGGCCGCTCCAGCGCCGCCTACCGCGTGGCGCGTGCCTGGCTGGCGCTGACCGTCGATGCCGCGCGCTGGCTGCTGGGCATCCGCCCGCAGATCCACGGCCTGGAGAATTTGCCCGTGCAAGACCCCGGCGGCGCCGTGCTGCTGGTCAAGCACCAGTCGGCCTACGAGACCTTTTTGATGCCGGCCATCGTGCCGCGCCCGCTGGCCTACGTGTTCAAGAAGGAGTTGCTGCGCGTGCCCTTCTTCGGCTGGTCGATCGGCAGCCTGGACATGATCCACATCGACCGCGACAAGCCCGCGCGCGCCTTTGCCCGCGTGCTGCAGCAGGGGCGCAAGCTGCTGGCCCAGGGCACCTGGGTCATCATGTTCCCCGAGGGCACGCGCATCCCGCGCGGGCAGCGGGGCGAGTACAAGAGCAGCGGCACGCGCCTGGCCATCGACGCCGGCGTGCCGGTGGTGCCGGTGGCCGTCGCCTCGGCGGCGGTCTGGCCGCCCAAGGCCTTCGTCAAGCGCCCGGGCGTGGTGCATGTCTCCATCGGTGCGCCCATCCCGACGGCGGGGCGCAAGCACGACGAGCTGATGCGCCAGGTCGAGGACTGGATCGAGGCCGAGATGCGCCGCCTCGATCCGCAGGCCTATGCCGGGGAGGCTGACCGCGCATGAGCGGGACGCAGCAGGGCGGGACGCAGCAGGGGCAGCAATTGTCCCTGTGGGCGGCTGCGCCCCTGCCTGCGGATTCTGTGCCAAATCGGCCTGAAAGCGGCTCCCAGCAAGCGATGGACGCTATCAAAAAAGAAATTCAGGCATCCCCAGGACAAACGCCAGCAGTACCCGCATCGCCCCTGGCCATGCCGCCGGCCAACGTGCTGCGCCACCCGCAGGCCAACCGCCAGATCGCCCTGGAGGGCGCGCAAGTGGCCTATGTGCTGCGCCGCGCGCGCCGGCGCAGCATCGGCTTTCGCGTCGATGAGGATGGGTTGGCGGTGCGCGCGCCCCACGCGGCCAGCCTTGCAGCCATCGAAGGCGCCCTGCAGGCCAAGGCCGGCTGGATTGTGCGCAAGCTGGCCGAGCAGCAGGCCTGGGCGCAGCGCCAGCACAGCACGCGCATCGCCTGGGGCGACGGCGCGGTGCTGCCCTACCTGGGCGCGCCGCTGGCCGTGCGCTTCGATCCGGAGCACCACCTGGCCACAGGGGGCGCACCGCTGCTGGTGGCTGGCGTGCTGCATGTGCCGCTGGCGCGCAGCGCCCAGGCCGGCCAGGTGCGCGATGCCGTGCAGGCCTGGCTGCTGCGTCAGGCGCACGCGCATTTCACGCAGCGCCTGGATCATTTCGCGCCCCGGCTGCAGGTGCGTTGGACGCGGCTGGCGCTGTCGGGCGCGCGCTCGCGCTGGGGCAGTGCGCGCGCCGATGGCTCCATCCGGCTGAACTGGCGGCTGATGCATTTCTCCCCCGAGGTCATCGACTACGTGGTGGTGCATGAGCTGGCGCACCTGCGCGTCATGGATCACAGCCCGCGTTTTTGGAGCACGGTCGAGGCCGCCCTGCCCGATTGGCCGCAGCTGCGCCGACGCCTGCGCGACGAACCCACACCGCCGTGGACGTGAGCTGAGCGGCCACGGACGGAGACAGTGCAGCACAGCCCACAGACGAGACACCAGGAGAGCCGCCATGACTTCCCAGCCCCAGCCCCAGCCCCAGCCCTATCAACCCGCTGGACTGGCCACCCTGCCCGGGCAGCCCGTGCCCGCCCCGGGCTACGCCGGCGACATCAGCCCCGAGCTGGCCTGGCGCTGGGCGCAGGAGGGCCGCGCCGTGCTGGTCGATGTGCGCACCGACGCTGAGCGCGAATGGGTCGGCAGCGTGCCCGGCGCGCTGGCCGTGGCCTGGAAGCAGTGGCCGGGCATGGCGCTCAACGCCAGCTTTGGCGAGCAGCTGCGCGAGGCCGTGCCGGCGGGCGTGCCGGTGCTGCTGCTGTGCAGGAGCGGCGTGCGCTCGGTGGCGGCAGCGCGCTGCGCCGCCGAGCTGGGCGTGCAGGCCTACAACATCCTGGAGGGCTTCGAGGGCGAGCGCGACGCGCGCGGCCAGCGCGGGCGGCGCGGCGGCTGGCGCTTGCGCGGCCTGCCCTGGCAGCAGGGCTGAGGGCGCGCTCGACACGCAGCCCCCGGGTGAGAACAAACGCTTGCCAGCGCTTGCAGCTTGCTACAGGATGTGCGCCCAACCGGCATTCAGGCCGGCCCTTGCCCTTTCAGGAGCCCCTTCATGATCTCCCCGATTTCTCCCCGGCTGTGGCTGGCTCCCCTGGTGGGTGCCTGCCTGGCTGGCGCCGGCCTGCCGGCACAGGCCGCCCCCGGCATGGACGCCACGCTGTCCATGCTGGCGAGCAAGCGCAGCACCGTGGCAGCGCGGCAACTGGCGCGCAACAGCCAGGAGGCGCAGGCCGATCTGGTGCCGGTGACCATCCGCTTTTCCGGCACGCCCTTTGCCGCCCTGCAGGCGCTGGGCGTCAAGCTGGGCGCTACCAGCGGCAACATCGTCACCGCCCAGGTGCCGCGCAGCAAGCTGCGCCAGCTCACGCAGGTCGAGGGCGTGGAGTTCGTCGAGGCCTCGCGCCGCCTGCCCAAGCGGCTGTCGCTCAGCGTGCCGGCCACTGGCGCCACGCAACTGCGCAGCGGCGCGCCCATGCAGTGGACGGGCGCCACCGGCCAGGGCGTGATCGTCGGCATCGTCGATGACGGGCTGGACTTTCGCCACGCCGATTTCCTCAATGCCGATGGCACGACGCGCCTGCTGGGCCTGTGGGACATGCGCGAGGGCATCGCCGGCACGCCGCCGGCAGGCTTTCGCTACGGCAACGAATGCACAGTGGCGCAGCTCAACCGCGCCATTGCCGCCGGCCCGTCCTCGCGCGATTGCACCCAGCCATCGAGCGGCAACCACGGCACGCACGTGGGCAGCACCGCCGCCGGCAACGGCCAGGCCACGGGCAACGGCCTGGCGGCGTTTCGCCACGTCGGCATGGCGCCGCGCGCCGACATCATCGTGGCCAACGCTATCGGCGACGATGTGTCGGCCAGCAACTCGGTCATCGATGGCGTGCGCTACGTCAAGGCGCGCGCCCAGGCGCTGGGCCAGCCGGCGGTGGTCAACCTGTCGCTGGGCAGCTACTACGGCAGCCGCGACGGCACGTCCAACTACGAAACCGCGCTGACCAACGCCGTCGGCCCGGGCCTCATCATCACCGCCGCCGCCGGCAACGAGGGCGATGTGCCGATTCGCGCCGAGGCCGAACTGAGGCAGGGCCAGACGGTGCGCATCGGCTACCGCAACCCGTCCGGCGACGAGCAGCAGCTGGAGATGTGGTATCCGGGCACGCACCGCTGGTCGGTGCGCGTCAGCCAGGGCCGCTGCACCACGGCCTGGGTGGGCGCAGGCACGGACGACTACGAGGTGCGCACACCCTGCGGCACCGTGGGCATCACCAACAACGATGCCAGCCCGCTCAACGGCGACCGGCAGGTGCAGATCTGGCTGGAGGACGGCCAGCTCGGCCAGCGCCCCGATGGGGACTGGACGATCGAGGTGCGCTCCGAGCAGGGCAGCGGCACCGTGAGCCTGATCGGCGCCGAGGACGGCAGCGACGCCTATTTCACCGACCACACGAGCGCCGAGACCCGGCAGATCCTGACCGACACCTGCTCGGCCACCGGGACGATCTGCGTGGGCGCCTACGTCACGCGCCAGCAGTGGCAGGGCCTGAACGGCTACCAGGGCGCGCGCACCGACCTGGGCGCCATCGGCGAGGTGGTCAACTTCTCCAGCCGTGGCCCGCGCCGTGCCTGCAGCGTGCCCGCCAGGTGCCCGATGGTGGCCAAGCCGGAAATCCTGGCGCCCGGCGCCATGATCATCGCCGCCCTGGGCCACGACGCCGAGGGGGCCACACCGGCCCGGGCGTGGAGGCCGACGGCCAGCACGTGGCCTATGCGGGCACCAGCATGGCCACGCCGCACGTCACCGGCGCCGTGGCGCTGCTGCTGCAGAAAGACCGCACGCTCGACCCGGCGGCCGTGCGCCGGCTGCTGCTGGGCAATGTGCAGCGCAGCGCCTACAGCCCGGCCAACTTGCCGGCCTACGACCCGGCGGTGGCCAACCCGGCGGGCGCCGACGTTGCCTGGGGCTACGGCATCCTGGACGTCGCCCGCGCCTGGCACGCCCTGCCCGGCGCCGGCCTGCCGGCGGACGCCATCGCCAGCAGCGTGCAGGGCGACGCGCACGACCTGACGGTGCATGCCGCCATCACGGCCCCCGCCGGCAGCACGGGTGCGCCGCTCAACGCCTACGTCGTGGCCGTCCTGCCGACCAATGAACTGTTCACCCTGCACCAGGGCCAGTGGCTGCACGCCAGCGCCGGCATCCAGGCCTATGCCCCGCTGCAGGCCGGCCAGGTGCTGCAGGTGCCCATCTTCGAGCACTGGAGCCATGCCGGCGCCGGCCTGGGCGGCACGGCGCTGTTCGTCGGCTATGGCGCAGACCTAGAGCAGGTGGTGCAGCAGGGCAGCTTCCGGCTGGTGCATGTGCTGGCGCCCTGACAAAAAAGCCGGCGCCCGTGATGGGCGCCGGCTTTTTTGGGCCTCGCGGCTCGGCAGGCGGGCTTACTTGGCCAGCGGCGGGATGCGCAGCTTCTGGCCCGGGTAGATCTTGTCCGGGTGCGTCAGCATGGGCTTGTTGGCCTCGAAGATGACCGGGTACTTGTTGGCGTCGCCGTAGAACTTCTTGGCGATGGCGCTGAGCGTGTCGCCGCGCACCACGTCGTGGTATTGCGCTTCCGGCTCGGGGTTGGCGACGCCCATCTGGTTGTCCACGCTGGTCACGCTGGCCACGTTGCCGCAGCACAGCGTGACCTTTTCCTTGACCGCCTGGGTCGGGGCGGTGCCGGTCACGGTGACCTTGCCCTCGGGGCCGTGGAACTGCACCTTGACGTCGCTCACGCCCAGATTCTGCGAGGCGACATAGGCCTCGATGGCCTTGCCGGCGCGGGCGTTGAGTTCATCCTGCGAAGGCGCTGCCGGGGCAGCAGCCGGTGCGGCAGGGGCGGGCGCTGGCGCGGCGTGTGCCTGGCTGCCGCCGAACAGCTTTTCTCCGGCTTCCTTGACGAAACTGAACAGACCCATGATCGGACTCCTTGTGGTTGCAATACACGAAAAGAAACAAATGCCCGGCAACTGTAGCCTCTGCCGTCCCTGCTGCGCTGTCGGACGGGGGCTTGCCTCACCATCGTTGACAAAAGTTGCAGGCGTCGGTTTTTTGGATAATCCGCCCCCATGACTTTTTTGGCCATAGACGTAGGCAACACGCGCCTGAAGTGGGCTTTGTACGAGGCTGCGCGCCCCGGCGCCCTGCCGCTGGCACACGGCGTGGAGTTCCTGGAGCACATCGAGCGCCTGGGCGAGGGTGCCTGGACGCAGCTGCCGGCGCCCACCCACATGCTGGGCTGCGTGGTGGCCGGCGACGCCGTCAAGCGCCGCGTGGCCGAGCAAATGGAGCTGTGGGATGTGGTGCCGCATTGGGTCGTGCCCCAGCCCGAGGAGGCCGGCGTGGTCAACGGCTACGACCACCCCATGCGCCTGGGCGCCGACCGCTGGGTGGCCATGATCGGCGCGCGCCATCGCCTGCTGGCGCAGGGGCCGGCGCGCCCGCTGCTGCTGGTCATGGTCGGCACGGCGGTGACGGTGGAGGCGCTCGATGCCAACGGGCGCTTCCTGGGCGGGCTGATCCTGCCCGGCCACGGAATCATGCTGCGCGCGCTCGAATCGGGCACTGCCGGCCTGCACGTGCCCACCGGCGAGGTCTGCCCCTTTCCGACCAACACCAGCGATGCGCTGACCAGCGGCGGCACCTACGCCATCGCCGGCGCCGTGGAGTGCATGTACCAGCACCTGCTGCGCCACTGCGGCCAGGAGCCGGTGTGCATGATGACCGGCGGCGCGGGCTGGAAGATGGCGCCCAGCATGACCCGGCCCTTCGAGCTGGTGGACAACCTGATCTTTGATGGCCTGCTGGAGATGGCGCTGCGCCGCTTCGGGCCGGCGCCGGGCTGAGCCGGGGCAAAAACCGGCCCCGGTGCGGGGCAATGGGATAATCGCCGGCTTTGCCCGGGCACGCCGGGCCTGCTGCAAACGAGATTCCCACCCATGATTTTGGTCACTGGCGGCGCCGGCTTCATCGGCGCCAATTTCGTGCTCGACTGGCTGGCACACCACGACGAGCCGGTGCTTAACCTGGACAAGCTGACCTACGCCGGCAACGTCCACAACCTGGACAGCCTGGCCGGCGACGCGCGCCACGTCTTTGTGCAGGGCGACATCGGCGACCGACAGCTCTTGGATGCGCTGCTGGCCCGCTACCGGCCGCGTGCGGTGCTGAACTTCGCCGCCGAGAGCCACGTGGATCGCTCCATCCACGGCCCGGAGGACTTCATCCAGACCAACGTAGTCGGCACTTTCAGGCTTTTGGAGGCTGTACGCCAATACTGGAGCGCGCTGCCAGCTACGGAAAAAGGAGCATTCCGCTTCCTGCACGTGTCCACCGACGAGGTCTATGGCACGCTGGAGCCGCAGGCGCCGGCTTTCACCGAGGAGCACAACTACGAGCCCAACAGCCCGTACTCGGCCAGCAAGGCGGCCAGCGACCACCTGGTGCGCGCCTGGGCGCACACCTACGGCCTGCCGGTGCTGACCACCAACTGCAGCAACAACTACGGCCCGTACCACTTTCCGGAAAAGCTCATCCCGCTGGTCATCGTCAACGCCCTGGCCGGCAAGGCGCTGCCCATCTACGGTGACGGCCAGCAGATCCGCGACTGGCTGTACGTGCGCGACCACTGCAGCGCCATCCGCCGCGTGCTCGAAGCCGGCCAGCCGGGCCAGACCTACAACGTCGGCGGCTGGAACGAAAAGGCCAACCTCGACATCGTGCGCCTGATCTGCGGCCTGCTCGACGAGCTGCGCCCGCGCGCCGATGGCGCCAGCTACGCCAGCCAGATCACCCACGTGACCGACCGCCCGGGGCACGATCGGCGCTACGCCATCGACGCGCGCAAGATCGAGCGCGAACTGGGCTGGACGCCCGCCGAGACCTTCGAGACGGGCATCCGCAAGACCGTGCAGTGGTACCTGGAGCACCCCGAGTGGGTGGCGCAGGTGCAGTCCGGCGCCTACCGCGAGTGGGTGCAAAAGCAGTACGCCACGGCCTGAAGCGAAGGGCAGCCACCATGAATATCCTGCTTCTGGGCTGCGGCGGCCAGGTCGGCTGGGAGCTGCAGCGCAGCCTGGCCGTGCTGGGCCGCGTCACCGCCCTGGATCATGACAGCCGCACGCACTGCGGCGATTTCGCCAACCCGCAGGGCGTGGCCGAGACGGTGCGCGCGCTGCGCCCTCAGGTGATCGTCAATGCCGCCGCCCATACCGCCGTGGACAAGGCCGAGGGCGAGCCGGAGCTGGCCCGGCTGCTCAACGCCAGCACGCCCGGCGTGCTGGCCGAGGAGGCCGCGCGATTGAAAGCCTGGCTGATCCACTACAGCACTGACTACGTCTTCGACGGCAGCGGCAGCACGCCCTGGCGCGAGGACGACGCGCCCGCGCCCCTGTCCGTCTATGGCGCGACCAAGCTGGAGGGCGAGCAGCTGATCCGCCAATCGGGCTGCCAGCACCTGATCCTGCGCACCAGCTGGGTCTATGCCGCGCGCGGCGGCAACTTCGCCAAGACCATGCTGCGCCTGGGCGCAGAGCGCGAGCGCCTCACCGTGATCGACGACCAGTGGGGCGCGCCCACCGGCGCCGACTTGCTGGCCGACGTCACGGCACACGCCATCCGGCATCTGCAGGCCAGGCCCCAGGACGGCGGCCTGTACCACTGCGTGGCCGGTGGTGAGGCGACCTGGCATTCCTATGCAAAATACGTGTTTGACCAAGCCAGGCAAGCGTCTCCAGCTATCAATTTTGCAGTGCAAGAAGTCGCTCCCGTGCCCACCAGCAGCTTCCCCACGCCGGCGCGGCGCCCGCACAACTCGCGCCTGGACACGCAAAAGCTGCAGCGCACCTTCGGCCTGACGCTGCCGCCCTGGCAGCAGGGCGTGGCGCGGATGCTGGCGGAAATCCTCTGACACCGACCCTAACCCCTATGACCACCCCACGCAAAGGCATCATCCTGGCCGGCGGCTCCGGCACGCGGCTGCACCCGGCGACGCTGGCCATCAGCAAGCAGCTGCTGCCGGTGTATGACAAGCCGATGATCTACTACCCGCTGTCCACGCTGATGCTGGCTGGCATCCGCGAGATCCTGATCATCAGCACGCCGCAGGACACGCCGCGCTTTGAGCAGTTGCTGGGCGACGGCAGCCAGTGGGGCCTGTCGCTGCAGTACGCCGTGCAGCCCAGCCCGGACGGCCTGGCGCAGGCCTTCATCATCGGCGCACAGTTCCTCGCGGGCAGCGCCAGCGCCCTGGTGCTGGGCGACAACATCTTCTACGGCCACGACTTCCAGGAGCTGCTGGAGAGCGCCGACGCGCGCACCGGCGGCGCCAGCGTCTTTGCCTACCACGTCCACGACCCGGAGCGCTACGGCGTGGCCGAGTTCGACGAGGGCGGCAAGGTCTTGAGCCTGGAGGAAAAGCCGGCAGTTCCGAAGAGCAGCTATGCCGTCACCGGCCTGTACTTCTACGACGCGCAGGTGGTGGACTACGCGCGTGCGCTGCAGCCCTCGCCGCGCGGCGAGCTGGAGATCACCGACCTGAACCGCCGCTATCTGGAGGAAGGGCGCTTGAGCGTGGAGATCATGGGCCGGGGCTATGCCTGGCTGGACACCGGCACGCACGACAGCCTGCTGGACGCCGGCCAGTTCATCGCCACGCTGGAGCAGCGCCAGGGCCTGAAGATCGCCTGCCCCGAGGAGGTTGCCTGGCGCGCCGGCTGGATTGGCGCCGAGCAGCTCGCGCGCCTGGCCCAGCCGTTGGCCAAGAACGGCTACGGCCAGTACCTGCAGCGGCTTTTGAAAGAAAAGGTCTATTGACATGAAAGCCACCCGACTGGCGATTCCCGAAGTCGTGCTGATCGAGCCCAAGGTCTTTGGCGACGCGCGCGGCTTCTTCTTCGAGAGCTTCAACCAGCGCGCCTTCGACGAGGCCACTGGCACGCACCATCAGTTCGTGCAGGACAACCACAGCCGCAGCAGCCGGGGCGTGCTGCGCGGCCTGCACTACCAGCTGCAACAGCCCCAGGGCAAGCTGGTGCGCGTGGCGCGCGGGCGCGTGTGGGACGTGGCGGTGGACATCCGCCGTGGCTCGCCCACCTTCGGCCAGTGGGTGGGCGCCGAGCTGTCCGAGGACAACCAGCACCAGCTGTGGGTGCCACCGGGCTTTGCGCATGGCTTCGTGGTGCTGTCGGACAGCGCGGATTTCCTCTACAAGACCACCGACTACTACGCGCCCGAGCACGAGCGCTGCATCGCCTGGAACGACCCGCAGCTGGCTATCTGCTGGCCCGATGCCGGCGTGGCGGTGCAGTTGTCGGCCAAGGATCAGGTGGGCCGGCTGCTGGCCGAGGCCGATCTTTGAGCGCAGCCGGCACCGTGCCGGCTCCGGGGACGCCCACGGCCAGATTGCGCATCGCCATCCTGGGCACGCGCGGCATCCCGGCGGGCTACGGCGGCTTTGAAACCTTTGCCGAGCAGCTGGCCGTGCGGCTGGCAGCGCGTGGCCACCAGGTCACCGTCTATGCCGAGGCCGAAGGGCGCGCGCCCGGCCCCGACCGCTGCCACCAGGGCGTGCGCGTGCGCGAGCGCCGCCGACCGCACTGGGGGCCGGCCTCGACTCTGGCGTACGACAGCGCCTGCCTGTGGGACGCGCGCCGGGGCCACGACCTGGTCTATATGCTGGGCTATGGCGCGGCCTGGGCGTGCTGGCTGCCGCGTGCGCTGGGCACGCCGGTCTGGATCAACGTCGATGGCCTGGAGTGGGCGCGCAGCAAGTGGAGCGCACCGGCGCGCCTGTACCTGCGCTGCATGGAGTGGCTGGCCCCGCGCACGGCCACGCGCCTGATTGCCGACGCCCAGGCCATTGCCGCGCGTATGCAGGAGCGCTACCCGCGCGGCGCGCCGTGCAGCTTCATCGCCTACGGCGCCGAGCCGGTCGGGCAGGCCGACCCGGCGCGGCTGGCGCAGTGGGGGCTGGAGCCGGGCGGTTATCTGCTGGCCGTGGCCCGGCCCGAGCCGGAAAACCATGTGCTGGAGATCATCGAAGGCTGCCTGCTGCAGCCCGCTGCCCTGCCGCTGGTGGTGGTCGGCCAGGTGCGTGCCGATGGCAGCGACTACCAGCGCCGCCTGCTGGCGCTGGCCGGCCCCGGGTGCGCTTCATCGGCGGGGTCTATGAGCCGGCGCAGCTGCAAAGCCTGCGCCTGCACGCCGCCTGCCATCTGCACGGGCATTCGGTGGGCGGCACCAACCCGTCGCTGCTGGAGGCGCTGGCCTGCGGCAACTGGGTCATCGCCCACGACAACCCCTTCAACCGCGAAGTGGCGCGCGATGCGGCGGACTACTTTGCCGATCCTGCCGCGCTGGCAGCTGCGCTGGCCGCCTGGGCGGCCACACCGCCGGCCCAGCGCCGCGCCCGCGCTGCGCGGGCGCGCCAGATCATTGCCCGGCACTACACCTGGGAGCAGATCGCCGACCGCTACGAGGCGCTGGCCCTGGAGCAGTGCCGGGCCGGTCGGCAGCAGGTGCGCGCATGACCGGCAGCGTGGACAGGCCCGCCGGCCCCGTCGTGGTTGATGTGCTGCTGGCGACCTACAACGGCGTGCGCCACCTGCCCGGGCAACTGCAATCGCTGCTGGAACAGTCGCACCAGCGCTTTCGCCTGCTGGTCAGCGACGACGGTTCCAGCGACGGCACGCAGGCGCTGCTGCAGCAGTGGCTGCCGCGCTTTGACGGACGCATGGTGCTGCTGGACAACCCGGCGCCGGGCCGGGGCGTGGCGCGCAATTTCGAGTTTCTGATGCAGTCCAGCCTGGACGATGGCGTGGCCCGCTATGCGGCGTTTTGCGACCAGGACGATGTCTGGCTGCCGCCCAAGCTGGCTACCTTGCTGGCGGCGCTGCAGGAGCTGGAGCAGCGCCGGGGTGCGGCGGCTGCGGCCCTGGTGCATTGCGACCTGGCCGTGGTCGGGCCGGGGCTGGAGCCGATACACCCGTCCTTCGTGCGCCACCAGCGCCTGCTGCCGGTGCCGGGCAGCGACGTGGGGCTGCTGAGCATCAACCAGGTCACCGGCTGCGCCATGCTGGTCAACCGCGCGCTGCTGCAGGCGGCCCTGCCGCTGCCCGGATCGGCGCTGATGCACGATTGGTGGTGTGCGCTGCTGGCTGCCGGCGGTGGGCGGCAGTTCGTCGATCAGGCGCTGGTGCTGTACCGCCAGCACGGCGCCAACCAGCTGGGCGCCAAGGGCCGCAGCCTGCACCAGCGCCTGCTGCGCCTGCTGGGCGAAGGCCCCGCCGTGCTGCGCCGGGTGCGCGCGCTGGGGCGCGGGACGCTGGTGCAGGCCATTGCCCTGCGCCAGCGCCTGGATGAGCGTCGCCAGGACAGTGCCTGGGTGGCCGACTACCTCGCTTGGCGCGAGCGCCCGCTGCGGCGGCGTGTGGCGGGCTGGCGTAGCTACTACGGCGGGCCGCTGCTCGATGGCCTGAGCCGGCTGCTGCTGTGGTGAGCGCCCCGGCTGGGCGCTGCAGCACCGGCTGCAGCGCTCACTGCGGCAGCATGTCCTTGTACGGCTGCTGATAGGACGGCTGCGGCGGCGCTGGCCGGGGGCGCGCCGGCGCGGGCGGTGGCGGGGTGAAGCCGGCTTCCTCGCGCAGGTCGGGCGGGCTGTTTTTCTGCAGCAGGCCCTGCAACTGGCGCAGGCTGCCCTGGAAGGTTTCGGCCAGGCGCTCGCTTTCCTCGCGGCTGCTCACGATGTAGGGCGTGATGGTGATCAGCAGTTCGGTCTTGTTGCGTACCTTGCGCGTGGTGCCGAACAGTGCGCCAAAGACCGGCACGTCCTTGAGGCCGGGCACGCCGGTGACCGAGTCGTTGTTGCGATCCTCGATCAGGCCGGCCAGCATGATGGTGCGGCCGTTCTCGACGGTGGCGTCGGTGGTGACCTTGCGCTTTTGGAAGCTGGGGTATTCGGTGCCGCCGGCAGCGATGTTGTTGCCGACGTTGCTGACCTCCTGCGAGATGCTCAATGTGACCTGGCCGGAGGCAGTGATGCTGGGCTTGACCTCCAGCAAGATGCCGGTAGGCCGGTACTGCACCGAGTTGGAGGTGGAAAACCCGCTGCCCGTAGTCAATCCGGAAGTGGCCGTGGGCGTGGACAGCGTCTGGGTGATGACGGGCACCTCGTTGCCGACCTCCACCTTGGCCACCTTGCCATCGCTGGCCAGCACGTGCGGTGTGGACAGCACGTTCACATCCGTGTCCTGGCCCAGCAGGTTCAGCATCCCGATGACCTGCCCGGCGCTGCCGAACACGGCGTAGTTCAGCCCGGAGCCAGCGCCGGTGACCGCCGGCGTCGTGCCCAGCACCGCACCGGCGGTGCTGTCGGTGGCGCTGGCGCTGATATTGGGCTTGATGGCGCCATCCATGCCGATGAAGCCCGGCCAGCTCTTGCCGCCGTGGCTCAGGGCGGACTTGAGCCACCACTCGACGCCGTACTGCAGCGTGTCGTTGAGTGCCACCTCGGCCACCATGACCTGCACCAGCACCTGGCGCGGGCTGCTGTCCAGGCGCTCCAGCACCTTGCGGATCTGCTGGTAGTCCTGTGCCGAGGCGCGCACCACCAGGGTGTTGGTGACCTCATCGGCAATGACCTGCACCGAGCCGGCCAGACCTCTGCCCGCGCCCTGCTGGCCGGCCTGGCTGGGCACGTTGCCGCGCTCGATGGTGCGCGAGGCGCCGGCGGCCTGCAGCCCGCTGCCTCCCGCCGCGCCGCCCAGGCCCGAGGCGCCGGCAGCGCCCGTGCTGCCCCCCGCGCCACCTGCGCTGCCGGCAAAGGCCGAGCTGTTGGCCGAGGGAAGGCCTGCAGCGCCCTGGTTGTTCTGCGCTGGCGCGGCTGCGCCGCCGAAGATCTGCGTGATCAGGTTGGCCAGGTGCGCGGCGTTGCTGTTGACCACCGGATAGACGTGGACATAGGCGCCCAGGCCGTCCTTGGGTTCGGCATCCAGCGTGCGGATCCACTGCTCGGCGGCCTGCATGACGCGGTCGTTGCTGGTCGCCACCAGCAGGGCGTTCATGCGCGTCACCGGCAGGAAGAAGGCCTTGGCGGCGTCGGTGCCCGTCCAGTTGAACAGGCCCGAGGTCTTGAACAGCGCATCCAGCTCCTTGGCCAGCTCGGCAGCCTCGCCATACTGCAGCGGCACCAGGCGGATGTTGACCTGGCTGAAATAGTCCGTGTCCAGCGTGCGCGCCATGTCGATGATTTTCTCGACGTTGGCGGCGCGATCGACCACGATCAGATGCCGGTTGGCCGGGTCGTTGGTGATGGCCGCCTGCGGGCCGACGAAGTTGCGCAGCGTGTTGACCATCTGGCTGGCCTGCACGAATTTGAGCGGGATGATCTGCATGACCACCGATGCCGGCCCCACGCCGTCCTTGCCCACGGCGTCGCGCGAGGCGTTGGCGTCGCGCACCACCTTGTACAGCTTGCCCTGGCGCACGATGGAGATGTTGCTGGTGGCCAGCGCCGTCTCCAGCGTGCTGAAGATGTCGGCCATGCTGATGGCGCCGGTGCTCTTGAGCGTGATGCGACCCTGCACCGAGGGGTCGATGATGTAGTCCAGCTTCAGGATCTCGCCCAGGATGACCTGGATCACGTCGTACAGGTCGGCGTTGTCGAACTTGAGCGTCACGCCGGGGTTGGGCGTGTTGCTCAACTCGACCGCCGGGCTGGCCGATGCAGGCCGGCTGGCCGGCTGTGCGAGGGCGGGGACGGAGGCTGGCGCCTGGGGCGGCGCGCCCAGCACGGGCTGGCTGGGCGCCGGGCTGGGCTGGACAGGCGCCGGCATGGGCTGCGTTGGCGGCGCTGCTGCCGGCTGGGGGGCAGAAGGTGCGGCTTGCGCTGCTGCTGCAGGTTGCGGCTGCTGCACCTGTTGGGATGTCTGCTGGGGCGCTTGCTGCCTGGCCTGCGACGGCGGCTGCTGCGGCACGGGCTGCTGCTGCCCGGCCTGGTTCAGCAGCGTAGCGAACGGGTTGACCGGCTGCTGGGCATGGGCGCTGGCCCAGATCAGTGCCAGCGCCGGGGTCAGCAGGCCGGTGGCGGTGCGCTTGAGGAGCGACGGGGAAAGGGGTTTCTTCATTGTCGGGGACACCAAAATGGGGCTGTGGTGGCGCGGGTGGCGCGGTCAGGGCTTGGCGGAGCGGGCGCTGCTGGTGGCGGCGCCGGCCTGCTCCTGGGCTTCAGGCAGGGACGCGGCCTGCACGGCGGCAAAGCGGGCCACCACGGCCAGTTGCTGGCTGGCGCGCACCGGATCGGGCACGACGCGCAGCTCCAGCAACTGCACCTGCGCCAGGCGCGGTGCGCTGGCCAGCGCCGACTGCAGGCGCGGCAGTTGCTGCGGCACGGCGGTGAAGCGGGCGCTGACCTCGATGCGGCTGGCCGCACCCTTGGGCGTGGCCAGCGGCTCGAAAAACTCGACATTCTCCATGTAAAGCGAGCGCAGCAGGCTGCCCAGGTCGGACTGCAGGGCGGCCTGGGCAGCGCCGGCGTCGGGCTGGATGTACATGCGCGCGGCGGCACTGGCGTGGCTGGCAGCCAGCGCCTCGTTGCTGCGCCGCACCTTGGCGTCCAGGCGCAGGATTTCGCGCTGGCGCTCGCGCTGGGCCTGCAGGTCGGCGGCTTCCTCGCGGTGCTCCAGATAGCTGCCCAAATATTGGTCGGCCAGCACGGCCAGCAGCAGCACGACGACCAGCGGCAGGGCGAACAGGCGGATGCCGTGCTGGCGGTAAAAGCGTTTCAGGTCGCGTTTCATGGGGCGGGCGGCCTTTGGAGTTCGGGAGCGAGCGCCGCTGCGGCTGCCGGTGCGGCTGTGTCTGCTGGCGGCTGCGGCGGCAGTTTCTGCGTTTGCAGGTGGATGGCGGGGTTGCTGTCGGCCAGGAAGTCCGGCACCGGCAGATCCTGCAGCGGGCCGTAGCCGGGCAGGCCACGTTCGCGCAGGGCCTGCACGCTGGCCTCGTCGCCGCTGCCGGCAAAGGCCAGGGCGCCGGGCTCGGCGCGCACATACAGCAGTGTGGCCGGCGGCGGCGGGAACTGGCGCGTCAGCAGCGCCAGGCCGTCCAGCGCGCTGCCGCCCTGCTGCAGCGCCTCGAAGGCCTGCACGCTGTCGGCCATGTGCAGCGTGCGCTGCTTGAGCGCCTGCGCTGCCGCCACGCGCGGTGCATCGCGGCGCACGTCGGCGCTGTCTTCGTCGATCTGCTGCTGCAGCTGGCCGTCGTGCCAGATCATGGCGCCCAGCGCCAGCGTACCCAGGATGCCCAGGGCCACGCTGAGCGCCTTGAGCTTGCCCGACAGCTCCTCGTGCGTGGCGCGCACGACGATGCCCTCCAGGTCGGAGCGCCACAGGCGCCACAGGCGCTCGCCCTCGCTCAAGGCGGCCAGCGCCCGCCAGCGCAGGTTCGGCCAGTCGCCCGGGGCTGGCTGGCGCTCAGCAGCTGGGCCGGCGCGCCCTCGTGCGGCGGCGGGCCGGGCAGGGCGGCCAGCTCGGCCTGCAGCACGTCGGCCAGGGCGCTGCTGCGCTCGCTGCCCTCCAGCACGCGCGAGCGCAGCAGCGCGCCGCCCGGGCCGTAGATGTGCAGCAGGCCGGGGGCGGGGCGCTGGCCGGCTCGGCAGTCGGCGCGCTGGCCGGCTCCAGCACCACGGTCAGCGCACTGCCGGCGCGCGCAGCTTCGCGCTGCAGCAACTGGGCGCGGGCGTACAGCTCGACCAGCTGCAGGCCGCATTGCTCGCTGATGCGCTCGATCTCGGCCAGCCAGTCCCGGTGGATCCACAGCAGCGCCGGGTGCTCGCTGCGGGCGAACAGGTCGGGCTGGCTGCGGATGTCGGCGGCGGCAAAGGGCAGCAGGGCGCTGGCCGGGGTGCCGGGCTGGGCCGGGGCCGTCAGGCCCAGGATGTCGCCGGCCAGCACCCAGTGCGCGCGCGTGAGCGGCGGCAGGCGCCACTGCTGCACGCACTGCTGCAACTGCGTCTGCAGCTCGGCCAGGAAGGTGTCGCCAGCGGGCAGGGGACGCTGCTCCTGGTGTACCCGGCGCCAGCCCAGGGCGCTGCGCTGCAGGTGCAGCAGGTGCAGGCTCTCGGGGGTCAGCGACAGCACCAGCTGGTGTCCGGGGGTGTCGGAAAACGTGCGAAGGCGCATGAAGGGCGGTGCCAGGGAAAGAGGGGAGAACGGGAAAGGAGTCGGGCTGGATGACCTGGGCAGTGCAAATGCTCCAGCGGCTCAGTGCCCGGGCGGATCGCTGGCGCTCCAGCGGTCGAGGACGGAAAAGCTGCCATTTTCGCCGGCAATCAGGGCCAGCAGCGCTGGTGCCTGCGGGCCGGTGCCGGCCAGCTGCAGGCGGGCCAGCACGGCGCTGGGGGCGGCGGCGGGGGAGTGGGCGGTCAGGCCCGTGCCCTGCAGCCATTGCTGGGCCTGCTGGGCGTTCACCGGGCCGGCGCTGCGCCAGGCGGTGAGGATTTTCAGGTGCTCGTCGGTGACGTTGCTGCCCAGCGCCTTGAGCAGGGGCAGCGGCGTGTGATCCAGATCGACGCGCTGGTTGCCGTTGCCGACCACGACCAGCTCGGCCAGGCCGGGCCGGCCCTTGGCCGGGTCGCCGTAGGCCACGGCCGGGGGCAGAGTCGGCCACTGCAGCAGCTCTTGCAGGCTGGCAAAGCCGGTGCGCCCGCGCACGTTGCGCAACTGCTCGCGCAGCAGCAGCAGGCCGGAGGCGAGTTGCTTGGCCTCCTCCTCGCGCGGCACGCCGGCCAGCAGCAGCAGGCGCTGCCATTGCGGCTCGGTCAGGATGTTGGCGTCGGGCAGGCCGGTGGCGTTGTGCAGCTGCACGGCCACGGCAGTGCCGGCGACATCGACCTGGTGCTCGCTGCCGTCGGCCTGCCACAGCGGCCAGTCGCGCAGCCTGGGGTCGCGCGGGTCGAGGCGCAGCGCCTGCACGGCCTGGCTGATGCCCAGCTGCAGCGCGGCGTATTGGGCGGCGCCCTCCAGGGCGTAGTGCTCCTGCAGGCGGGCCTTCTCGCGCGCCAGCAGCTGGGTGTCCAGGCGCAGGTTGACGCTGGCGCCCAGCACCAGCGTGGCCACCACGGCCAGCAGGCCGAGGACGAAGAGCAGGACGTAGCCGTGTTCCTTGCGGGCGCTGCGCCCAGCTTTGGCCCCCTCACCCCAGCCCTCTCCCGCACGCGGGAGAGGGGGCCGGGAAGGGCAGGCGGCGCTGGCGGCGTTGCCCCCTCGCCCCCTTGGAGGAGAGGGCTGGGGTGAGGGGGCAGTTCGGGCGCAGCGCTCCTCCTGGGTATCCCCGTCCCAACGTTGCTGGCCCTCATGTCCAACACTCAACAAACTATCTCTTTGATAGCTGTCACCGCTTGTCCAGCAAGGGTTTAAGCGATATTTGACTGATATTTTGGTGTGCAGCATCAGCGCTTGCCTCCACTGCGCGCTGCATAGACCACCGGCGGCATGTCCGGGCGCAGGCCGGACAGGGCCAGGCGCATGAGCTGTGGGGCGGGCGTCTTGTCGTCCCAGCGCGTGACCCACTTGGGATAGGTCTTGCCATCGGCTTCGGGCACCTGGGCCAGCAGGGAAAAGGCGCAGACCTGCAGGCCCGTGGCCAGCACCTGGCGGCCCTGCCAAGCCGGTTGCGCCGCGCCGGGGCGCACCGGCGCGTCCAGCGGGATCAGGGCGTGCGACAGCTCCAGCACGCCGTCTTCGCTGGTCTCGCAGGCCAGGCGCACGCGCGCCACCCCGACCGGGGCGCCGATGTCCGACAGCGGATGGGCGGTGTCGAACTCCAGCATCTGCCCGTCGGACTGGATGGCCGGCCCCCGGCCCTGCCACTCGTGGCGGATGATGCGCTCGGCGGCGCGCACTTCCTCGCGCGCCTCGCTGCGCTGGGCGCTGCGGTGCTGGAAATCCAGCATCCCGGACAGCGCAGACGCGCCCATTAGCGCCACCAGCGAGGCAATGGCCAGGGCGACGATCAGCTCCAGCAGGGTGAAGCCGCACTGCCGCCCGGCGAGCGGCAACGGCGGTGCCGTCCGTGCGGACGGAGAGGACGGGGCAGGCAGCGCGCACTGCCGGGGCGGCCTGTGCATGGCGGCTCTCATCGCAGCGTGCCCGGCTGGAGGGCCGGCGGCTGCCCCGGATTGGCGCTCTGGCCCGGGGCCTGTCCTGGCTGCCCTGGCTGCCCGGGCCGGGGGGCGGCGCCGGCGGCAGGTTGGCGCGCAGCGTGGCCAGCTGATAGGACTGCTGCGCCCCCTTTGGCCCCCAGAAGACTTCGATCTCGAGGCGTTCGAGCTTGCCGGCAAAGCTCGGCAGTGCGGCGCTTTGCGCCTCGGTGAGCAGCGGCACCGGCGTCAGGCGCAGCCGGTAGCCGAAGTCATGGCCGGCGTAGTGTTCCTCGCCCGGGTCGGCGGCGACCTGGAAGTCGGGCTGCGACAGCGCCTCGTCCAGCTTGGCGCGTGCCAGCTGCAGGGCGGCGCTGTGTACGGCCAGGCGCTCCTCGGTGCGTGCGCTGCCCGACATGGCGGTGAAGGCCAGCGCCAGGCCGAGGCCGACCAGCGTCATGGCCACCAGCACCTCCAGCAGCGTGAAGCCCTGCTGCTGGCAGTGCTGCTGGAGGGGGCGGTGGCGGCGGCGCTGGCGGGCGCGGCGGCGTTCAGGGTGTGGCTGCGGCAACTTGCAGCCTCTCGATGCGCCCGCTCAGGGCGCGCAGATGGAATTCCTGGCGCTGGCCGGAAGGGGTCAGCAGGGCGAATGCAGTGTCGCGGCGCAGCGTGCCATCGGGCAGGAAGCGCAACTCCAAGGTGGCGCCCTCGTCCAGCTCGACCTCGGGCACGCTGCGCCACTGGTAGCCCGGCGGCAGCGTCAGCGCCGCCATGCCCGGGCCGGCCAGCGTGCCCCGGTCGAAGTCGAGCACGCCGGTGATGGGCTGGCCGCCCAGCACGGCCTTGTTGCGCAGGCGCTTGAGCTGCTGTTGCGTACGGTCAAGCCACTGGCGCTCCTGCATACGCGCGCTCAGGCGATCGACCGAGGCGATCGCCAGCCCGGTGCCGATGCCCACCAGCACCAGCACCAGCAGCAGCTCCAGCAGGGTAAAGCCTGCCGCCGCCCGCTTCCGGGAGTTCATGCGCACCGCCGCAATGGATCAGGGGTTGTGAGGCAGGGGTTGCCAGGGGCTGGCAGGCCGGGGCCGGGTTGGCGCCAGCGCCTCATTCCCAGCTGTGGATGTCGGCGGCGTCGCCGCTGCCGCCTTCCTTGCCGTCCGCGCCCAGCGAGGACAGCTCGTAGTCGGCCTTCTCGCCCGGCGCCTTATAGACATAGCTGTTGCCCCAGGGTCTTTGTCCACGCGCTTTTTCAGGTAGGGGCCGCGCCACTTGGCGGCATCCGCCGCGTCGGCGGGTTTCTCCGACAGCGCGGCCAGGCCTTCCTGCGTGCTGGGGTAGCGCGACATGTCCAGGCGATAGGTGTCCAGCGCTGCGCCGGCCATCTCGATCTGCGTGCGTGCGGCCTTGACCTTGGAGGCGTCGAGCTGGCCGAACAGGCGCGGGCCGACCAGCGAGGCCAGCAGGCCCAGGATGACCATGACGATCAGCAGCTCGATCAGGGTGAAGCCGCGCGCGCGGCGCGGCAGGCGGGTGGGTTTCATGAGGGATAGGCTTTCGTGGCGCCCTACAGGGGCATGTCGTTGATCGAAAAAATCGCCGTCAGCATGGAAATCACGATGCCGCCGATCAGGCCGCCCATGACCAGGATCATGACCGGCTCGAACAGCGCCACCAGGCTGCGCGTGGCTTTCTGGATGTCCTTTTCGTACTGGTCGGCCACGCGGATCAACATGCTGTCGAGCGAGCCGGCTTCCTCGCCCACCGTGGCCAGCTGGCCCAGCAGGCGCGGAAACAGCGGGTCGGCGCGCACCGGGGCAGCCACGCCCTTGCCTTCCTGCACGGCCCGCACCAGGCGGTCGAGCGCACGGCGCAGCGGGATGTGGTCGGTCAGCTCGCGCACGATGCGCATTCCAGTCAGTATCGGAACGCCGCTGGCCAGCAGAGTTCCCCAGGTGCGGCAGATGTGCGCCAGCTGCACTTTCAGCAGCAGCGGCCCCAGCACCGGCAGGCGCAGCAAGGCCAGCTGCCAGCGCTCGCGCCAGACCTCGTCGCGCAGCGCATAGGCAAAGCCGAAGCCGGCCAGCGCCAGCAGCGCCAGCAGCGGCGCGCCATAGGTCTTCAGGAAGTTGCCGGTGCTGATGAGCACCGCCGCCGGCAGTGGCAGCGACTGGTTCATGTCGGCAAAGATCTGGCCGAACTTGGGCAGGACGAACACCGTCAGGCCCAGCAGCGCACAGACGCCAAAGATGAACAGCACCACCGGGTAGATGGAGGAGGTCAGCAGGAACGAGCGGAACTCCATGCTGCGCGTGTAGAACTCCACCAGCCGGTGCATGACCACGGGCAGCACGCCGCCTTCCTCGCCGGCGCGCACCATGTTCACGTACAGGCGCGGAAAGACCTTGGGGTGGCGCTGGAAGGCGTCGCCCAGGGTGTTGCCCTTTTCCACGTCCAGCACTACCTCCTGCATCACGGCGCGAAACTGCGGCTGCTCGATGGTGCCCTGGGCGATGTGCAGCGCGCGGTCGAGCGGCAGGCCGGCGTCCAGCAGGGTCAGCAGCTGCTCGGTCATGGCCAGCACATGCTTCATGGCCACGCGCCGGCGCGCGCTGCTGGCGCCCAGGCCCAGCGCCGGGCTGCCGGTGGACGGCGGCGCAGCTGCCGGGATGGCACTCGCCGCTGCTGCCTGGGCGGGCGTCCTCACAGGCCCCTGCGTTGGCAGGCTCGTCGGCGCATGGGCTGGCGCGGCGCTGGACAGGCCGGCGGCATCGGCCCGCGGGCGTGGCCTCATGCCAGCTCCTGGCGGGTCACGCGCGCCAGCTCCTCCAGCGTGGTCACGCCGTCCAGCACCTTGCGGATGCCGTCGGCGCGCATGGTGCGCACGCCCTCCTGCAGGGCCACGCGGCGCACGCCCTCGGCGGGCAGCTTCTTGATGATGGCTTCCTTGATGGCCGTGCTCATGGGCAGCATCTCGTAGATGCCCGAGCGCCCGATGTAGCCCGACTGGCCGCAGTGGTGGCAGCCCCGGCCATGGAACAACTGCAACACCGCGCTGGCATCCACCCCTTCCTCGGCCATGAACAGGCGATCGGCCTCGGTGGGGGCGGTGGCCTCCTTGCAGTGCGGGCAGATCACGCGCACCAGGCGCTGGGCAATGATCAGCACGACCGAGGAGGCGATCAGATAGCTCTCCACGCCCATGTCCATCAGCCGGTGCGGCGCGCCGAAGGAGTCGTTGGTGTGCAAGGTCGATAGCACCAGGTGCCCGGTCAAGGCCGACTGGATGGAGATTTCCGCCGTCTCCTGGTCGCGGATTTCGCCGACCATGATGATGTCCGGATCCTGGCGCACGATGGAGCGCAGCGCGCTGGCAAAGGTCAGCTCGATCTGCGGCTTGACCTGGATCTGGTTGATGCCGTCGATCTGGTACTCCACCGGGTCTTCGACGGTGATGATCTTGTTTTCCGGCTGGTTGACGCGGCTGAGGGCCGCATACAGCGTGCTGGTCTTGCCGCTGCCCGTCGGCCCGGTGACCAGGATCATGCCGTGCGGCTGGGTGATGGCTTCTTCGAGCGCTGCCAGATGGTCGGGCGCCAGGCCCAGTGCCTCCAGGCTCATCAGCCCCGGCCCCTGATCGAGCAGGCGGATGACCATGCTTTCGCCGTGCGCCGTGGGCACGGTGGACACGCGCATGTCGATCTGCCGCCCGGCCAGCTCGGCCTGCATCCGTCCGTCCTGAGGCAGGCGGCGCTCGGCGATGTTCATGCGCGCGCGCAGCTTCAGGTGCGAGATCGCCGGGGTGTACATGCGCCGAGGGGGTGACTCGGCATCGAACAGCACGCCGTCGATGCGGTAGCGCACGCGAAAGCGCTGCTGCGACACCTCCAGGTGCAGGTCGGAAGCGCGGCTTTCGACGGCGCGCAGCAGCAGCGACTGCACCAGGCGCACGACGGGGGCATCCTCGGCCAGCGCCTTGAGGGTTTCCAGGTCATCGTCGGCATCGCCGCTGCCATCGTCCTGTGCCTCGAAGGCCAGCGCGTCCAGGGCATCGGCGCGGTAGGCCTGCTCCAGGCCCGAGGCGATCCACTCGCGCGGCGCCAGCGACAGCTGCAGCGGCACCGGGAAGAACTGACGCAGGGCGTCCAGCGCCGCCATCGGCACCGGCACGGCGGCGGCCACATGGGCGGCGTCTGGTGTGACCTGCAGCGGCAGCAGGCCGTGCGTGCGCAGGAACACCGGCGACAGGCCGGGCACGGCAGTGATGCTGGCCAGGGGGTGGCCCATGGTGTTGAGCAGCGGCGCGTGCAGGTGGCGCGAGAACTGCGCCAGCAGCTCAGTCTCCTGGGTGTTGACTTGGGCGTCGGGGGCAGGGCGCTCATGGGGTGGATGCAATTTCCGTGGGCCGCACCGGGGCGGGCAGCTGGGCCAGCAGCGGTACTGGCAGGGCCTGAAGAGGCAATGGCGGCAAAAAGAAAGCCGCTCGCCGCCCCTCGCTCTCGGGCAGCCGGGCATTGTAGCGATCACGCCACCGGCTGCCAGCCCCATGCTGCACGTCCAGATAAGGAGACGCGGTGTCAACAGTAGAATTGCGGGTTTACGTCAAGGCGGCGCGCACCCACGGCAGGCGGTGCGGCGAGAGGCCCAGGCGGCGCTGCAGCGCCAGCCCGGCTCGTGCATTCCGGCTCCATGCTTGCAGGGCTGCGCTTGCAGCCCGTTGCTTTTCTTGCCTGCCCGCAGCCCCGGCATTCGTCCGCATTCCATACGCCATGCACATCAGCGAGGCAGATATCACCCCCTATCAGGCCAGCCCGGTGCCTGCAGCGCGCGCCGTCCTGGTGTTCGCGCCCCATCCGGACGATGAGATTTTTGGCTGCGGCGGCGCGCTGGCGCTGCATGTGCGTGCCGGGCACCCGGTGCATGTGGTGCTGCTGACCGATGGCGGCCACCAGGAAGGCCATCAGGAGAGCGACCAACAGGGCGAGGAACAGCCAGGCGCCGGTGCCGATTACGCCGCCACGCGCCTGCAGGAAAGCCGCCAGGCCGCGCAGTTGCTGGGACTGGCGCCCCCGGTCTGCTGGGGGCTGGCCGATCGCAGCGTCCACTACGACGAAGCGCTGGTGCAGCGAATGCTGGACACCGTGGCCGAGCTGCAGGCCGACGTGATCTACGCCCCTTCGCCCTGGGAGCTGCACCCCGACCACCGCGCCACCTGCCTGGCCGCGCTGGAGACCGTGCGGCGTCTGGGCGCTGCAGGCACTGCGGATACCGCAGTGGGCGGTGGCGCACCGACCCTGTACCTATATGAAGTCAGCGCCCCGCTGCGTCCGAACCGGCTGGTGGACATCTCGCCCGTCTGGCAGGCCAAGCAGGCCGCCATGCAGGCCTTCGCCAGCCAGGAAGCCAACCTGCCCTACGCCAGCTTCATCGGCGCGCTGAACCGCTTCCGCGCCCTGACGCTGCACCCGGCAGCGGCGCAGGCCGAGGCCTTCGAATGTGTGTCGGCGCAGCAGCTGCACTCCGGCGGCCGTCTGCTGATCGAGAACGAGCGCGAACGGCTGCTGGCGCGCGGCGTTGCCGTGCTGCCGCAGGATGCGCCGCTGGTGTCGGTCATCGTGCGCAGCATGGGCCGGCCCACGCTGGCGCAGACGCTATCGTCGATTGCCCTGCAGACCTACAGCCATCTGGAGATTGTCTTGGTGGACGCTGCTGGCGATGGCCTGCCCGGCGCCGATCTGCAAGGCCTGAGCGTGCCCGTGCAGCGCGTCTCCACCGGCCAGCGCCTGCCGCGCGCCGAGGCCGCCAACGCCGGCCTGCGTGCGGCGCGGGGCGAGTACCTGATCTTCCTGGACGACGACGACTGGTTCTACCCCGACCACATCGCCAAGCTGGTGCTGGCCAGCCGGCGCAGTCCGGCTTTCCGGGCCATGCACACGGCCATCGAGTGCGTCGATGAGACTGGCCAGCCGCAGGGCGAGATCTTCGACTTCCCGTATGCCGAGGGCGAGCTGCGCTACGGCAACTTCCTGCCCATCCACAGCGTGCTGTTCCAGCGCGCCCTGTTGGACGAGGGCTGCGCCTTCGATCCGGCCTTCGATCTGTACGAGGACTGGGACTTCTGGCTGCAGGTCGAGCAGCGCACGCCCTTTGGCTTCGTGCCGGGCGTGTCGGCGGCCTATCGCATCCAGGCGGGGTCGGGCGAGGGGGTGCAGACCGATCCGCAGCGCTCGCGCAACGCCACGGCGCAGCTGTATGCCAAGTGGCAGGTCTTGCAGGCGCCGCAGACCTTCTCGGAATTGATAGGCCGCGCCGTGGAGCGCCGCGCCCTGTTGCGCCAGCTGGGCCGCAGTGGGCGTGAACAGCAGGAGTTGCTACAACAGCTGAACAAGCAGCAGCGCGCGGCGCTGGACGCCCAGCAGGCCGCCGACCAGGCGCGCCAGGATGCTCACCAACTGCGCCAGGCGCACGATCAGGCCTGCGCTGGGCGTGATGAAAGCCTCCAGGACTTGCGGCGTGCCTGGGCTGAACAGGCTGCCACCAAGGCCGCCTGGGCCGAGGAGCATGTCCAGCGTGAGAAGGCGCAAAGCCTTTCTGCCGCCTTGCAGGAAGAGTTGCGCCTGACGCGTGAGCACGCGAACAACCTGCAGGCGTCACTGACTAGGACGCAGCAGGCGCTGGATACCACCCATTTGCAAAATGGCGGCTTGCAGCAGGAGATGTCGGCATTGCTGGCTAGCCGCTCCTGGCGTTGGACGAAGCCAATGCGGCAAGCCATCCGTGGCGCGCGTGCTGTGCGGACGGCGCGCAATCGCGGCATGGGTTTTAGGGCCTTGGCCAGCCGCACCCTGCAAGTCTGGCGCAACGAAGGGCTGGCAGGCGTGCGCCTGCGCGTGCAGCGCATTCTTCAGCCTGCGGCGCACAGACCTGCGGGACTGGGCGCCAGTGGCGGTACCGCTGCGGCGCCAGTGCCGTCGTCCCGCGACTACGCCGCCTGGGTCGTTGCCCACGACACCCTGGGGGCTGAGGAGCTGGCCCTGCTGCAGCGCCAGTACGAACAACTCTCTGCCCGGCCCTGATCTCCATCATCATGCCGGTCTATGGCCCACAGGACGACGATCTGCTGCGCGCCATCGCCTCGGTGCGCGCCCAGGTCTATCCGCACTGGGAGCTGTGCATCTGCGACGACACCTCGCCCGATGAGCGCACGCGCGAGCTGCTGCGCGCCCAGGCCGCCGAGGAGCCGCGCATCCGCCTGGCCTTCCACGAGCACAACCAGCACATCTCGGCGGCCAGCAACACCGCCATCGCCCTGGCGCAGGGCGACTGGATTGCCTTCCTCGACCAGGACGACGAACTGCGCCCGCACACCCTGCTGAGTGTGGCGCAGGCGCTGCAGCAGCACCCGCAGGCGCGCGTGCTGTACTCGGACGAGGACAAGATCGACGGCCAGGGCCGGCGCTTCGACCCCTATTTCAAGCCCGACTTCAACCTGGGCCTGCTGCGCTCGCACAACTACATGTGCCATTTCGCCGTCTATCAGCACGCCCTGATGCGCGAGCTGGGCGGGCTGCGCAAGGGCTTCGAGGGCGCGCAGGACTACGACATGGTGCTGCGTGCCATCGACGCCGTGCCGCGCGAGGCCGTCATCCACATCCCGCGCATCCTCTACCACTGGCGCACGGCGGTGGGCAGCACGGCATCCGGCCACGGCAACAAATCCTATGCCTTCAAAGCCGGCCAGCGCGCGCTGCGCGAACACCTGCAGCGCCGGGGGCTGTCGGGCGACATCATCGAGGCCGCCGAAGCCCCGGGCATGTACCGCGTGACCTGGCAGCGCCCGCAGCCCGCGCCGCTGGTCAGCATCGTCATCCCGACGCGCAACGGCCACGCCATCCTGCGCCAGTGCCTGGACAGCCTGCGCCAGACTGCCTATCCCCACTATGAAGTCATCGTGGTGGACAACGGCAGCGACGAGCCAGCGACGCTGGAGCTGCTGGCCGAGCGCAGCCGCAGCGGCCAGATCCGCGTGCAGCGCGACGACAGCCCGTTCAACTTCTCCGCACTGAACAACCGCGCCGTGCAGCAAGCCGCCCGGGGCGAGTTCGTGCTGTTGATGAACAACGATATCGAGATCACCCACCCGAATGGCTCGACGAGATGGTCGGCCCGGCCATGGAGCCGGGCGTGGGCTGTGTCGGCGCGCGCCTGTGGTATCCGGATGGGCGCGTGCAGCACGCCGGCGTCATCATGGTCTGCGGCGTGGCCGGCCACGGGCACAAGCTGCTGCACAGAGGCCAACATGGCTACATGGGCCGCGCCGTGCTGGCGCAGGACTTCGTTGCCGTCACCGCCGCCTGCCTGCTGGTGCGCCGCAGCATCTATGACGAAGTGGGCGGGCTGGACGAAAGCCTGGCCGTGGCCTTCAACGACGTGGACTTCTGCCTGAAGGTGCATCAGGCCGGCTATCGCAACCACTGGACACCCTACGCTGAGCTGATCCACCACGAATCCGTCACGCGCGGCTACGAGGACACGCCGGAAAAGCAACAGCGCTTCAAGGGCGAGATCGACACCCTGCAGTCGCGCTGGGCCGCCCTGATCGCCCGCGACCCCTGCTACAGCCCCAACCTGACGGCCCATGCAGAAGACTTCTCGCTGGCCTGGCCGCCCAGCGTCAACCTTGAGCAACTGGGTGCGCAATGACCGAGGGAGTGCAGACTACCAGACTGGCGCGTCTGGCGCGCATCCTGCCGCTGCTGGCCTGTCCAGCCTGCCGCGCCCCTCTGCGTCAGGGACGCCCGCACATCCTGGAATGCACCTCCTGCGAGGCCAGCTACCCTGTGCGCGACGGTGTCCCCATCCTGCTGCCGGCGGCCATGCAAGAGCCGGGAGTGGGCAGCGCCGACACTGACGACCCAGTTTCGCGCCACCCCTACAGCCCGAGGCGCTGGACATCATTGCCCGGCACAGCGATGGCTGGGTGCTCGATCTGGGTGCAGGAGGCAAGCTGCACAGTGCGGACAATGTCTTGCAGGTGGATATCTTCCGCTACCCCATGACCGACGTCGTGGCCACCGCCGACTGCCTGCCCTTCAAGGACAACGCCTTCAGCGCCGTCATCAGCCAGGCCGTCTTCGAGCACCTGCAATACCCCGAGGCGGCAGCCGGCGAGATCCGCCGCGTGCTGCAGCCGCACGGCACGCTGCGCATCGACACCGCCTTCCTGCAGCCCGAGCACGGCTATCCGCACCACTTCTACAACGCCACCGAAACCGGCCTGCGGCACTGGTTCCGGGAGTTCGACATCGAGTGGAGCGGGGTTGCGTCCTACCAGCATCCGAAGTGGGCATTGAGCTGGTTCCTGAGCGTCTATCTGGATCGGCTTGACAAGCGGCAGTCGGCCATTGCCCAGGATGCCTCCCTGGGGCGCGTGCGGGTGGCCCTCGAAATGCTGGCTGCTGGCTCTGCGGGGGCGGAAGATGCCGTCCTGCTGGAGGCGCTCGACGCGCTGCCGGCGCATGAGCTGCGCACCCTGGCCGCCGGCGTCTCCGTCCAGGGACGCAACCCGGCCAAGCTGGCGGATCCTGGGGTGATGGGAGTCGGCGCGAGCAGCCCTGCTAGCAGCAGCGGCAGCATGGCAGATGTCCGGCAAATAGAGGTCGCACGGCAGGAAATCGCCATCTTGCGCGAGCAGTTGCAGGCACTGCACGAGGCGCGCACCATCGCCGTGGATCGGGGCAACTATCTGTCGCAGGTGGCTTATTTCAACGTCGATGTGCGCCTGCAGCCCTCTTTGGCCTTGCGGACTCGGGTGAGCTTTGCCCTGAAGGCCTTGGTGCGGCTGTTGCTGCCTCCGCGCCTGTGGCTGGAGTTGCGCGCCCGGATGCACCGCTGGCGCAGCGCCAAACCAGCCACCTCGCCGGGTGGGGTGCCACCTTTCTTCAGCATCATCGTGGCCCCTGATGATGCAGCTTCCTTCATCGAGACCTTTTTCTCGCTGACCCACCAGAGTTACACGGGCTGGGAGTTGATCGTCATTGAGCACTCGGGACACTCGGTCACGGTGAGCAACGTGCTGCAGGACTTCCTGCAGCTCGACCGGCGTGTGCGCCGCCTGCCGAGCCACTCCACCGACAGTCGTGAGCGCCTGCGGCAGGCCCAGGCCGCCGCCCGGGGGCAATATTTCATCAACCTGCCCGAGAACGCCACACTGGCCCAACGCGCATTGCAAACAATCTACACTCTGCTGCGCGCTCGGCCTGGTACCCCGGTGGTGCTGGCGGACTTCGAACGCGGCAGCCGGCATGAGCAGGGGCTTGCCATGCGCTGTCACTGCATGCCGGCGGATGGGCAGGTAGCAGGCGATCCTGCAGAGTTCGCCTTTGCCGTTCATGCAACCCATTCAACAACGCAGGGCACTCGGGGTCAAGAGGTTCAGGGAGCTTACATCGGAGAGGTGCTGTTCGGGCAGATGGTGCATCCTCCGCTGCTCCTTTCATGAAGCGTGGAACCCGCGCTTGCAGCTGAATTTTTCACACACGTCATGAAACGTGAAGAACATGATCAATCTTCTTCGGACTAGAGCCTTCTTGTTGGCAGCACTTGTGGCAGTTGGAGGTTGCAGCAGCGTGGAACATGCTGCGCCCAGACCTGCGCATCCCGCAGAGGCGATCCCTACCTCTGCCATGGTGATCGATTACGTCGATGAAACAGGCCGTCAAGCCATTGCAGACGCCGGGCTCCTGCCAGCGTTCGAGGCTTACTGGAGCGCGCATGTCAACAGGCGTTGGAGCGATCTGTTCGACATGGAAAGCGCCACCAAGCTGCCCAGTAGAGAGTTCTACACGGCTTACCACAGCAAGGCCTGGCCTGTTCTCTCCCTCCAGGTCGTGGATGCGCAGTTCGAGCAGGACTCCGCCGTACTGACTTTGCACATTCGTGTGCAGGATCCAGCGCGCAAGGGACGCCAGCAGTCTCTATATAGAAAGGATCATTGGCAGCAGGTCGATGGCAGGCAGTGGCAACACACGGTGACTGATCCGATGTTGATCGGCATTCGTCAATGATGATGTTGCGAACTGGCGACAGATTGTCCAGGGTCTGTCTTGTTGTCGAGGTTGTACGAGCGATTTCGTTGTGGCCTTGGAGCACTTTGGGTACTATTCGACGACAGTCCGTGCCTCGCGCATCGCTGGCCCCGAGCAGCTGGATTGTTTTTCTGGTGTAGACTTGTTACGTTGTCAGCAAGCTGGCATCGGACCTTGTGTCGGTACTTCGTTTAAATTCTGTTAGGAGAATAACGTGATGGTTAAAAAACACTGGCCGTGGCACTGGGCGCAATGCTCGTGGCTGGCTCCGCTGCTGCGGTTGAGGTCAACCAAGGCGGCAAGGGCGATCTGCTGATCGCCCCGATGTTCATGGTCAAGAACGGCTGGCAGTCTGAGCTCAAGGTCATCAACACCAGTGTGACTGACTCTGCGGTAGCCAAGGTGGTCTTCCACGCTCCCGGTCGCAGCGACGAAGTTCTGGACTTCTTGATCTTCTTGAGCCCTGGCGATGTCTGGACTGGCTCCGTGGTTGAGAACGCGAATGGCACAGTCGGTGTCAAGAGCGATGATGCCTCTTCCATCACGGTCGCCAATGCCGGTGCCTGTCCTGACTCTCAGGGCGTCTCGGGCTTTAACCCTGAGCAAGCTCAATTCACCATGCCCGTTTCCATGGGCTACGTGAACGTGTTCCAGTCGCGCATGATGCGCGGTCTGCCTGTTCAGCCCGACGGGACTGTCAACAAGGCTGACATTCTGAAGGCCTACTCTGCTGCCTGCGTGGCCAATACTCCGATCGAGGATGCTGACACCGACAACGTGTTGACCGGCTCCGTGACGATGTCCAACCCCTTGAACGGTAACCAGCTGACGCTCGGCATGACCGCATTGGCTGACTACAACAACCGTACCTACCTGTCTGTGGGTGGTCTGACGGCCTTCGCGACGAACATCGCTGATGCATCGAAGCAGCAAGTGGAAGATGCTCTGTGGGCGCGTGATTTTGCTGTGCCTTACAACGTGAGCGCTGGCAACATGAGCTTTGCGACGATCACGTTCCCGACCAAAGAAACGTTCAACCTGAGCCTGAACTCGCAGTATTCGGCTTTCTTCCCTGCGATCAACGACCGCGAGCGTGATATCGGTACTGCGGTTCCCGTGGGCTATGACATCCGCGATGAGGAAGAACATAAGGTTGGCACCGTCGGTTGCTCGTTCTCGCCTTGCACGCCCAACGAGACTGTCTCTCTGCCGCGCGAATTCAATATCGTCCAATTCATCGCTGGCGAAGGCGACAGCAATGCGGGTGTGGTTTACACCAAGGGCTTCAACAAGGGCTGGGCAAACATTGCCATCGCTACGGATGTCTCGGACACGCGTAGCAACGCCAACTACAACAATTTTGGCCAACAAGGCGTTCCTGCTCTGGCGACCTACATCCACTGGGATATGACCGGTGGTAGCCTGCAGGGCACTTGGCAGTACGCGGCCAAGACCTACAGGCCCGCTGCTAACTGATAGCTGACTGCCTTCCTAACAGAAAATGCCACCAAGTCTTCTTGGTGGCATTTTGTGTTTATTATTATTGTTACAGGGGTATCGAAATGTTTGTTGGCGCCCAAGGGACTGTGAAGAGGTGGAGCCTTTCCTTTGCCATTTTCTTCATGGCTTCCGCCGTCCACGCGCAAGGCGCAACTGATGATTACACCAGGCTGGTCGGCACAAATTCTTATAGCGATTTCAGAGCTGCGTACAACCCGGATGTGATGGCGGGTTCGGGCAACGTGGTCACTCTGCGGACACGCCACTCCGGACTATCCGCAGCCAAATTGAAGCTCTTCCTGCCGCCGGGGACAATCAGTTTCAGAACCAGTATCATCACTTACAGAGTGAATCAACCTGGACGTGTGGCAGCCCGGCTCAACACACTTCCCGAAACCTCGGCAGCACAGGTTGTGCCTGATCCTTCTGGATTATTCGATTCCCGTAAAACCCTTGAAAAGCTGCGGGCAGGTCAGGAAGTCAAAGTCTATGCCCCGGAGGAGAGCGGCGTGCTGGTATTGTCGGATGCTGACTCTGGCAATAGGACGCCGGCCTCGGAGGGTGGCTACGTCTACATGAATTTCTTCGACATTCCTGGACAGCGCTTCTTGTCCTTTGATACCGTTGTCGAGGTGGACAGGACATGCTACCAAAATTGGTTCAGCAACGCCGCATGGGATGCTGGCGGCAATCCGTCAAGTCAAGCCACTCATGCCTGTAGCGGCAGCTCCGGTGGAGGCGATAGCAGCAGCCCGACAACCCTTGCAGGCATCACCCCCTCTGTCACGAGCTGGAAGCCTGGTCAGAGCAATATCATCAACGTGGTGCCCAGCCCCGCCAATGCCACATTGCCGGCATGTACCAGCAGCAAGCCTGATTTGTTGAGTCCAACGCAAAATTCTGATGGAAGAACGGCTCAATTCACGGTGCAACCAGGAGCGATAACTGCGAATACCAGTGTCATCTTGCAGTGTGGAGGGAAAACCGCGACCGTCCGGCTTGAAGCTCCGGCCACCAGCAACTTGGCTACCATTAGCCCTGCTGATGTCGAGTTGTCTACGGATAGCAACGGCAACGCGATTTTGAAAGTCATTATCCAGCACAAGACTGCAGACGTTGGGCCAAACAAGAAGGTCAGCTATTGGGTTGGCGCCGTCCGCCCTGCACATCCATTCTTTGGCCCCGAAGAGTTGTTTTATCTGACACCCGCCTCCGAAGGGTTTTATCAGTGGGCTCAATTGGCAACTCCCTCTCCAGTATCAGTTGTATTTGCCAAGGATAGGTTTTTGGTGCAAAATAGCCAGGAGTTGATTGTTCCCTTGGGTTTCAAAAAAGCAGATTTTGCTGGATTCGGTATCACCATTCACTTTGGATATCAGCAAGAAAACAAAGATTTTCAGGTGATCGAGTACTATTGGGATTCAACTAAATGATGCCTGGGGGTTTTGATTGAATTTTTCCGGGGTTGAATGATTCTTGCAATAAGGGCGCTTTGTATGCGCCCTTATTTTTTTCTGGCTTAGGAAAAATTATTTAAGTATTGGCAGCTGCTTTCAATTTGAGCTTGGATGATCATTGCCTCTGTGTAAAGGGGTTGGTAAAAAGTGGTTGGGGAGGAGGGGTTCCTGCGCTATTTTGTAGTCTCTGGGCGCGGGCGGCAGCCAACGCTTCTGCCAAGCTGCCAGCTATGGGATTGCTTGCAGGAGGGGGCGGGACAGTGTTTTGATTGACCTCAGCTCTGCCAGTACCGGTTTGCGCAGGAGATGATGGAGATGTGCTTGGAGGAATTGAATTGACATCGGGGCTGTGACCTCGCCCGCCTCCTATAGGTTCAGCACCAGAAGGGTGTGGGGGAGGCGCCACTGCGCCATTTGTGCTTCCTGGCGCGCTAATGGTCGCTTCGGTCGCAGCCTGGACGGGCGGCGGGGTCGGTGACGAGATGGCTGGCGATGCAGTCCGATCCGCCTTCTTGGTGAACTGCACCATCTGCTGCCCCCCGCAGCCTGCAGCAGCAGATGCGTAGGCGTGATCTGCGCCACGGTGTATTCGCCCAGCGCTTGGCCCTCGTGCAGGGTGGCGAACTGCCGCCCGCCCTCGGCCAGGCTGGCAAAGCGCCCGCCGACCTTGACCGTGGCGTGCCTGCCCGTCGGGGTGATGACCACGCCGTAGAGCTGCAAATCCTGCTCGGTGATCGGCGTCGGCGGCGGGGGTGGCGGCGGCGGGGGTGGGGGCGGCACGCGATCGGGCCAGACCTGGCGCTGGCTGTCGAACGGGTTGGTGTGCTCCAGCTGCGCCATGTTGACTGCCGCCGGGGCAGCAGGGATGACAGGGGCAGTGGCTGCGGGAAGGGCGCTCGGCGTTGCCGGCGTGGACAGGGCAGCAGCGCCCGGGCTGGCTGCCATGCTGGCGGTGGCGACCGCGCAGGTGGTCAGGGAGAGGAATAATTGCTTCATATTTGATAGCTGTCAGCGCTTGCTCGTAAAGGGTTTGAGGCCGATTTGACCCATAAAACAGTGAAAGAACCGTGAAAAATGAGTGGATGACCGGGGTTGGAGCAGCTTTGCCGCCTTTGGTGCCCGGCCCTCGCTCCGATTCTCCGGCCTGGCTGGCGCATGGCGCTATCCCGGCACCTGTGCCTGCTCCTGCGCCGGCACCTGGCGCAGCAGCAGCGGCTGGGCAGCGCCGAGGCGCACGGCGGCCCCGCCCGGCCCGGTCTCCAGCGCCGACAGCCGGCCATGCACCTGCGCCGGCCCGAAGGCCTGCAGCACTTCGCGCGGCACCAGCGCCTGCGCGCCAGCGGCGATCAGGCCGATGCACGGCTGCAGCAGCGGGCTGGGGCTGAGCTCCAGCAGCCAGCCGCCTTGCCACGCTGGCGGTATGTCGATGCGCGCGCCTGCATGGACGGTGAAGGGCGGATCGAAGTCCGGCGTCGTGGCCGCCAGGGCAGACGCGCGCGCCAGCCACGGGCCTGGCGTTCCGGCCGCTCCCGCTGGCCAGTGCTTGTCGAAATACACCTGCCCGCCCGCGCGCATCAGCCCATCCTTGTGCGGCAGGTTGCGCCATGCGTGGATGGCGCGCGCGGCGGGCACCACGGCCAGGCGCTGGCCGCTGCGGCGCAGGCGCAGCGACAGGTCGGAGTCCTCGTAGTACATGAAGAAGCGCGCATCGAACGGCTCCTCGCCCGGGGCCAGCGCGCTGCGGCGCAGCATCAGCGCCCCGCCCGACAGGGCGCGCTGCGGCACGGGCGCGCGCGCCGTCCACAGGCGCAGGTTCTCGGCGCGCACGGCGCGGCCCAGGCGCTGCCAGGCGCAGGCGTCGCGCAGGGCGTGCTCGTGTACCCAGGCGCGCACGGCGGTCGGCAGCCAGGCCGGCGGCATGTACCACTGGCAGCGGCTGTCCAGAAACTGCCGGGGCGCCACGGCGGCCAGGCCGGCATCGGCCTGCAGCGCCTGCACCAGTGCCGCCGTGCAGCCGCGCTGCAGGCGCACGTCGGGGTTGACGAAGAAGACAAAGGGCGCAGCAGTGCTGGCAAAAGCCAGGTTGCAGGCCCGGCCAAAGCCCAGGTTGGCGCCGGCGTCCAGCAGCTGCGTGCCGGGCGCGTGCTGGCCGAGCAGGGCGTGCAGGCGCTGGTGCTCGGCGGCGTTGGCGCTGTTGTCCACGACGATGATCCGCGCCTGCGGCGCATCAAGCTGCGCTGCGCGGGCGGCCTGGGCGATGTCCTCGGCGCCGAACCAGTTGACCAGGACGATGGCGCAGACGGGGTGGGTGGGGGGCGGGGGGAGTTTGGATGTGGTGTCCATGGCGAGCGCCCTCACCCCAGCCCTCTCCCGCACGCGGGAGAGGGAGCGGGGAAGGGCAGGCGGCGTTGAATGGGCCAGCGGCGCTGGTGGTGTTGCTCCCCGCCCTCCAGGCCAGGGCGGACTATCGTTCCCTCGCCCTCCAGGCCAGGGCGGACTATTGCTCCCTCGCCCCCTTGGGGGAGAGGGTGGGGGTGAGGGGGTAGTTCGGGCGCAGCGTCCCGGTCGGCGATCTGCCCCATCACGACCCGCCCTCGAAGGGAGAGGAAGCACGCGAGGAATGCCCCGTCCCCTTGCCCGCCCGAAAGACGAACGCATAGGCATCGAGCTGCGCCCCCTGCGTCTGCAGGCCCGGCGTGGCCAGCCAGTGGGCGCGCCAGTGCTCGGGCGCCGGCACCGGCACGGCCTGCAGCGCCTGCACGGCAAAACCGTGGCGCGCCAGCAGGTCGGTCAGCGTGCGCTGCGTGAAAAACCGCAGATGCGTATTGCAATGAATGCCCACCGGGCAATAGTCCCAGCGCCCCTCCAGCAGATCGGCGATGACCGACCAGTGCCCGACATTGGGCACCGAGCCGACGATGCACCCTCCCGGCGCCAGCAGCGCATGGGCCTTGTCCAGCCACAGGCCAGGCTCGGGCGCGTGCTCCAGCGAATCCAGGAAGGTGATGCAGTCGAACGCCCCGCGTCCGCCCTCGGGCAGGCTGGCGGGCGCGAGCTGCAGAAAATCCCCCGGCCAGGCGTGATCGACGCGCGCGGCAGCCAGCGCGCAGGCAGCGGGCGAGAACTCGCTCAGATGCGTCTCGCAGCCGCGCTCGGCACGCAGCAGCGCCAGAAAATGCCCCTCGCCGCCGCCCACGTCCAGCACCCGCCGCGCCGTGGCCGGCACCCAGTCGAGCATGTCGCGCCGGCCCTCGTGGCCCTGGTGGTAGTTGGAGAAATCATGCGCATAGCCGCCCGGCAGCCAGGCGCCGGACAGGCCTTCGCCCTGCAGCCAGCGGCGCACGGCCTGCACTGTGGTGGCGGCGGCCAACGCGCCGGCGGGCAGGGTTGGCTGCGCCAGGGCCAGCGGCTGCGCGGGCAGGGCCTGGCGCAGCAGTTGCACATAGCGCTCCATGCCGCGCAGCGTGGCGTAGTGCGGCGGCAGGCCGGGGGGCGGGTGGGCGGCTGACCAGCACAGGGCGATGTCGGACAGGCCGTGGGGGCTGCCGCGCCCGGTGCTGCTTGTGCCGGCGCCGGTGCTGCTGTCCTGGTCGCGACCGGGGAGCCGGGCCGGCAGCGTCACCGCCTCGCGCAGCCACTGCATGGACGCATCGACCAGTTGCACCTGGGCATGGGCCAGCAGCAGCACGCTGGCCTGCGCGCTGGCGCCGCACTGGTCGGCGCGCTGCAGCAGTTGCTCCAGCAAGGGGCGCAGGGCTTGCCAGGGAGGCAGCGGCGGCGTATCTGCCGCAGCGAACAGCCAGTGCGCCTGTCGGCCAGTCTGCTGGTGCAGCCGTGCCAGGCCTTCGGCGAACTCGGCGGAGGGCGCGATCGGCTCGGGGCCGGCGCAGAGCACGAAGTCGAATTCGGTTGTGGGGGTGGGGAGGGGAGTCATGCCGTCACAATGATCTGTGTTCGAGTGCCGCGCCCACCGCCAGCCGGCCTCCATCCCAACCTTCCCCCAGAGGGGGAAGGAGGAGGACGCCAGCACCAAGGGGCGAGGCCGGGACGCCAGTCAAGCGCGGGCAGCTATCAAAATTGACAAGTCCAGCCTCCATGCCCAGGCGCATCCTCACGCCCCCGGCGGCAGGGCTGGCAGGCGGCGCGCCCATTCCATGAAGGCCAGCGTGTCGCCCGGCTGACGGATGGCAAAGCACGGCGTGGCCAGCGGCAGGCGGTGGCGCCATTTGTGCTCGAAGACCGCCGCGCTCGCCGCGATCCGCTCGACCAGCCGATCCGCCACCGGCCCCTGCGCCGGCGTGCCCGACCAGTGCTCGCAGCAGGCGTCCAGCGCCGCCGCCACCCAGCCGGCCTGCTGCGCCTGCAGCACCAGATCGGTGCCATAGAAGTCAAAGCCCAGCGCCGCATCCAGCCGCAGGCCGGCATCGACCCGCAGCGCCAGCAGCAGCTCGTCCAGGCTGTCCACCTGATGGGGCAGGGCGGCGGCCTCGCGCAGCAGCCGGCCCCGGTCGAGCACATGGCCGGCGCGCACCTCCTGCCCCGGCGCCCCGCTCAGGCCATAGACGCCGGCCACCGCCAGCTGCGGCCAGCGCTGCAGGGCCTCGTTCAGACGCTGGACGAACAGCGCCTCCCAGCCCTCGGGCAGATGCACATCCTGATGCAGCCAGACCAGCCAGCGCGCACGCGGGCCGCTGTCCAGCACGGCATTCACGGCCTCGGCGGCGCTGGCCACGTTGGCGTGCAGCACCAGCGGCAATGCACCCGGCTGCAGGCAGGGCGAAGCCAGCAGACGCTGGCGCGCCACGTCCCAGTTGCTCACGCAGCTGACGAACAGCAGATCGGATGCCGTCACGGGCGACAGGCTACTCATGGTTATCGATGCTCCACAACAGTCCCGGCAGGCATTGCGGCGGCTGCCTCGGCAGGGGCCAGCGGATAGTGTGGCAGCAGGTGCATCCCCCACCAATGCCCCAGCGCCTGCCGGATGTGCTGCTCCAGAAAGGCGAACACCACGGCATGGTCGGCCTCCAGCGCCGCCTCATCGGCAGCAGGCGGGTGCAGCGGTGACAGCTCCAGCGCGTGGCGCCTGCCGCCCAGGTGCCGGCAGATGACGCCGCCCAGCGCACAGCCCGTGCCTGCCGCCATGCGCAGCGCACCCTGCGCCACGGCGCGGCGCCGGCCCAGCCAGGGCAGCCAGACGCCAGCCTCGGGCGACAAGGCCGGCGCGTCGGTCAGCATGACCACCACCTCGCCTGCCTTCAACGCCCGGTAGCAGTGCCGCGTGTGCTGCTCGATGCGCCAGATGCGACCGCCGTTGAGCAGCTGCTGCGCCCCGGCGTATTTCAGCTCGAAGTGCCGGCGGATGGCCGGGTGCAGGCGCGGGTCGCTCACCACGTCCGACACCGCCAGATGCACCCGCTCGCCACGCGCCGCCAGCGCCGCCACGCCGAGCAGGTAATTGTCGAAATGCGCCGTCAGCAGCAGCAGGCCGCAGCCGGCAGGGCGCTGCGCCAGCGCGTCCAGCGCGGCATCGGACTGCACGTCGAACGCTGCCAGGCCGCGCCGGGCCAGCAGCCGGGTTTCGAACTCCTCGCGCGCCAGGGTGCGGTAGCGCTCGCGCAGCGCCCCTTCCACCTGATCGGCAGGCACCAGCTCGGCCAGCGCCCGGCGGGTCTGCTCGGCCACATGGGGCTGGGCATGGGCCAGCGACACCCAATCGCGGTCGTGACGCGCATTGATGCGTCCGCGCCCGTGCGCCAGCGCGTAGGCCAGCCGCTGCGGCAGCTGACCCAGGGCGGGCAGGAAGCAGTCGAACTCCGGCCCCTGCAGCCAGCGGCTGAAGGGCGATGCCGGGTGCAGCAGCGGCACGCGGCCACCGGTCTGGTCGGGCAGCGCCATCACCGGAAATCCGTATCCCCGCCCGTCAGCCACCACCACAGCCGCCGATCCCCCGGATCGACCGGCTCGGTGCGCCGGCGCACGCTCACGCCAAAGGCGCAGGCCGTCTGCGTGCTGGCGTCGGCCAGCGCCGGCATGGCCAGCAGGCGCTGCGCCAGCGGCTCGCTGGCCCAGGCCGACATGCCGCACTGGCCCAGGCGCGCACACAAGCCGCGCGCCGCCATCAGCACCGCCGGCGCATCGGCCAGCGGGGCCAGCCAGTCCAGCAGCTCCCAGCCCTGTCCGGCGTCAGGACTGGGGCGCAGCGCCAGCGCGCCCAGCAGCCGCCGCGTCCAGCGCGTGCGCACCCAGAAGCACCGGTAGCCCACCGTCGGATGGTTGCCGAAGCGGTGCCGCCACCAGGCCGCATCGCGCTGCGGCAGCACGCAGTCGGCCACCTCGGCGCTGCAGCGCAGGCGCTGCCACAGGGCATCGAGCCGGCGCGCCGTGCGCCCATCGGCCCAATCCAGCGGCGCGCAATGCCAGCGCCCGGCATGGGGATGACCAGCCTCGGCAGCGCCCTCGGCTGGCAGGCGCGGCCACTGCAGCAGCAGCACCCGGCCCGTGCGCTCGTACAGGCCCAGCACCTCACTCAGGCGCGCCGCCCGGTCGTTCGGGAAGCCGAAGCTGCAGGCAAAGCCATCCTCGGTCGCCACATAGCGCTGCAGAAAACCCAGCGCCGCCGTGCCATAAGGCCCGGTGCGCCGCGCCAGGATGCCGCGCGCGCTCTCGGTCACCATGACATCGCCGGCCTGCAGGCTGTGCAGGCGGTGCTGCCCCGCCACCTGCAGCACGCGCGCCGTGCCGCCATAGTGCGCCAGCAGCCGGCCATCGCCCGCAGCGCGCGTGCCCATGGCGCGGCCCCGGCCATCGCCATACTTCCAGTGCCACAGCGCCGGCGGCAAGGGCGCGCCGAAGACCTCGGCAAACAGCGCCTGCACATCGGCGCTGTCGGCAGCCGTCAGCTCGGCGGGCAGCCAGCGCGCCGCTGGCGCTGCGGGGGCGGCCTCCACGGCGTGGGCCATCTCGGCGGTTGTGTCTGCCTTCATGCCTGGCCTGCCTCCCCGGCGCTCGCCACAGCCACGCCAGCGCCCGCAGCCACCTGCCCTGGCGATGCCAGCGCCTGCCAGGTGCGCGGCAAGGTCACCAGGCCCTGCTCCAGGCTGCTTTGCACCACGCGCAAGGTGATGGCGCGCTCGACGATTTCATACGGGTGCAGGCCGCGCTCGCACACCAGGATCACCGTCACCGTGTAGTCGCCCTTGAGCAGCGGCAGCCGGGGCAGCGTCAGCAGGGCCACGCCGTTGCCGTCGGCATCGCGCGTCAGCTCGGCCTTGTCGCCCGCGCTGCTGGCGCTGGCCACCGTGATGCCGCTGGCGTGGGCAATGCCGATGCCCACGGACGGGCAGGGCAGGGCAGGGTCGCTGGCAAAGGCGATGCGCAGCTCCAGCGTGGTCTGGCCCGAGTGAATCGCCAACTCGCGCCCGGCCACGCCATCGGCGCGCGCCTCGATGCCGGTCAGCACCGCCGTGCCACCCGGCGCCCGGCGCCCTGCCGGGGTGATGTTTTGAGCATCAAAACTGGCTGAAACCGTTGCTGGGCCTGCGGTATCAGCTATGCTTTCAGAAGCGCCAAGAGCAGCAGAGGCATCCTCCCGGGGCCGCGTGCCGCCGCCGATCTGCGCCACCTGCTCGTCCATGACCAGCGAGGTCTCGTACTGCGCCGTGACCCGCGCCGCCTCGTCCCACATGCGCACGCGCCCGCCGTCGAGCCACAGCGCACGCGAGCACAGCGCCTGCACGTGGTACATGGCGTGCGAGCAAAACAGGATCGTCGCCCCGCGCTCCTTGAGCGCCATGATGCGGTCGAACGACTTGCGCGCGAACGCCCCGTCGCCCACCGACAGCGCCTCGTCGATGACCAGGATGTCCGGCTCCACGCTGGTCGCCACGGCAAACGCCAGGCGCACGAACATGCCGCTGGAATACGTCTTGACCGGCTGGTCGATGAACTTGCCGATGTCGGCAAAGGCCAGGATGTCGTCCAGCCGCTCGTCGATCTGCGCGCGCGGCAGGCCCAGCAGGGCGGCATTCATATAGACGTTCTCGCGCCCGCTGAAGTCCGGGCTGAAGCCCGCGCCCAGCTCCAGCAGCGCCGCCACGCGCCCGCGCACCGCCAGCTGCCCGGTGGTCGGCGCCAGCGTGCCGCACACCAGCTGCAGCAGCGTGGACTTGCCCGCGCCGTTGCGCCCGACCAGGCCCACCACCTCGCCGCGGCGGATGTCGAAGCTCACATCCTGCAGCGCCCAGAACTCGCGCGCGAACTGGCGCCGCCCGCCCCACAGCAGTTGCAGCAGCCGGTCGCTGGGGCGCTCGAACAGCGAAAAGCGCTTGCCCAGGCCGCGCGCCTCGATGGCCAGGCCGTCGTGATGTGTAGATTCAGACGACATCGGCAAACCCCACCCGCACCTTGCGGAAAAACGCCGCGCCGGCCAGCGCCAGCAGCAGGCACGCGGCCATCAGCAGCGCCCAGGCGCCCCAGTCCGGCCAGCGCCCGGCCAGCAGCACATCGCGCGTGCCGGTCATGACCCAGGCCAGCGGGTTGAGCAGCAGCCACGGGCGCACCGCTGCCGGCAGCGCCTCGACCGGAAAGAAGATCGGGCTCAGGAACATCAGCGCGCTCACCGCCATGGTCAGCACCTGCCCGACATCGCGCACATAGGTGCCCAGCCCGGCCAGCAGCCACGACAGGCCCAGCACCAGCGGCAGCAGCGGCAGCCACACCAGCGGCAGCGCCAGGGCGGTGAGCGGCAGGCTGCCGTTGGCCAGCACTGCCAGCCCCACCAGCAGCGCGCCCGACACCGCCAGCCCCAGCGCCGCGCTGGCCGCGCTGACCCAGGGCAGTATCTGCAGCGGAAAGACCACCTTCTTGACCAGATTGGGCTGCTCCAGCACCAGGCCCGGGGCGCGGTTCACGCACTCGGCGAAGAAGCTGAACACGGCCAGGCCGGCGTAGATGCGCAGGCCAAAGGCCAGGTTGCCCTCATCCACGCCATGCCAGCGCACGCGCATGACGTGGCGAAACACCAGGGTGTAGATCGACAGCATGGCCAGGGGGGTCAGCACCAGCCAGGCCAGGCCCAGCCAGGACTGGCGGTAGCGGGCGTGAACTTCACGCGCCGCCAGCCGGGCAATCAGGCCGCGCTCGCGCCAGGGCCAGAGGTAGGACAGCAGGGAGGTCAAGGGGAGACTTTCATGGTGGGCACACCCTCACCCCAGCCCTCTCCCGCACGTGGGAGAGGGAGGCCGGGCCGGGGCGCGGGAGGGCGCTGCGCTGCCGAGAAAAGAGCAGTAGGGCGCTGCCTGCCCTGCTCCTTCCCCCTCTGGGGGAAGGTTGGGATGGGGGCCGGCTGGCGGTGGGCGCCGTGGCTGGGTTGCGGGCCGCGCTGGCCCCCACCCCAGCCCTCCCCCAGAGGGGGAGGGAGCCAGAAAGCGCTCCCGCGCTGCTGGGGAGGGAGCCAGAAAGCGCTCCCGCGCTGCTCGCTGGGGTCTTCGCTCCCTCGCCCCCTGGGGGGAGAGGGTGGGGTGAGGGGGCAGTTCGGGCGCCACGCCCATCAAGGAGCGCAGCCCTCCAGCAGAAAACACGGCAGGCAAGAGAAAAAACCTCATTTGGGCGCCTCGGCCCGGCCCTCGGCGATGTCGCGCAGCAACTGCGGCTGCATCAACAGCAGATTGTTGCCCTCGCGCACCAGCAGCTTGTGCAGGAAAAGCACCTGGAACGCCCGCGTCACCGTCTCGCGGCTGGCGTTGATCATGATGGCCAGCTCCTGGTGCGTGGGTGCCTGCTCCAGCTCCGTCACGCCGCCGCTGGTGCGGGTCGGCAATTGTAGAAGCAGCGCACACAGCCGCTGGAACGGGTTGGGCAGGCTCAGCAGCGTGCGCTGCGCAGCCCCGGCGCGCACGCGCTGGGCCAGGCGCGCCATCACCGCCTGCGCCAACGGCGGATGCGTCAGGATCAGCTCGCGCGCCGCCGCGCCGTCCAGAAAGGCCACCGTGGACTTCACCGCCGCCACCACATGCTCCGACGGCGGCTTGCCATCGACCAGCGACAACTCGCCGAAATAATCCCCCGGATCGACGAAATACAGCCCCACGCTGCGCCCATCCACCGTGAAATCCACCCCCTGCAGCCGCCCATCGACTAAAAAACCCAGCTCCTGCACCGCCGCATCCTTGGACGCCACCATCGCCCGGCGCGCAAACGAGCGCAGCACCATGCGCGCCGACAGCGGTGCCAGCAACTCCTGCGGCAGCGGCTGCAGCAGCGAGAACTGGTTGAGCAACTGAACCGAAACGGGCATCGAACCAACAGGAAAACAGGCAAAAGGCAGGCAAGCGGGCAGGGAGTGTGGACAGGGCAGGCAGGCGGCGCTGCCGCAGCCCCTGCAGGCGCGGCGCGCAAAGACCGCCATTGTGACCACGCCCGGGCCGCCGCAGCCCGTTTGCCGGGCGCCTTGCGCCCGCCCGGTGTGACCCCAGGCACAGCCGGGGGGCGACGCGCTGCGCGACAATCCCTGTTATGCGAAAACTATCCCACTCCATCGGCACCGGCATCGCCGCCGTCCTGGCTGCAGGCGCGTGCGGTGCAGTGCAGCCCATGCCCCCGCAGATGGCGCCATCATCGGCGAGGCCACCCTGGTCATCGGCGCGGCCACCGTGCGCGACGCCAACGGCCAGTCGCGCAGCGTGGCGCGCGGCGACGCCGTGCGCGTGGGCGACCGCATCGAAACCCGCGCCGGCGGCCACGTCCACCTGCGCTTCGTCGATGGCGGACGCCTGAGCGTGCGCCCCGACAGCCGGCTGCAGATCGAAAGCTACAGCCACAGCAGCGCCCAGCCCCAGCTCGGCGCCATCAAGTTCCGCCTCGACGAAGGCGTGGCGCGCTCTATCACCGGCACCTGGGGCGAGGCCGCGCGCGAGCGCTTTCGCCTGAACACCCCCGTGGCCGCCATCGGCGTCAAGGGCACGGACTTCATCGTGCGCGCCGCCGGCGACACCACCTCCGCCTCCATCTACAGCGGCGCCATCACCGTCGCCCCGCTCACTGGCGGCTGCGCAGCCTCGGTCGGCCCCTGCCTCAACGGCAGCGAGCGCCTGCTCAGCGAGGACATGAAGGGCCTGATCGTGGCGCTGGATCGCCACAGCCAGACCGCCGCCGTGCTGCCCGCCATCGAGCAATGGGCGCGCCACCAGGCCGCCGTGGCCTCGGCGGCAGCAGCCCGCAGCGCTGCCGGCGAGGCCAGCGCCAGCGCCGACAAGATCGCCAGCGCCAGCACCGACAAGGCCGTCGCCCTGGACGGCGCGCGCAGCGAATCCGGCGCCACCGTGGCCGGCGGGGCCGACAAAAACCTGGTCAACGACGCGCGCGGCGCCACCGTCGTCGTCGCCGCCGCGCCCAGCGCCAGCGACTCGCCAGCGCTGCCCGGGGCCAGCACCGGCACCAGCACCGGCAGCGCCCCCGGCCCCGTGCCCGGCATCGTCCCTGAGCAGCCCACGCCCCAGGCTGGCCAACTGGTGGCCGCACGCACCGGCGCCACCCCGGCACTGCCCGGCGACAGCTTCACCCAGCGCTTCGAGCAGGCCGTCGTCGCCGGCCTTGAGCACGTCGCCGGCAGCGGCCCCTACGCCGTGCTGCGTCCGCGCGCCCCGGCGGACGGCATCCAGCTGCCCGCCCAGGGCCAGGCCAGCTTCCGCCTGGCCAGCGCCACCGCCCACCTGCAGCCCGCTGGCGGCGCGCCCATCGAGGCCGTGGCCGTGCAGGGCGGCAACCTGAGCGTGGATTTTTCCCGCGCCACCTTCGCCACCATGCTCGACCTGAGCAGCCCCAGCATCGGGCGCGACGAACTGCGCGCCAGCGGCAGCATCAGCGCCAGCGGCATCCTGCGCGCCAGCCAGGGCGGCACCGCCATCGACGGCGCCCTGTCTGCCGACGCCCGCGAAGCCGCCTACGCCTTCGACAAGCAGCACGCCGCCGGCAGCCTGCGTGGCATCACCCTGTGGGGGCGCTGATTGGAGACAGGCGCTGCGGCCAGCCCCAGCTCGGCAGCCGCCCCACCCCCCCACCGCCCTGCACCGGCCTCGCCGCTGGCCCTGCTGCTGCAGCGCCACGGCGTGGCCCTGGCCGGCGCGCTGGCCGCCGTGCTGGCCTGGCTGGCGCTGGCGCTGCTGGCCGCGCCCACCCTGGGCGCCGTGCAGGAGCGCGTGGGCGACTGGGCCTGGACACTGGGCGCAGGCCGGGGTGACGAGCGCCGGCTGATCGTCATCGACATCGACGAGCGCAGCCTCGCCGAAATCGGCCCCTGGCCCTGGCCGCGACCGCTGCAGGCGCGGCTGCTCGAACAACTCGCCCAGGCCGGCGCCGACCAGCAAATCCTGGACATCGTCTTCACCAGCCCCCAGCCCGACGACGCCGCCCTGGCCGCCCCCATCCAGCGCCTGCGCCCCGTGCTGTCGCAGATCTTCGCCCTGCAGCAAGGCGGCAGCCCGGCAGTCGGCCAGCTGGCCGGCGCGCTGGACTGGAACACCTGCCCGGCGCCCTTCGAGCAGGCCGGCGGCTACCTGGCCAACCAGGGCGCCCTGGTACCGCCGCAGGCCGCCGTCGGCCACATCACGCCCCGCGTCGATGGCGACGGCGTGGTGCGCCACCAGCCGGCCATCATCTGCCACGACAACCAGGCCTACCCGGCCCTGGCCATTGCCGCGCTGCTGCACGGCGCCGACGAGCGCGCCCTGACCCTGACCCGGGGCGACTGGCACGAAGCGCCGTGGCTGCTCGGCGCCGGCTCCCTGGGCCGCATCCCGCTGGACGAGCGCGGTGACCTGCGCGTGTCCTGGCGCCTGCACCCCGACCAGTTCATCAGCCTGTCCGCCGCCGACGTGCTGGCCGGGCGCATCCCGGCGCAACTGCTGCAGGGCGCCTGGGCGCTGGTCGGCAGCAGCGCCTTCGGCCTCAACGACAGCATTGCCACGCCCTACAGCGGCACCGAATCCGGCCTGCAAGTCCATGCCCAGCTGATCGCCGCGCTGCTCGACGGGCGCACGCCCTACACCCCGCTGTATGCCCCGGCGCTGCAGATGGCGCTGGCCGGCCTGGGCCTGCTCATCCTGGCGGCGCTGGCCCGCGCGCCCCTGCCGGCCTCGCGCGGCCAGGCCGGCCAGGCCCGGCGCGGCGGCGCGGCGGCGCTGCCCGTCTATCTATTACCCGTGGTGGCGCTGGGGCTGGCGCTGGCGTTGCTCATCGTGCACGCCGTGCTGCTGCTGCAGGCCAGCCTGTGGATCGGCTGGCTGGCGCCGGCGCTGGTGCTGCTGCTGGCCGGGCTGTTCATGGGCATGTTGGCGCACGCCCGCAGCCGCCTCGACCGCGACCGCATCTACGCCCACCTGGCCAGCTACCTGCCCGCGCCCGTGGCCGCCGCCCTGGCCCTGCAGGCGCCCAGCGACGCCATTGCCGCAGAAAACCGCCTGGTCAGCATCCTGATTGCCGACATCCGCAACTTCAGCGCCTACTGCGAAGCCCGCCCGCCCGAGGAGTCTGCTGCCGTGTTGCACGCCTTCTTCTCCGAGGCCACGCGCATCGTGCAGGCGCATGGCGGGGTCATCGAAGCCTTCCAGGGCGACGCCGTGCTGGCCGCCTGGAACGCCGAGCTGCAGCAGGGCGACGACCCCACGCGCACGGCCGACCACGCCCACCAGGCGCTGGCCGCCGCCGTCGAACTGCTGGCCGCCAGCCGCCGCGTGCTGCCCGACCCAGCCCCTGCCGGGCTGGAGCCGCTGGGCCTGGGCATCGGCATCGAGACTGGCCCGGCCATGGCTGGCAGCTTCGGCCTGGCCAGCCGGCGCACGCACATGGTCATGGGACGAACGGTTACCATCGCCTCCCGGCTGGTCGAGATGACCGCCGATCTTGCGCACCCCATCCTGGCGGGCGAAGGCCTGGCCGGGCAGGTTGGTGGCGCGCCCTTGCAATCGATGGGCACCTTCTTGCTCGACGGCCTGCGCGTGCCGCACCACATCTACGCCTATCCCCTTGACGCGCCGGGTGTCTCAATCACATTTTGATAGCTGGTACCGCTTGCCTGGTAAGGGTTTGCGGCCGATTTGGCTTGAATTTTCCGCTTGCGCGGGGGTGTTCTTTCGCTCCCTCCCCCTCTGGGGGAGGCTGCCTCTCACTCCCTTCCTCTCTGGGGGAAGGCTGCCTCTTACTCCCTTCCTCTCTGGGGGAAGGCTGCCTCTCACTCCCTCCCCCTCTGGGGGAAGGCTGCCTCTCACTCCCTCCCCCTCTGGGGAGGGTTGGGGTGGGGCCAGCGCGGCCCACCACCCAGCCACGGCGCCCACCGCCAGCCGGCCCCATCCCAGCCTTCCCCCAGGGGGGAAGGAGCGAAAGCCGCAGCAGCCAGCCTTGTGCTTCCTGCGCCCTCCCTGCCAGCGCGGGGGCACTCTCCTGTTCCCTTTGGGGGGAGGCTGCCTCTTACTCCCTCCCCCTCTGGGGGAAGGCTGCCTCTTACTCCCTTCCTCTCTGGGGAAGGCTGCCTCTTACTCCCTCCCCCTCTGGGGGAGGGTTGGGGTGGGGGCCAGCGCGGCCCACCACCCAGCCACGGCGCCCACCGCCAGCCGGCCCCCATCCCAGCCTTCCCCCAGGGGGGAAGGAGCGAAAGCCGCAGCAGCCAGCCTTGTGCTTCCTGCGCCCTCCCTGCCAGCGCGGGGGCACTCTCCTGTTCCCTTTGGGGGGAGGCTGCCTCTTACTCCCTCCCCCTCTGGGGGAAGGCTGCCTCTTACTCCCTCCCCCTCTGGGGGAGGGTTGGGGTGGGGGCCAGCGCGGCCCACCACCCAGCCACGGCGCCCACCGCCAGCCGGCCCCATCCCAGCCTTCCCCCAGGGGGGAAGGAGCGAAAGCCGCAGCAGCCAGCCTTGTGCTTCCTGCGCCCTCCCTGCCAGCGCGGGGGCACTCTCCTGTTCCCTTTGGGGGGAGGCTGCCTCTTACTCCCTCCCCCTCTGGGGGAAGGCTGCCTCTTACTCCCTTCCTCTCTGGGGGAAGGCTGCCTCTTACTCCCTTCCTCTCTGGGGGAAGGCTGCCTCTTACTCCCTCCCCTCTGGGGGAGGGTTGGGGTGGGGGCCAGCGCGGCCCACCACCCAGCCACGGCGCCCACCGCCAGCCGGCCCCCATCCCAGCCTTCCCCCAGGGGGGGAAGGAGCGAAAGCCGCAGCAGCCAGCCCATCGCGCCCACCGCCAGCCGGCCCCCATCCCAGCCTTCCCCCAGGGGGGGAAGGAGCAAGGCCGGCAACCGTCTGGCCGCGCTGGCCGGTCGCCCGCTGCGCGTCCTGCTGCTCCTCGCCGCCGCCTCCCTCGCCCCCGCCGCAGCCATCGCCCGCCCGCCCACCCCGTGCCCCGTCGCGCTGCCCGCCCAGGCCACGCCCGAGCAGCTCCTGCCCCACCTGCACCAGTGCCAGGACGACCCGGCCTACCTGACCCGCCTGGGCCGCCTGCTCAACACCGAACAGCGCTACGCCGAAGCCACCGAACACCTCGAACGCGCCATCTTGTTCGACCCCGACGCCACCGCCGCCCAGATGGACTACGCCATCGCCCTGGCCGGCAGCGGCGACGCGCTGTCGGCCCTGCAGCTCGTCGCCGCCCTGCTGGCCCGGCGCGACCTGCCGCCCGAGCAGCGCGCCAGCCTCATGCAGGCCCGCGCCCGCTGGGCCAGCGGCGCGCAGCGCGCCTACGCCAGCACCAGCGCCCAGGCCGGCCTGCGCTGGGGCTTTGAAAACAACCTGCTCGGCGCCCCGCGCATCGGCAGCCTGTGGCTGACCCTGCCCAGCGGCGACGTACTGCTGCCCCTGGACGACAGCCACCGCCCCCGCCCCGGCGCCTACCTGCGCGCCGACGCCCGCATCGACCACACCCGCGTGCGCGCCGACGGCTCGCGCTGGGACTACAGCCTGGGCCTGCAGCAGCGCACCACCCCCAGCCTGCACGAAGCCGGCTCCACCCAGGCCGAAGCCGCCATCGAGCGCAGCCAGGACGCCCCCCCCGGCAGCGCCGGCATCGGCCACTACCTCAACCTTGGCGCCGCCGTGCTCGACACCCGGGGCGGCACCCGCTACCGCAGCCTGGCCGCTGGTGCCGGCCTGCAATGGCTGACCCCCGCCGCGCCCGAGCGCACCTGCCAATGGCGCACCGGCCTGGAGCTGCAAAGCCGCGCCCTGCACAGCAACCCCCTGCTGTCGGGCAGCTACGCCGGCCTGTCCGGCCAATGGCACTGCCTGGGCCAGGCGCTCGACCCGCAATGGCGCATCGCCCTGCGCGCCGGGCGCGACACCCCCCGGCACGCCGACCGCCCCGGCGGCGCCCAGGACGAATACTCCCTGCGCGCCCTGTACAGCCAGCCCCTGGACGGCGCCAGCGCCTGGCGCCTGGAGGGCGAGCTCAACCACACCCGCGACGCCACCGGCTACAGTGCGTTGCTGGACTACAACGCCCGCCGCCACGTCTCGCGCCTGGCCCTGCGTGCCGAATACCGTGGCAGCCTGCGCCCCGGCCTGCAATGGCTGGCCGGCACCGAAACCCTGCTGCAGCAATCCAACCTGCCCCTGTTCAGCCTGCGCAGCAGCGGCCTGTACCTGGGCCTGAACGCCAACTGGTGAGCCAGCCGGCAAGCCGGATTGGTAACCAGCGGCAACCCGCAGCGCAAACGCTAGCAAGCTGTGACGCGCATCACGCGATTTGCAGTGGTGCCATCGCTACACTTGCCTCCAAGTTGGCTCGGTGTCCGGGTTGCATGAGTCGTTGGTACGAAGCCACATGCAATAATCATTGAGCAAACTTGTAGAGAGGGCCGGCTGGTGCATGACGCGTCAGCGCGCCGCTTGTACAACTTGTCATTTCTTCATTCTTTGCAAAGGAAGACCTCATGCCTCAACAAGTATTTGGCGCCGCTGCCGCAGTCAGCATGCTGAACCGTGCGTTCTACAACGCATCGCCCAGCAACGCCATTTTCAACAACCAGGTGCAGCAGATCGGCACTACCGAAGAAAGCCAGATCCTGTTTGCCAACCAGTTCGCCGCTGGCCTTGCCAACGTGCCCGCCCAGGAGCTGGTCGAGCAAGTGCTCGGCAACATGGGCCTGCTGCCCAACGACGCCCTGGTCGAAGCCGGCGTCGAAGCCCTGGAAGCCTATGGCCCAGGCATGTACGGCGCTGTGGTGTTGAGCTTTGCCAAGCTCATCGCCACCCTGGAAAACGCCACCGGCGAGCAGGAAATCTTCCGCGACGCCGCCAAGGCCTGGAACAAGGAAGTGGGCGCCGCCTACAACTACTCCAGCAACCCCGCCAACACCCTCCCGCACGAAGGCGAGCACGTTCCTACCCCTGGCCGCACCGAACTGAGCCTGGGCACGGACAACCTGTTCAGCGACACGGCTGGCACCACCTTCACTGCCCCTGTGGTGCAGGCATCCGCCATCGGCGGCATCGCCAACACGCTGGAAACCGGCGACGTCATCCGTGGCACTGGCACTGGCAACAAGTTGGTGGCCGACCTCAAGCCCATCCTGGATGGTGCTCTGACGGGTGGCACCGCCATCAGCTCCACGACTGAAAACATCCAGGTGGTCGAGCTGCGCGTGCAGGAAGCCGCTGACGGTGTTGTTACCCATGAATCCCACATCGATGCACAAAAGAACGCCGGCGTCAGGGAATGGTGGACGGTCAACAGCCGCGACGCGCTGGTGATCGAAGACGTTCGCACCCGCCCCGAAGACACCCTGCTGGGTGTGCGCAACACCGACCCCGACCGCGATGTGGATCTGCGCGTCTATTTCGACCCCGACCAACTGAGCAACACGCCCACGGCCTCTGACTCTGCCCTGACCGTCACCCTGGACAACGGCGCCGACCCCGGCAACCTGTCCACCGTGCCCGTCAACGGCATCACCTTCAAGCTGGCCGGTGCCAGCTACACGCTGCAATCCGACGAGCTGGGCGCTGCTGCCGACCATGCCGAGCTGCTGGCTGAAATCCAGGCACTGCTGGCCGCCAACCCCGCACTGGCCGGCGTGACCGCCAGCATGGAAGGCACCAACAGCATCGTGCTGAAGGACACCCAGGGCCGCGCCTTCGAAAAGGGCGGCTGGAAGTTCATCAACGACGAAGTGCCCGCTGACGGCGCCATCGTCTTCTTCCAGATGGTGGGCGAGCCTGCCATGCAAGACCGCGTGGTCACCGGCAACCTGGAGCTGGACAACGCTGGCCGCACCGGCGAAAGCGGTGCCGTGGACATCGGCTCCATGGGCGCAGGCGGCCTCCAGACGCTCAACACCACGGTGGATCGCGCTAGCTGGGTGAGCAGCATCGACTCGAAGGGCGTGTATGGCACGGGCGAGCGTTACCTGGAAACCCTGAACCTGACCAGCAAGGGCGCCAACGGCGACCTGAAGATCGGTACTCTGGACAAGAACCACGTCGATGGCCGTATGCTCAATGGCCTGACCGACGTGCAAACCGTCGAGGCCTCGGGCTTCAAGGGCGCACTGAACTACGGTGTGGTGTTGACCGCTGACGCCGTGGATCGCTACCTGAAGGGTGCCACTGGCGAAGTGGTGTTCTCCTACGAAGGCGGCGCCAAGGCTGACAACATCACCATCGTGGACGCTGGCGGCATCTCGGCCGACAAGGACTTCGCGATGAACGTCGATCTGGGCGCCGGCAACGACCGCCTGAACCTGAACGTTCAGACCGTGAGTAACGTCTCTGTCGATGGCGGCACGGGCACCAACACCCTGGCCCTGTCGCAAAGCCAAGGCACGACCAAGGCCAACACCTTCAAGTCCATCGACAACTTCCAGGTCTATGAGGTTGAGGCCAATGCCGACACCAACCACAAGGTGACCAACGTCAATGGCCTGGAGCAGGTCGTGGTGGCCACGGAAGCCAACAAATCCACCACCGTGTTCGACCTGGCTGATGGCGCTGGCCTGACCGTGTCGGGCAAGAACCAGACCAGCGGCGCGGGCGAGTCCAACAATGCGCAGACCTTCAATACCGTCCGCCTGGCTGGCTCCAACGCCGCCTCGCAAAGGGTCACGCTGGACAACACGGCGCGCCTGGATGGCAAGCTGACGGTCACCACCCTGACAGTAGATGACGCCACCGTTGCCGTTGATGGCTTCAAGGACGCCAGCGCCATCCGCACGCTGGAGATCGCCTCCAACGGCGCGCGCAACACCACCAACACCGTCAACACGCTGAACGGCAACATGGTCAACACCTTTGACCTGACCGGCACGCAAGACCTGACGATTGGCAACATCGCCTCTGCCGCCAACTCGACCGGCAAGGCCGCCGAGAAGAGCAGCCTGTCGATCGACGCCACGGCGCTGACCGGCAAGGCCGACATCGGCATCACCGGTGCCATCCTGACCAGCCTGAACGCTGACGACAAGCTCGTCAACATCAAGGGCACGGCTGGCGACAAGGACGTGCTGCGCGTTCTGGGCGGCGTGACGACCGACAACGACACCAGCATCAGCGGCTTCGAGACCGTGACCTTCAACGGCCAGGGCACCTTTGACGCCACCAACGTCTCGGGCGTGACCCTGTACGACGTGCAAGCCCAGACCGGCACCCTGAACCTGATCGATCTGCGCAGCACGGAAGTGGTGCGCGTGAACAACGACGACAAGGTGGGCACGCAGGGCAACACCCTCAAGCTCGCCGCAGCCAGCGGTGGCGCTTCCAGCTCGGTCACGGTGGAGTACCGCGATCTGGACGCCGCAACTGATCCGGCTGTCAACACCGACTTCAGCGGTCGCAACCTGCAAATCCAGAACTTCCGCGAAGTCACGCTGGATCTGGGTGGCCGTGCTGATGCCAGCTGGGCCAACAAGCAGACGCTGCAATTCCTTGACAACAAAGACAAGGCAGTCGGTGATGCAGGCTACGACGCTACCAAGGTCGCAACCAAGGTGCTGAACGTGATCGGCGGCGTGGATCAGAACCGCGCTAACCACAGCGTGGACTCCCTCGACCTGGGCCTGGTCGAAACCGTGCTGACCAACATCGACTTCTCTGGCTTCAATGGCGACGTCAAGGGCGGTTGGGCTGGCACCACTGGCGTGAACAGCACCATCGTGGTCAACGAGTATGACCTGACCTGGGATGTGCTGAACCCGGCGCTGGTTGTGGCTGGCAAGGCTGAAGAGCAGACGCTGAACTTCGCAGCTTCTGGCGCTCTGCAGCCCGGCGACAGCGTGACGGTGACGTACGCTGGCGGCAGCTACACCTACACCAACACTGGCGCGGCTGACATGACCCCTGCTCAGTTGGTGGATGCCATCGCTGCTGCAGCCGATCTGCCTGCCGAGTTCACGGCTGCTTCGGACGGCGCTGGTCTGCTGACGCTCACGACCACGGATGACGTGGAAGTCTCGGGAGCCGGCGATGCCGCTGCGGCGTTCACCAACCTGGCCAACGCTCCGGCTTTGGTGACGGTTGATGAAACCACAGCCGGTTTGCCTGATCCGGGTGGCGCGCCTGAAGTCCAGACCATCACCTCGTGGGTCGGCTTTGGCGATCTGCAGCGTGGCGAATCGGTGACCATCACGTTCGACGGCGACACCTACACGTTCACCAACAACACGGCAGCGGCCATTGCGGAAGCTGACATCGCCCAGGCCATCCTGAACGACACCGTGGTGCTGGGTAACCAGCCTGCTAATTTCACGATCAGCGGTGCTGCTGGTAATGTGCGCCTGACCAACGGCAGCAACGGCGATGTTGCCAATGCGGTGATCACGGCCACGGCAGATGCGGCAAACGTGGCTCCGGTCCAGGCTGAGGTGACCAACGGTGTGCCTAGTGCCAACGATGTGTCCCAGTTCATCACCTCGTTCACGTTCACCGAGGACGCCTATGCCAAGGGCATCGTCTGGCAGATCAACGACTTCCAGGCCTTCGACGCGGTCAGCGGTGACACCACCACCGGCAACCTGTCGATCCTGAACCTGGATGCGCTGGGCGTGGACGGCTTTGCCGACCTGAAGATCCAGACCGGTACCGCGTTCTTGGCTGACCCCACGTACGACGCTGCAGCCTATACAGCTCAGGGTAATGGCGCTTTCATCGGTGCCCTGACCGCCAACGACCTGGTGATCACCTCCAACGAGGGCAAGAACTTCACCATCGTGCTGACCGGCGTGACCCAGGCCGAGCTGACCGAAGAAAACTTCGGCAACTTCTGATCGGCTTGCGCCCAAGGCCCAGGGGCTGATGCACACCATCAGCCCTGACGGCCCCACCGGCTGGCAGCCTGCCAAGGCCGCATCCCTGAACCGGATGCGGCCTTTTTCATTTGCCTTCCCTTTAAGCACTACACCTATGTTCAAGAACCTCCAACCGCTCGACAGCGTGCAACACCGCCAGTTGCGCTTCGACACCCGCCAGCGCTACCAGTACGCCGCGCAGGAGATGGCCATCCCGCTGGTGGCGTCCGAACTCGCCATGGCCGCGCGCGAATACCCCATCGTGTTCTCCACCCTGCCGGGCCAGGCGCCCTCGGCGCTGGTCGGCTGGCAGCGCGGCAGCAACGCCCACGTGCGCGCCGATGGCCGCTGGCTGGGCCGCTACGTGCCGGCGCACGTGCGCCGCTACCCCTTCCAGCTCGTGGGTATGCCGCATGACGAGGCTGCGCCGACGGATGCCGCTGGCACGCGCCAACTGCTGGTGGCCATCGACGCCGACGCGCCGCAACTGGGCAGCGAGACCGGCGAGCGCCTGTTCGACGACGAGGGCCAGCCCACGCCCGTGCTGGCGCAGGTGCAAAAGGTGCTGGCCAACCTGCAGGCCGACCTGCAGCGCACCCAGGTGCTGAGCCAGCAGCTCGAAGACGCCGGGCTGCTGCAGGCCCAAAGCCTGCGCCTGCGCCTGCCTGCGGGCCGTTCGGCGCAGTTGGAAGGCCTGCGCGTGGTCAACGCCGCTGCCCTGGCGCAGTTGAGCGCCGAGCAGCTCCAGCAGCTCAACCGCAGCGGCGCACTGCAGATGGCCTATGCCCAGCTCGCGTCCATGACCAACCTGGAAGACGGCCTGCTGGCCGCCATCAACCAAGGTGCGGCCGAAGTGCAGATCAGCGACAACGCACTGGACTTCTCGGGCATCGACTGGAGCCGGCTGCAGTGAGGGTGTGGCGGTCTGGGCTGCGGATCTGGAGGTCGGCAAGGCAAGCACACAAGGCGGTGTGGGCCACCCGCCTCTCGCCGAATGAAAGGACACCCACTTTTATTCACTTTTATTTACACAGAACGCAGAACGGCCTGCTGGCCAGAAAGGACGCCATGCACCCGGCAGCCGTCACTGCCGCCAGCGCCGACCTGCAGGGCCTGGACATCGACTCGCTGCTGGGCACGGGCAACGGCACCGTCAAGCTGAATTTCTGAATTTCAGGATTGCTGAACCGCCACAGCCCGCTGCTGGCGGCTTTCAAAAATGATAGCTGTCAGCGCTTGTCTGGCAAGGGTTTGAGGCCGATTTGACCCATGAAAACCCGCCCTGCCCGGCGTGGCGCGGCCCTGCACCGGCCCAAAACGATTGGCGCAGGGCCGCCCGTGCCGCTAGCATGGCCGCCTGCCAGCGCTCTTGGCGTTTTCCATGTTGCGCTTTTCTTGCGTCCTTGACGCAGCACTACACAGGAGACGGTTTCCATGCCCCAGCAAGTGTTCGGCGCCCCCGCCGTGGTCATCATGTTGCACCGCGCGTTCTACGACGCGCCGCCCCCGCAGGAGTTCTTTTCCCACCAGATGCACGCCGCCGGCAGCACCGAGCAGGACTATGCGCGCTTTGCCAACGAGTTCGCCGCGCCCTTTGCCAGCACGCCCGCGCGCGCGCTGGCCGAGCGCGTGCTGGGCCACATGGGCCTGCTGCCCAACGAGGCGCTGCTGACGGTCGGGGTGGAGGTCTTGGAGGCCTATCCGGCGTCAGAGCGCGGCGCCATCGTGCTGAACCTGGCGCGGCTGCTGGCCACGCTGGAGCACGCCAGCGGCGAGCAGCAGATCTTCCAGGCCCCGGCGCTGGCCTGGAACAGCGCCATCACCGAGTTTTTCGAGGACTACCACCAGCCCCCCGCGCCCCCGCCCAGTGGCGACCCAGGCACCGGGCCTGGCCCGGTGATACCGCCCCCGCCGCCCCCGCCCCCGCCGCCGCCGCCACCCCCCGGCGTGGTGTTCACTGCCAACAAGCCGGCCTTTGATACCACCAACCCCGCCGACAGCATCGAAGGCATTGCCACCAGCGCGCAGGACAACACGATCAACGCCCACGTCGATCAACTGTGGGGCGCGCACATCGACGGCGTGGGCGGGCGCAACGCGCTGTACATCCGGGGCACGGCGGCGCCGGGCGAGGTGGCCTACCTGGACGATATGCGCAACGTGCAGACCGTCCACCTGGACGGCTCGGTGGAGGTGCTCGCGCCGGGCAGCGGCGGCCTGCACGATGTCGAGCACCTCAGCGGCGCGGCAGGGGTGGCGCAGACCCTGGAAGCCAGCGGCATCTCCCTGGCCGGGGTGCGCGTCACGGACATCGAGACGCTGCGGGTGCGGGGCGCGGGCGTGGTGATCGACGAGCACAGCTTTTCGTCGTTTGCCGCCATCAAGGGCGATGCCGGCAACGTCAATAGGCTGGAGCTGACCAGCACCAACCCGGCGATGGCGTTTGATTTCTCCGGCGTGGCCATGACGGGCATCCACGAGCTGTATGTCCACGATGCCTTCGCGCTGCGCATGGATGCGGCCGATCTGGCGGATGTGGACTACCTCAACGTCACGGGAGACCCCACGCTGGCCGTCAACGACACGGTAAGCCTGGCGGGCAAGACGATCAACGGCAGGTTCAGCGCCATCGAGGTGGCCGGTGATCTGACCATCGATGCCAACACGGATGGCCAGTATTTCGAGACCTTCATCGCCACCGGCAGCAACCGCACGCTGGCCTTCGTACCGGGCACGGGCAGTGTGGAGATCGGAAACATCCAGGGCTTCAGCACCATCAACGCCACGCAGTTGGTGGCCTCTGCAGCGCTGACGCTGAGCAACGACCTGGACAACGGTAGCGCGCTGAAAATCCTGATCGAAGACTCCAGCCTGATGGTCACCGGCTCGTCCACCGACGATCTGGAAGTTGAGGCCATCACGCCAGGCGCGCCTTACGCCTTCCAGATCATCCGCACGAAAAATGGCAACGATACGATCACGCTGGGCCATGACACCAAGTGGGCGGTGAGCACGGGCGAGGGCGATGACACCATCCACGCGGGCACCTTCCTGCAGGCGCATGACGGGATCGACGGCGGCGCTGGCACGGACACGCTGTATGTCACGGGCTATAGCGCATCCGACGACCTCGATGGCGTTCACGATGTGGAGGTCATTCACATCAGCCACGCGGTGGTCAGCAGCTACGCGCCGGTCAACACCTTGGTGTCGTCGGGCGAGTCCATCCTCATCGATGCCTCCGGCTCGACGGCGCGGGTGGATTTCGACTTCACCTCATTGGTTGGCCAGATCGAGTACCGGGCCGCGCAGGGTGGTGGCACGGTCAAATTGGCTCCGAATTTTGTGTCCAACCACTATGTGCTGGGCGCGGCCGACGATGAACTGGTGCTCAGCAATACGAACACGGTTGACTACCTGGCGTACATGGACAGCATCGAAGATTTCAATGCTTCAGGCGCCGATAAGCTGAGCACTGGCACGGCGCACGCGGGGGGCAACCACTACGCAGTGACCATCAGCGCGCCTGATCTGCTCTCTTTCATGGACGACGTGAACGCGGCGCTGGCCAGCCTGCCGGGCTACGTAGGCGCAGCTGTACCCACCGATGTCATCAAAGTCACGGTGACCGGCGGCTCGCTGGCCGGCATCTATCTGGTGCAGGACGTGACTGGCGACGGCGTGTCGGCTGACGATTTCATGGTCAAGCTGGTGGGCAGCACCGGCACCATCCAGGCCAGCGATTTCATCTGACCACGTGGTTGGCGCGGCCCAGCGCTACGCGGGCGAATCAGTACCGGGGGACGCCAGGCAGGAGCCGCCGAGGCGGCTTGTTCAGGCGATGCGCAGCGTCTGCAGCATGGGCAGCATGTCGGTGGCGAAGGCTTCGGCGCGGCGGGTCAGCTCGGCGAGGTTGTCTTCGGCGCTTTCGATGGGCTTGCCGTCCTGACCGACCAGGCGCTGGTTCTGCGCCGCCAGTTCGCGCCAGGCGTAGGCGGCCCAGTCCTGCGGCGTGCGCGCGCCCTGGCTGCGGGCGTGCAGGAACAGTTGCTGAAAGCGCCCCACCGGGATGGCCTGGCCGGTCACCGGGCTGGCCAGGTAGTTGACCTCGGCGCTGCCGCGTGCGTGTGCCGTGGCCCAGGCGTTGAGGCGCCGGGTGGCTTCGTTGGCCTGGTTGCTGGGCTGCTCGGTGCCCAGCGGGGCCAGGTGTCCTGCGCCGCTGAGCACCAGCACTGCCTGCAGCCATTGGGTAAAGACCGGGCTGACGGAGTGCAGCGCCTGGGCGATCTGCCCCAGGGTGCGCGGCTTGTGGTCGGCCAGCAGGTCGAGCAGCGGGTCATAGACTTCGGCGCGCAGCGTGGCCTCGCGCCCCAGGCCGGGCACCGTGTGCGAGACCTGCCCGCGCGGCGTGACCAGCATGACGCGCTGCTGTTGCAGGGCCTCGGCCTGCGCCAGCGGGTTCAGGCGGCGTGCGCCCTTGACCCACAGATCGCGGCGGAACTGCTGGTTGACCATGAAGTCGCGCACGCTCTGGCGGAACATGGGGTTGGCGATGTCGCGCAGCAGGGCCTGCTGCTCAGGCGTGAGGTGGAAGGCGTCCACGATGTCCAGGAACTGGGCGCTGCCGGCGTATTGCAGCTTGGCCGGCTCCAGCCAGCGCGCCATGTCGGCAAAGTACATGGGGCACCAGTTGCGGTTGAAGTATTCGTGCGCCAGGTAGTTGGCGTCGCGCTCGCGCAGGGCCTTGGTGCGTGGGCTGGCGGTGGGGTTGGCCTGGGCATACAGGGGCTGGGTGGCCAGCAGGCGGTCGGCAAAGTCCAGTGCGCCCTGCACCCGGCTGAGGGAGCTGGCGCCGCTGGCGCTGTAGGTGTCGCCGTGCTGGGCCAGCAGGTGTTGCATGGGCGCAAAGCTGGCCCAGCCGGGCAGGGTGTTGTAGCTCATGTAGAGCACGCCGCCGACCTTGAGCTTGCGCCGGATGAAGTCCACGATCACCTGGTGGTTGTCGTCGCCGATCCAGCTCCAGATGCCGTGCAGGGTGATGTAGTCGAATTCGGGCAGGTCGCTGCGTTGGCAGAACTCGGCAAAGGACTGGTCGAACAGCCGCGCGCCGCTGCCGCTGGCGCGTGCCACGTCCTGGGCAAAGGCGGTCTGGCCGGCGTTGAAGTCCGTGCCCCACCACTGGGTGGCACCCGCGCCGGTGGCGGCGTGGACGTTGATGCTCAGGCCCTGGCCAAAGCCCAGTTCGCAGGCGTGCTCGATGCGCTGCGGCGGCTGGATGCCCTGTGCCAGCAGCAGCAGGGCCAGGCGCCGGGGGTTCAGCTCGGGGTAGTAGCCGTGCGTGTAGTCGATGTCGGTGACGTAGCCTTCGTTCCAGTGGGACATGGGGGTTCCGGGGTGGGCAGGGTGGGGGGCGAATCCCGATGAGGGACAGGCGGTGGGGCCGGGGTGTGTGTTGCGGTGGCGCTTGCCTTGTCTTTTGCGCTCGCTGCAGCATCCTGGTGGCGGGCGATTTTAGGCGGCGTCTGCGCTGCCGCCGCGTGGCGGCGCTGGCATTGAGAGCCGCCCCGAATACCCCGAATAAAAGGACACCCACTTTCATCCCCACTGGCTATGACGGGCGCTGATGCTCCGGTCAGCACGTGGGTTGCTGCCACCACCTGCTGCAGTGCAGGCGGCAGTGCATCCATGGGAAACGGCGGCAAGGGTGTTGTCATGGGCGCGTGAAGCGGAAGGTTGGTTTGATGTGACGCCTCCGGGCAGATGCCCGCAAAAATCAAACCCTGCCGCACCGTCAGGCGCAGCAGGGCTTGTCATGGGGTGTGGAGCTGTTGGGACAACTCCCGGGTGTGATCGCCTGGAGTGTGTGGGCCGGCGTTACGCCGGCGAGTGGCTCTTGAGCCAGTCCTTGAGCGCGGCGTCGATACGTGTCTGCCAGCCGTCTCCGGTGGCCCGGAACGTCTGCACCACCTCGGGCGACAAGCAAGCTGCAAAAGGACACCCACTTCAGCACCCACTTCAGTACCGGTGGACGCCAGGCAGGAGCCGCCGAGGTGGCGGGCGTAGCGCGGCGCGGCTGGTGCGCGCCATCCCGCTCAAAACAGCTCGCTGTGCGAGCCGGTGCGGATGAGTCTGAGCGAACCCGTGGGGAGTGGCCCTTCCTTGTCATAGATGAGCAGCCAATCGGGCGTGATGTGGCACTCGCGCACTCCGACGTAGTCGCCCACCAAATCGTGGTCACGGTGTTTGGGCGCCAGAGGCCGGTCGTTCATCAGTTCTGTAACGACCGTCCGCATCTTCTCCCAGTCGTGGCGCCCGGAGCCTTTGATGCGCTTTTTGTCGCGCTTGAACTGGCTGGTCTCTTCCAGCGTCCGGGCCACGCTCAGAGGTCCGCCAGGGAGACAGACGTTGTTTTGCCCGCTTTGGCCTCGCGAATGGCCGCCAGGGTGTCAGCGTTGGCGCGGGGCAGCTCCATGGGCAAGCCGCCTTGCTCCACGACGCTGCGCAAAAAGAGGCGGATGGCAGTGCTCAAGTCCAGGCCAGAAGCCTTGAGCACAGCCGCCGCCTCGCGCTTGAGCTCGGGTTCCACACGGGAGCGAACGTCAGCAGTCAACATGGAACCTCCTTGATTTGAAGGCACACATTGTAGCCACATCGTGACCCTGATGCAGTTGTTGGAGAGGAAGGGGCATGCACTTCTGTCCTCGGCAAAAAGGCCCTTCCAGCGAGGGCCTTGTCGTGTGGCCGCGGTGGTGGGCGTGGTCAGCCTACCTCGGCCATGAGAGTGAGGCGCGTGGTGCTGGCTGGATCTTGAGCATCCATAGTGATGTGCATGTGCTTGCATGGCGGCGCGTCTCGCGTTGAACTTCAGACCATCGTGACGACCAGCCGCTTGCCGCACGCATGGGCGTACTTGCGCAAGGTGGCGAAGGACGGCGAATGCGTCGGGCTGCGCAGGGAGGCTTCCAGGCGCGAGACGGCGCTTTTGGTGGTGCCCATGCGTGCGGCTACTTCCTCCTGGGTCAGGCCCGCTTCGCTGCGTGCTTGCAGCAGCGTGGCCAGCGCTGCATATTCCTCTTCCAGCGCTTGCCAGGCCTGGGCAAAGCCGGGGCGCTGCATGGCGCGCTGCAGCTCGGCGGCAGGGTCTAGCGGGACGGATAGCTGTGCCTCATCTCGCGCAGGCGCGTTGCCGCTTGGCTCGGATGAGCACCGGCGCTGCGGCTCATTTTTTGCCATAGGTGGCATCGTGATCGGGCGCGATGGTGAGCAGGCGGATGAAATCCCCGTCACGGTACGCCGTCGCCCGGCGTGCTTGGGTGATGCGCAGGGAGTAGATCGCATCGATCCCCTGGGGTGGCCTGACGCTGGTGATCTTCTCCCACTTCAGGCCTTGGTCGCGGTACAACTGGTTCCAGGTCAGTTGGCGGATTTTTTGGAGCGTATCCAGGGCAGCGTGGCGCTCGGGCTTTTGCAGTGTGAGCAGGTGGTCTTGAAACACCGGATTGTTGAGGTCGAGCCTGACCTTGGCTTCACTGCTCGCCATGACCGAGGCGCTTGAGGGTGTCTTCGGTGTTCGCATCCGAAGCGGCATGGGCGACAGACCAGGCCATGGCCGTTTGCAGATCGGCCGCTGCTTGGGACACATGCAGCCAGCGCTCGTTGTCGGGTACGACCGTGGCAGTGCGCACCAGCCAGACGCCGGGTTCGTGCTCTTCCACCAACACCTGGCGGCCCGCGTATTGTTTGCCCAGGGAAATCTGGCCGTTGGCGCCAACGACCTTGACGGTGGAAGAGTGTGCTGTGATGGTCATAACAAGGCCCCTTGGCAACTATGCACGCTATTATAAATTTCGTGCGGCACTAAAGGGCTTTGCTTGTAGTTGTGCAGCTCGGAGACATGCGGCTGGGCAATGCCCAGGATGCGTGCGGCTGCCGATTGGGACAGCTTGCGAGCGGCCAGCAGATCGTTCACGCGCATGGCCAGCTGCGTGCGCAGGCGGCGCTCCTGGGCGTCCTGCAGACCCAGATCCTTGAACACATCGCCCGCGCCCATTTCCACGCTGTCAGTTGTCTTGGCCATATTGCTCCTCATGGTGGTTGCGCGCCTGGCGCAGACGCTCGTGGATCAGATCGATATCAGCCTTGGCTGTGCGGATGCCGGAGGGCGATTTTTTCTGGAAGCAGTGCAGCACATAGTGCCGAATTTCCAGTGTGCGCGCAGATCCCGACCCTGCATTTGAATCTGCCTCAGTCACATATATAGCCTGTGCTCATGCAGCGCTTGCCTCTGGGTGGCGGTGTGAGGGTGGTCAGACTATCGTGATGACCAACTGCTTGCCGCAGGCATGGGCATACTTGCGCAAGGTGGCAAACGAGGGCGAATGCGTCGGGCTGCGCAGGCAGGCTTCCAGGCGCGAGACTGCGCTCTTGGTGGTGCCCATGCGCGCGGCCACTTCCTCCTGGGTCAGGCCCGCTTCGCTGCGGGCCTTGTTCAACTCCCGCGCCGGTGTTTCCTGGGTTTTCTTGATGAAGCTGTGCAGGATGACGATCTCGCGTCCAACCATGGTGCAGTAGAACGCGCGAGCGATTTTTCCGGTGTACCGCAAGCTCAAGAATCCTGGTTTCTTTGCCTTGGCGAGCGTCGGGGCAGAGACTGTCGTATGGCCCGGCGACATCGACATCGCGCCTGAAACCCTGCACGCGCACTCACTTCCCATCTCCCCCGCGTGCCCCAAATCCCCATGACCCGCGCCCGCTCGGCCCTGGTGTCGCTGTCCGACACACATCGGCTCGCTGCTGGGCGCGGGCAACGGCACCGTCAAGCTGAACTTCTGAGCCGCAGCAGCCCGCTGGCAGCTTTCAAAAATGATAGCTGTCAGCGCTTGTCTGGTAAGGGTTTGAGGCCGATTTTCGGGCTGCAGACGCCTTCGCCTGCGTGACACCTGATCGGCAGCTCTGCCCGGGCGGAATTTTTTGTCAGGATTGAGGGAGTCCTTCAAGAAAACTCCGCCGATGCTTTCTTGCTCCTGTCAACACGGCCTCGGCCAAGGAAGCAGAAAAACCCGCCGGCAGCTGGCGCTGTACCGTGTCCAGCACACCCTCCAGGCGCTGCGCCATGTCCCGCGTGCGAAATCGCGCACCCATGCGCCGGCGGATGTGCTCGCTGTCGGGCAGCAGGTTGTCGAAGTAGTTGCGCACCGCTTCGCCTTCGAGGCGGCTGTCCGCTGTGAAGGGCAGCGACAGCGACAGCGGGCGGCTGCGCGAGGAAAGCCGCCACTCGGGCGCGTACTCCAGACGGTGCAGGCCGGTGCGTCCCACGCTCCAGTGACCTACCAGCTCACCGTTCATCCAGAGGGCCAGGGCGTTGTGCATCACCACTCGCCCGCAGTGCGCCAGCGCTTGATGGCAGGGGTGTAGCAGCAGCCTGTTGGCGGTCGCGCACGACGAACTCTGCGTCCAGGATGTGCAGCAACGCCATCAGTTGCCCGACACTCACCACCGCTGGGTTGTGCTCAATGGCTGCAATGCGCGACTGGGTGACTCCCAGCCGGCGTGCCAGCTCAGCCTGGCTGAGGCCTCGCGCCTTGCGCAGTGAGCGCAAATGGGGAGCCAGTTGGTCGAGCACGGCGACAGGGTAGTCCATGGCGAAATATCACCCTTCAATGATAATTACAAATTATCACTCAAGAATTATAAAAAGTGCGGTTGCTGGCCGATACCTATAAAAGCCAAGCCCCGCTACGCCGTCTGGCTCAGCAGGGCTTGTTGTGGGGCTATCGGATTCTTGGATCGGCCAGCAGGCCTGACCAATTGGTTGGCGCGGCCCAGCGCTACGCTGGCGTATGGGTCTTGAGCCAGTCCTTGAGCGCGGCATCGATGCGCGTTTGCCAGCCGTCTCCGGTGGCCCGAAAGCGCTGCACCACCTCGGGCGAGAGGCGAATGGTGATGCGCTCCTTGGTCACCTCGGCCTTGGGCCGCCCGCGTGCGCGCGCCTGCCGGTTCATGGCCAGCAGCCCGGCGTGCAGATCAGCCGGCAACACGTCGCTGGCCGGGCGAAACCGCCGCATGTCCTGCTCGGTCAGCTCGCGCACCTCGCCTGCCGCATCGGTCAGCGGGGCCGTCTCTGGGTCAATCCTGTTGCGTGCGTTCATACCTGCGCTCCTCCCTGGCGTTGGCCTTGCGAAAGCTGATGATGCGGATGCCGCCTGGCGTGGGCGTGAAGCACAGAACGTGCAGCCGCTCATCGAGCCAGGCCACGCTCGGCAACGTTGCGTGCGTTTTTGGCCGGGTCGAAGCTGATGTCCATCGTTATTTATTGTATGCACTGAATATCGGAAAACAAGGACGAGGACGACGGGAATAAAAGGACACCCACGCATGGCGATGCATGGCGATGCATGGCGATGCATGGCGATACGCTGAAGCTGTGAGCCGCCGCCTGCCTGGTGGGCACGAGGGGCGGCAGCTGCAGGCACAATCTGCGCCCACTCATGAAGCTGCCCGTCTCCCTTGAACTGCTGTTTGCCAGGCTGGCCCGGTTTTCCGGCATCGGGGTCATCAACACCTTGATCCACACCGGCATCGTCGTGCTGCTGGTGGAGCGCCTGGCCTGGCATCCGTCGCTGGCCAATGCATTGGCCTTTGGCGTGGCCAATGTGTTTTCCTACCAGGCCAACCGGCGCTGGAACTTCAAGGGCGATGCCACGCTGCGCCAGTACGGGCGCTTCCTGCTGGTGTCGCTGCTGGGGCTGTGTACTACGGTGGTGGTCAGCGGCCTGGCCGAGTGGGCCGGCTTCCATTACCTGGTGGGGCTGCTGATGGTGTTCGTGGCGCTGCCGCTGCTGACGTTCACGCTGCACTGGCGCTGGACGTTCAGGAATCGGCCATGACGCCGGCAGTGTCAGGGGCAGGGCCGGCGTGGATGCGCCACCGCTGGGCCGAGCCGCTGCTGGTGGCTGCCGTGCTGGCCGTAGCGCTGCTGCTGGCGCACGGCAGCGCCCTGGACGCGGGCTGGCGCTGGGACGATGGCGGCCTGCTGGGCCTGGCGCTGGATTTCTCGCCCTGGCAGTACTTTGCCGACCCGGCAGTCATGCGGCTGCATTCGCCGGCCAATGTGGCGCCCTGGAATCTGCTGTTCTACGACATCAACCTGGCCCTGTTCGGCATGAACGTGGCCGGGCATTACGCGCATCTGCTGCTGCTGGTGGGGCTGGGGGCTGGGCTGCTGTACGCCGTGCTGCGCCAGTGGCTGGCGCTGCCCGCTGCACTGGCCGGCGCCCTGGCCTTGGTGCTGGGCAAGCCACTGGTGTATGTGGCGGGCGGGCTGATGCACGGCCACTATGCAACCGGCCTGGTGCTGGCCTTGCTGTCAGTGTGGGCCTGGGTACACCATCTGCGCGGCGCTTCGCGCGGGTGGTGGGCGGTGTCGGCGCTGGCCTATCTGCTGGCCACGACCTGCAAGGAAATCTATGTGCCGCTGGTGCTGGTGCTGCCGCTGCTGCCGGTGGCCGGCCTGCGCCGGCGTGCGCTGGCGCTGGTGCCGCATGTGCTGGTGGCCGCGTGCTACGTGCTGTGGCGCCAGGCGGTGCTGGGGCGCCTGATTGGCGGCTATGGCGGGGCGGCGCCGGAGCCGGCGCTGGTGTGGCAGCAGCTGTCGGGCGTGCCGCTGCTGCTGGCGCCGCAGGGCTGGGCGGGCTGGGCCGGCATGGCGGCGCTGGCTGCCCTGGTCATCCGGGCGGCCCTGCAGCGCCGCTTTCGTGCGCTGCCGAGCCTGGCGATCGCAGCAGTGGTGGGGCTGCCCCTGCTGGCGCTGGTGGGCTTTCCGGGCATTCATCAGGCAGACCGCTATCTGTTCGCACCCTGGGTGGCGGTCTGCATCTGCCTGGCCGTGGCCTGGCCCCGCCGGCTGCGCGCCGGCGCGGCAGCAGCGGCGCTGGCGCTGCTGGTGCTGACCCTGGCGCTCGGGCTGGCGCAGGAGCGCCGGCGTCTGCACGATGACTGGGCGTGGTGGGATACGCTGTCGGCCTTCGCCCTGGCAGCGGATGTCCAGCGGCAGGCGCTCTACATCGGCCCGGATCAGGGTTTCCGGCGGCTCATGTTCGGCCAGTTGCGCTATGTGGCCGATAGGCTGCAGGGCACGGCAGATGAGGCGGGGCTGGAGATCGTCGATCAGTCCGGCTACCGGCTGCGGCAGGTGCGTGCTGCCGGCCTGTCCCTGTTCGAATACGCCGATGGCCGGATGGTGCAGATGGGGCAGGAGCGGCTGCAGCAACTGTTTGCGGACATGGACGCGCCGTCTGCCGAGGTGGCGCTGCAGGTCACGCTGACGCTGCGTGCCGGAGTCCTGCATTGGGAGTTCGGGCCGCACGATGGGCCGTATGTGTTCAACCTGCGCAATCACCCGGCCATCCAGGGGCGCAACAATGGGGTGCTGCTGCCCCGCCACGGCGCCTTTGCCTGGCCGCAGGGGCGGCGGGCGGAGTTTGCCTTCTGCCACGATGCCGCCGCTCCAGGCTCCATGGCCTGCTCGCCGGCTCTGACGCTGGAGCTGCCGGAGGGGCAGGCGGTGTCCTGGCAGGGCAGGGGGCGCAGCAGCCCGCCTGCGGGTGCCCAGCCCTGAACCTGCCGCGCGCCTTCCTTCCCTTTCTTCCTCTCCATCCTCTCTCAGCTCTTTTCCGGGACGACATGACCAATGCAAGCAGGCCAGCCAGGCCGACGGATGCGGGCGAGGGCGCCCTGTTGTGGCCGGTGGAGGGGTTGCGCGGCATCGCGGCCTTCACGGTGCTGTGGGTGCATTACCGGGGCCTGGTGACCAGCGGGCGCGACCTGGGCGGCTTCGGCTTCACGGGGGTCGATCTGTTCTTCGTGCTCAGCGGCTTTGTCTTTGCGCCCTATGTCTTTGGCCGGCCTTTGATGCCCGGGCCGTATGCGGTGCGCCGGGTGCTGCGCATCTATCCGCTGTATCTGGCCAGCCTGGCGGTGTATGTGCTGCTGCGCCTGTGGCAGGGGGCGAGCCGCTGCGCTATGTCTGGCAGCACGTGTTCATGCTGCACACCACGGTGTCGCCGGAGATTGCCCAGTACTACAACGTCGCCTTCTGGAGCCTGCCGCCGGAGCTGGAGTTCTATGTGCTGGTGCCCCTGCTGGCCTGGCTGGCGCAGCGCGGGCGCTGGTGGTTCCCGGCGCTGCTGGTGGCGGCCCTGCTGGCGCATCTGGCGCTGGCGCGCTGGGGTGTGCCGGGGCAGGCGCCGCATTGGGCGGTGGTGGCCAATGTGCATTGGCCGGCCCTGTGGATCGAGTTCCTGCTGGGTTGCCTGGCCTGGCGCGGCGGGCAGGTGCTGGCGGGCCGCCTGCCGCCCCGGCACTGGCTGCTGCCGGCCATGCTGGCGGCGGCGCTGCTGCTGTGGCTGGCGGCGGCCATGCTGTGGGTGGCCTGGGGTGATGCGGGGGTCGATGCCCGGCGCTGGCTGCGCGGCAACCTGGGGCTGTGGTCGGCCTGCGCCTATGCCCTGGGGCTGGCGGCCCTGATGGCCTGGCTGCGCCGGGCGCAGGATGCCCGGGGGCCGGCGGCAGTGCATGGGGCAGTGCCTGGGGCCACTGGGGCAGGAGCCTCGCCCTGGTGGGTCAGGCTGTCGCTGCTGGGCGGGCAGTTGAGCTATGGCGTCTATCTGCTGCACAACGCCGCACTGACCGCAGCCGGCCTGCTGTGGCCGCAGACGGCAGGCTGGACGCGGCTGGGCCTGGCCGTGCTGCTGACGCTGGCCGCCACCTGGGCGCTGCACCATGCGGTCGAGGCGCCGGCGCGCGACTGGGGGCGGCGGCTGTCGGCGCGGCTGGTGGCGCGGCAGCGCAGCCGCGCACGGATCGAAGCGTGAGACAGGCCGGCGCCCTGGGCAAGCCCGTGGGGGTGGCGCATGAGGCGGTGACATACATCAAAAATTGCAACCAGATATTTCGTAACATGCCTGTCCCGCGCCTGCCGTTGACCCGTTGACGACAGGCCGGGTTGTCGCAGGAGCGCCCTGCGTCCTGCTCTCTCAACCGTTATGCCGAGGAGACAGTCATGATTGGATTGCAAGGTTTCGTGCGGATGCCGATGCGCTGGCTGGTGTTCATGGCGGTGCTGCTGGCCGGCTGGCTGGCTGCCCCGGCAGTGCAGGCCGGCACGGTGCTGTGGGGAACGGCGCGCACCGCCGTCTATGACCCGACCTATTGCTGCACCTTGCGCGACGACGCCCCGATCAGCGCCGCGACCGGGGGCTTCGACCTGGTGGCTGGCGCCCTCACGAGCGACGCCAGCCGGGCCGACATCGTCATCAACGCCTACGGCACCCTGGGGGCGGTAGGCGTGCTGGCGCTCAACGAGAGCTTCGATGCCACCAGCACCAATGATCCGGCCAGCGGCTACGCCACGCGCATCACGCTGCGCGCCGGCGGGGTCTATCTGGTGGTCATGGCCGATGGCCGGCGCGCCAAGCTGCGCATCGACACCATCACTTCGGGCAAGGTGTATGTCAGCTGGCGCCTGCAGGCCAGCGCGCCGCCGCAGCCGCGCAACGTGACCTATCTGACGGTCTGTATGCGCCAGGATCCGCCCGCCGGGATGTTCTGCGCCGCACCCCAGCCCCTGGATCTGATGACCACCAGTCAGACAGATGCCCTGCTGCGCGCCGGCCTGGGCTGCACCAGCCTGAATGCGGGTGCCTACTGGTGCGGCCCGGGCAGCACTATCGATCCTGGCCTCATACTGGTCTATTCGACCCGCGACAGCAAGGTGCTGGAAGTGGTCTATGTGATCTTCAACTGACCGGCTGCAGCGGCGCGATGGCCGAGCGCAGCGCGCCGCTGACGGCATCGCGTGCGATGGGACAGTAGGCGTTGTAGCTGCTGCCCTCGGGCAGATAGAGGCTGATCAGGAGGCATTCCCGGCGCCCATCGGCCAGCGTGTGGGCAGGGGTGCCGTCTGCCAGGGGGGCAGCTCGATGTGCGCCGGCAGCAGGGCGTGGCAGGCATGGACGGCGGCGGCCACGCCGCCGAGCTGCTGCGCCAGGGCGTGGTTTTGCTGGTGTCGCGGGTCGAGGGTGTTGCGCACGAAGCCGGCCAGCTTGTCGGCGCCATCCTCGCTGGTGTGGAAGGCGGCCAGGGCTTTTTCGCCGGCCAGCGCCACGCGGCTGGTGCTGGCGTCGCTGCCGTTGGCTGGCGGGCCGACGAAGAACAGTTGCGGCGACAGGCTGCCGCGTTCGGTCAACATGCCGATGGCCAGGCGTGCGCAGTGTTGGTAGGCGCTTTGTGCCAGAGAGCCGGGGGCCGGGGTTGGCGCGGCAGCCGGGGCTGCGCCGGGGAGGTTTGCAGTCATGTCGGATCGGGAAGGCAAAGGCCGGCATTGTCCCGCAACGGCAGGCCTTGGCATCTGCCTGATGCGGGCCGGGTTTTTTGCGTGCCTGGGCTACAGTGGCAGGCTTTGCCGGCATGTCGCCGGTTTTTGCCAAGGATGCTTTCATGAACACACCTGTTTTCAATGCCACTCCCAACGCTGCCTCCAGCACTGAACCTGCCTCGGCTCCTGCTGCCACCGAGGAGCTGATGCGCAGGATCGAGGCCGATCTGGTCAAGATGCTGGAGCGCGGCGCAGCGGGTAAGAAGGCGGCCAGCGAGGCGCCTGCCCAGCAGGACAAGGCGCAGGGCTGAACGGGCCGCGCCGGCCCCCACCCCAGCCCTCCCCCGAAGGGGGAGGGAGTGAAACCGGCAGCCCCCATCCCCGCAGAGAGCAAAACCGCCGGGCTTCATCCCCGCAAAGGGCAGGGCAGGGCAGGGCAAGGCACTGGCAGCCTGTGGTGACCCGCATCACACGCTGCCTTTTCTTTTTCCGAAAAATCTCATATAGGAGTTCATATAGGGTTTTATACTGCGCCCCTGTATGAACTCTGTGCTGCGTATTTCCCTGGACACCAGTCCCGAGCAGACCGAACGCCTGCAAGCCCTGCAGCGTGGCTTTGCCCAGGTCTGCAACGCCCTGGCGCCGCTGGTGCAGCAAACGCGCGTGTGGAACCGCGTCGCCCTGCACCACCTGGCCTACCGGCAGCTGCGCGAGCAGTTCCCGGAGATGGGCTCGCAGATGGTGTGCAACGCCATCTACTCGGTCTCGCGCACCAGCCGCGTGGTGTTCCAGCACCCGGGCAGTCCGTTCCACCTCTCGCGCCTGGAGGGCAAGCCCCTGCCGCTGCTGCGCTTTGCCGATACCTGCCCGGTGTACTTCGACCGGCACACGCTCAGCGTCAAGGGCGGGCAGCTGTCCATGTTCACCCTCGATGGCCGGATGCGCTTCCAGCTCGGCCTCAAGCCTGAGGACGAGGCGCTGTTTGCCACGCACAAGCTGCGCGAGATCGTGCTGGCGCGCACCGCCGAAGGCCACTACGGCCTGTCGTTCGCCTTTGTCGATCAGCAGGCCGCGCCCGAGCCTGGGGCCGCCCAGCCGGTCGAGCCCACCGGGCCGGATGCCGAAATCCCCGAATACGTCATGGTCGAAGAAACCGCATGAAACCCGCCCAAGCCCACAAAAACGCCAAGGCCGTCGCGCCTGGCCCATCGTCGCCCTCCGAGCTGCGCGCCGCGCTGGCCGCGCTCACGCCCTACTTCCGGCGTGCAGCGGGCTTCAGCCTGCTGTCGGGCCTGCTGGTGCTGGCGCCTTCGGGCTACATGCTGGAGGTCTATGGCCGGGTGGTCAACAGCCGCAGCCACACCACGCTGGCGATGCTCACGCTGCTGATCCTGGGCGTCTATATCGTCATGGAGCTGCTGGAGTGGGCGCGCAGCGAGCTGATGCGCGCCGCCAGCGTGGAGCTGGACGAGCGCCTGCGCGAGCGCATCTTCCGCGCCATCTTCGATGCCAACCTGCGCCGCATCCCGGGCGGCACGCAGCAGCCGCTCAATGACTTCAAGCAGGTGCGCGAATTCCTGTATGCGCCGGTGCTGCTGGGGATCATGGAGTCGCCCGTGTCCATCGTCATGCTGGTGCTGCTGTTCCTGATCAATCCGGCGCTGGGCTGGTCGGCCATCGCCTTTGCCTGTGTCATCACGCTGGTGGCCTGGATCAACGAGCGCGCCACCAAGCCGCCGCTGATGCAGGCCAACCGCGCCGCCATCGCCGCCCAGCAGTACGCCGACGGCTCGCTGCGCAACGCCCAGGTCATTGAGTCCATGGGCATGTTGCGCGATGTCCATGCGCGCTGGATGGACAAGCAGCGCGAATTCCTGAACCTGCAGGCCCAGGCGTCCGAGGCCGCCGGGGGCTTTCAGGCGCTGTCCAAGTTCCTGCAGACCACGCTCAGCTCGGGCCTGCTCGGGCTGGGCTGCTGGCTGCTGCTGCACGGCACGCTCAACGGCGGCGACGTGATGATGATCATGGCTTCGGTCTTCGGTGGCCGCGTGGTGGCGCCGCTGGTGCAGGCGGTGACGCAGTGGCAGTCGGTGGTCAACGTGCGCGACGCCTGGGGCCGGCTGGATCAATTGCTGTCCGCCGTGCCGGCGCAGCCCGAGAACATGCCGCTGCCGGCGCCGCGCGGCCAGCTCCAGGTGGAGCCGCTGGTGGCCGGCGCGCCGGGCAACGCCGGGCAGATCCTGCGCGGCGTGGGCTTTGCGCTCAACCCCGGCGAGGTGCTGGCCGTGGTCGGCCCCTCGGCCTCGGGCAAGACCACGCTGGCGCGGCTGCTGGTGGGCATCTGGCCGGCCATGGCCGGCAAGGTGCGCCTCGATGGCGCCGATGTCTTCACCTGGAACAAGGCTGAGCTGGGGCCGCACGTGGGCTATCTGCCGCAGGGCGTGGAGCTGTTCGATGGCAGCATCGCCGAGAACATCGCGCGCTTTGGCGAGGTGGACATGGCCCGGGTCGAGGAGGCGGCGCGCGCCGTCGGCCTGCACGAGTTCATCCTCGGCCTGCCGCAGGGTTACGACAGCCCGGTGGGGCAGGGCGGGGCGCGCCTGTCAGGCGGGCAGCGCCAGCGCGTGGGCCTGGCGCGGGCGCTGTACGGCAATCCGGTCTTCGTGGTGCTCGACGAGCCCAACTCCAGTCTGGACGAGGAGGGCGATGCGGCCCTGGCGCGTGCCATCGCGTTCATGAAGTCGCGCGGCACCACCTTCGTCATCATGACGCACCGCACCAGCGTGCTGGCCGTGGCCGACAAGATGCTGGTGCTGCGCGAGGGGCAGACCCAGGCCTTCGGCCCGCGCGATGAAGTGCTGGCGGCGCTGCAAAAGGCCGCCCAGCAGGCGCAGCAGCCGCCCATGGCCCCGGCGCGCCAACTCGCGTCCGCCGCCTGACGCCCCGGCGCCGTCTTCCAGAACACGAATTTTCATCATGAGCAAACCAGGTTTCTTTGCCCGCAGCGAACTCACGCAGGTGTTGTGGAGCTTTCGCCGCGAGTTCTTCATGGTGGGCATCTTCAGCATGGTGGCCAACGTGCTGATGCTGGCGCCCACGCTGTACATGCTGCAGGTCTATGACCGCGTGCTGATGAGCAGGAGCGAGCTGACGCTGCTGGCCATGTCGCTGATCACGCTGTTTCTGTTCGCGGTCATGGCGTTTTCCGAGTGGATGCGCTCGCGCGTGCTGGTGCGCTCGGGCCTGCGGCTGGACGCGCTGCTGGGCACGCGGGTGTTCAACGCCAGCTTCGACTCCTACCTGCAGCAAGAGGGCAGCGGCCCGGCGCGCGCCTTTGGCGACCTGATCCAGGTGCGCCAGTTCCTCACGGGCCAGGGCATCTTTGCCTTCTTCGACGCGCCCTGGGCGCCGATCTACGTGGCGGTGCTGTTCTTCCTGCACCCGCTGCTGGGCTGGATGGCGATCTTCTTCTCGCTGGTGCAAGTCGCCCTGGCCTGGTTCGGCCACCGGCGCACGGTGGCCCCGGCCGAGGCGGCCAGCCTGGCCACGTCCGAGACCAATGCCTACCTGCAGGCCAAGCTGCGCAACGCCGAGGTGCTCGAATCCATGGGCATGGTGCACAACCTGCGCGGGCACTGGCTGCGCCGGCACGTGCAGACGCTGGGCCTGCAGTCCACCTCGCAGTCCATGGCGCACCGCATCACCGCCTGGAGCAAGTTCATCCGCTACTCGCAGCAGTCGCTGGCGCTGGGCGCCGGGGCGCTGCTGGTCATCGAGGGCCAGCTCTCGCCCGGCGGCATGATCGCCTCCAACGTGCTGATGACGCGCGCGCTGGCGCCCATCGACATGCTGGTGGGCACCTGGCGGCTGTTCATCAACGCACGCTCGGCCTTTGGCCGGCTCGAAGCGCTGCTGGGCCAGTACCCCGAGGGCGATCCGGCGCTCAAGCGCGTGGCGCCCAAGGGCGAGCTGGTGCTGCGCGACGTGGTGGCCAGCGCGCCGGGGCGCAGCACGCCCATCCTCAAGGGCATCGGCACGACCATCGTGCAGGGTGCGGTGACGGTGGTGCTGGGGCCGTCCGGCTCGGGCAAATCGACGCTGGCGCGCGCCATGATCGGCATCTGGCCGGGCGTGGCGGGCGAGGTGCTGCTCGATGGCCTGCCGGTACATAGCTGGGATCGCGGCGAGTTGGGGCCGCACATCGGCTACCTGCCGCAGGACGTGGAGCTGTTCGAGGGCAGCATTGCCGAGAACATCGCGCGCCTGGGCGAGGTGGACTCGGCCAAGGTCATCGCCGCTGCCAGGAGCGCCGGGCTGCACGACATGATTCTGCGCTTTCCCAAGGGCTACGACACGCCCATGGGCGAGGCCGGCAACCTGCTGTCGGGCGGCCAGCGCCAGCGCATCGGCCTGGCGCGCGCGCTGTATGGCGAGCCGGTGCTGGTGGTGCTCGACGAGCCCAATGCCAATCTGGACGACGTGGGCGAGCAGGCGCTGGTGCGCGCCGTGCAGCAGCTCAAGGAGCGCGGCTGCACGGTGGTGCTGATCACGCACCGCCCGGGCATCCTGGCGGTGGCCGACCGGCTGCTGATCCTCGCTGATGGCCGCGTGCAGGCCGACGGCCCGCGCGACGCCGTGCTCGCTGCGCTGCGCGCCCAGCAGGAGCAGGCCGCGCGCAATGCGCAGGCGGCGCAGGCCGGGCAGGCGGGTGGTGGTCTAGCAGCGCAGCCGGCTTGAAGATGAGGCTGGGCCCCATGTCCTCGACACTGCCCCGCTGTGTGGCCAAGGCCGCTTCCCGCGCCCCGGGTCTCGGCTCCCTCTCCCGCGTGCGGGAGAGGGCTGGGGTGAGGGGGCCGGCAGTGGACGCAGCGCCCGAACCACCCCCTCACCCCCACCCTCTCCCCCAAGGGGCGAGGGAGTGAAGACCCCGGCCAGCGCCCAAGGCTCTTTCACCGTCCCGGCAGATGCACCCCCCTGCTTCCTCCCCCAAGGGGCAGGAGCCAGCGCACCATGCTCAACATTTTGATAGCTGTCACCGCTTGCCAGGCAACGGTTTCAGCCACTTTTGACCCCTAAAACACTCGTTGCAGCCGGCTTTTTCGGCCCTGTTTCTTCCCTTTCGCTCCGACTGCTCGCGCAGCTCCCGGGCACACGAATTCTTGCTAGGCAGGTACTGACATGGCGACCTCTTTGATCTCCTCTTCCCAAGGCAGCGCCGGCGGTGCGCTGGTCGATGGCGCGGCTGGCGCGCCCCAGCCGGCAGCGCGCGAGGCGCGCCGTGCCGGGCGCATCGGCCTGCTGGCGCTGGCCATCGGCTTTGGCGGCTTTTTGCTGTGGGCCGGCCTGGCGCCGCTCGACGAGGGCGTGCCGGGCCAGGGCATGGTCGCCATCGACACCAAGCGCAAGGCGGTGCAGCACCTGTCGGGCGGCATCGTCAAGGAAGTGCTGGTGCGCGAGGGCCAGCAGGTGCGCGAGGGCCAGCCGCTGCTGCGCCTCGATGAAGCCGTGGTGCGCGCCAACTATGAATCCGTGCGCCAGCGCTACCTGGGCCTGCGCGCCATGCAGGGCCGGCTGATGGCCGAGCAGTCCGGCGCCGGCGGCGTGCGCTTCCACCCCGACCTGGAAAAAGCCGCCTCCGACCCGCTGATCCGCCAGCAGATGATGAACCAGGAACAACTGTTCCAGACCCGGCGCAACCTGTTGAGCTCGGACTTGCAGTCCATCGAGGAAAGCATCCAGGGCCAGCAAGGCCTGCTGGGTTCCTACGCCAGCATGTTGGACAGCCGCAAGAGCCAGCTGGCGCTGGTGCGCGAGGAGCTGAGCCACCTGCGCGGCCTGGTCGCCGAGGGCTATGCGCCGCGCAACCGCCAGCTCGAACTGGAGCGCACCGTGGCCGAGATCAGCAGCGCCATCGCCGACCTGCAGGGCAACACCGTGCGCGCCCAGCGCGCCATCGGCGAGCTGCGCCAGCGCGCCAACTCGCGGCGCGCCGAATACCGCCGCGAGGTCGAGACGCAACTGGCCGATGTCGATCGCGAAGTCCTGGCCGAGGAGCAGAAATTCAAGGCCGTGGCCAACGACCTGGAGCGCATCGAGATCAAGGCCCCCGTCGATGGCCAGGTGGTCGGCCTGGCGGTGCAGACCGTGGGCGGCGTGGTGCAGCCCGGCCAGAAGATCATGGACATCGTGCCCGGCAATGAAGACCTGCTGCTGGAGGCGCACGTCGCCCCGCACCTGATCGACCGCGTCCATGCCGGGCTGCCGGTGGACGTGCGTTTCAACTCGTTCGCGCACTCGCCGCAGCTGGTGGTGCAGGGGCAGGTGGTGTCGGTCTCGGGCGACTTGCTGACCGATCCGGCCACCAACATGCCGTACTACCTGGCGCGCGTGCAGCTCACCCCGGAAGGCCGCGCGGCGCTGGGCAAGCGCCAGCTGCAGCCCGGGATGCCGGTGGAGGTGGTCTTCAAGACCGGCGAGCGCTCCATGCTGACCTATCTGCTGCATCCGCTGCTCAAGCGCATGTCGGCGTCCATGAAGGAAGAGTGAGGCCGTGTTGTCAGTGGGTTTTGGCTCTTCGCCCGCGCCACTCCCCGCTTCCCCACATCAAGGCAATCCACCCAAAATTTTGGCAAAAAACCCAGTAAACCCTTGCCTGTCAAGCGCTGACAGCTATTGAATCATGAGCAAAAATCCGACCTCCCTCTGGACGCTCGCCCGCCGCCCGGCTGCCCTTGCCGCGCTGGCCCTGCTGGCGCTGGGCAGCACCGCCGCGCAGGCGCTCGATTTGCAGCAGGCCTGGGATGCGGCCAACACCGGCGACGCCACCATCCGCGCCGCCCGCGCCGCCACCGAGGCCGCGCGCGAACGCCTGCCGCAGGCGCGCGCGCAGCTGCGCCCCAACGTCTCCTTCAGCGCCGGGCGCAACTACAACGACCTGACCAGCGAGGGCCGCAACGCCCTGGGCCAGCCCGTCAAGAGCCAGATGCACTACTACTCGGGCAACCAGGTGCTGCAGATCCGCCAGCCCCTGTACCGCCCCTACAACAGCGCCCAGGTGCGCCAGGCCGAGGCCCAGGTGGCCGGTGCCGAGGCCGAACTCGAAACCGACGAGCAAGCCCTGGTGGTGCGCGTGGGCGAGGCCTACTTCGAGGCCTTGCTGGCGCGCGAGCAACTGGCCCTGGTGCTGGCGCAAAAGCACTCCTACAGCACCCAGCTGGACGCCGCCCGCAAGGCGCTGGCCGCAGGCTCGGGTACGCGCACCGACATCGACGACGCCCAGGCGCGCCTGGACATGACCGTGGCGCAGGAGCTGGAGGCGCGCCAGAACGAGGACTACACGCGCCGGCGCCTGGAGGTCATGACCGGCCAGCCGGTCGATGAGCTGGCGCGCGTCGCTGCCGAGCGCTTTGCGCCGCAGCAGCCGGTGCCGGCCCTGGTGGACGACTGGATAGAACGCGCCGAGGACGCCAGCCCCCAGCTGCGCGCCCTGCGCGCCCAGGTCGAGACCGCGCGCCAGGAAGTGGCCAAGGCGCGCACCGGCCACCTGCCGACGCTGGACGCCGTGGCCCAGTGGTCGCGCACCAGCAGCGACAGCGTGACCAGCGTCAACCAGCGCTACGACAACAAGACCATCGGCCTGCAGCTGCAGGTGCCGCTGTACGCCGGCGGCTATGTCAGCTCCACCGTGCGCCAGGCGCTGGCCATGCAGACGCGCGCCGAGGAGCAGCTCGAAGCCGCGCGGCTGGACTTGGGCGTGCGCGTACACCGCGAGTTTCGCGGCATGACCGAGGGCGTGCTGCGCATCGCCGCGCTGCAGCAGGCCGTGGCCTCGGCCGAGCAGGCGCTGGCGTCGAGCCGCAAGTCGCAGGAGGCCGGCGTGCGCACGCTGCTGGACGTGCTCAACGCCGAGCAGCAGCGCATCCTGGCGCTGCGCGACCTGGCGCAGGCGCGCTACCTGTACCTGGTCAGCCGGCTGCGCCTGCAGTCGCTGGCCGGCGAGGACGCGCAGGACAACGTGGCCCAGGTCAACGTCTGGCTGGAGCATTGACGCACCGCTGCGCCTGAACGGGCAATCAATGGGCATGAATGTGCGTCCGGGCACACACCGCTCGCCTGTTGCCACGTAACATCCGCACCCCATGATCTGGCTGGCAGTCGTCGCTTTTCTCGTGTCCGTCCTGACGGCTGGGGTCTTGGTGCGCGTGGCGCGCCGCCACGCTGCCAACTACGGCGATGGCGAGGCCAAGCCGCAGCGCTTTCACTTCGGCGACGTGCCGCGCCTGGGCGGCGTTGCCCTGCTGGCCGGCATGGGCGCCAGCTGGAGCCTGGGCCTGGCGCTGATGCAGGCGGGCGACCCAGGCTCGGTGCGCCTGGGGCCGTGGGTGCTGCTGTGGATGCTGGCGCTGGCGCCGGCTGCGCTGGGCGGCATCGCCGAAGACCTGACGCAGCGCCTGGCCGCGCGCCACCGGCTGGCGCTGACCGCGCTGACCGGCGTGCTGGCCGCCTGGCTGCTCGATCTGTCCGTGCCGCGCTTGGGCCTGCCCTGGCTGGACGCCGTGCTGGCCCACGCGCCCTGGCTGGGCGTGGCCCTGGCGGTGCTGGCCGTGGCCGGCCTGCCGCACGCCTTCAACATCATCGACGGCTACAACGGCCTGGCCGGCATGGTGGCGCTCATCGTCTGCCTGGCGCTGGCGCACGTGGCGCTGCAGGTCAGCGACCGGGCGCTGGCCACGCTGCTGGTCACCGCAGCGGCGGCCACCGGCGCCTTCCTGCTCTGGAACTACCCGCGCGGCCTGATCTTCGCCGGCGACGGCGGCGCCTATCTGTGGGGCGGCCTGATCGCCCTGGCCAGCGTCAGCCTGGTGCAGCGCAACCCCTCGGTCTCGCCGTGGTTCCCGATGCTGCTGCTGATCTACCCGGTCTGGGAGACGGTGTTTTCCATCTACCGCAAGCTGGCGCGCGGCGTCTCGCCCGGCGTGGCCGATGCGCTGCATTTCCACCAGCTGATCTACCGGCGCATCGTGCGCGGCGTGTTCGACGACGACGAGGCGCGCGACATGCTCATGCGCAACAACCGCACCTCGCCCTACCTGTGGGCCTTCACGCTGCTCACCGTGGTGCCGGCCGTGCTGTTTCGGCACAACACGCCGGTGCTGATCGGCTTTTGCCTGTTGTCCATCGTGTTCTACGTGGCCGCCTACCTGGCCATCGTGCGCTTCAAGGTGCCGGGCTGGCTGCAGCCCTGAGCGTGTGGCGTCGGCTCAAGCCAATAGTTGCCTCAAGCCAACTCACTGGTAGGCCGCTGCGGCTACCGGCTTTAGATAGGAGGCTGGCGGGTGATCTACACCATGGATGCTGGTCGTCTGGTGATTCTTGTGCTGGATATCGGAACTCGCGGAGGCATCTATAAATGACTGACATTCAAGTGATTCAGCAAGACGGCAAGCCCGCCTTCTATGTCGTTCCTGCTGATATCTGGGACAGGGTGCGCAGCATCATCGAAGACGCTGACGACAGCGCCGTGTTCGACCGCGCGGTGGCCAGCGACGATGGCATCCGCTACCCATCGGATGTGGCTTTCGCCATTGCCGATGGGGCCTCGCCCATCCGGGCGTGGCGCGAGCACCGCCAACTCAGCCAGGAGGCGCTGGCCAGAGCCGCTGGCGTGAGCAAGCCCTTCATCAGCCAGATGGAAAGTGGCAAGCGTGCCGGCACTGCCGCTACGCTGAAGAAAATTGCCTCGGCCCTGTGTGTGCCGGTCGATGCGCTGCTCTGAGAAAGCGCCCGGCCACGCCACCCGCATGGGCCACAATGCAGCCCTTCGTTTGACCTCCGCTGCTGTGCGCCCATGACCGATACCGCTGCCGATACCCTGCAAACCATCGCCCCGCGCGACAAGGCCGAAATCCTGGCCCAGGCGCTGCCCTACATCCGCCAGTTCCACGGCAAGACCATGGTCATCAAGTACGGCGGCAACGCCATGACCGACCCCGAGCTGCAGCAGGACTTCGCCGAGGACGTGGTGCTGTTGAAGCTGGTCGGCATGAACCCGGTGGTGGTGCATGGCGGCGGCCCGCAGATCGAGCAGGCCTTGAAACGCCTGGGCAAGAAGGGCGAGTTCATCCAGGGGATGCGCGTGACCGACGCCGAGACCATGGAAGTCGTCGAATGGGTGCTGGCCGGCGAGGTGCAGCAAGACATCGTGGGCCTGATCAACCAGGCCGGCGGCAAGGCCGTGGGCCTCACCGGGCGCGACGGCGGCCTGATCCGCGCCAGGAAGCTGCGCCTGCTGGACAACCACGACCCGGCGCTGGAGCACGACGTCGGCCAGGTCGGCGACATCGTCGAGATCGACCCGGCAGTGGTCAAGGCACTGCAGGACGACGCCTTCATCCCGGTGGTCAGCCCCATCGGCTTTGGCGAGCACAACGAAAGCTACAACATCAACGCCGACGTGGTGGCCAGCCGCCTGGCCACCGTGCTCAAGGCGGAAAAGCTGCTGCTGCTGACCAACATCCCCGGCGTGCTGGACAAGGCCGGCCAGCTGCTGCCCGAGCTGACGCAGCAGCAGGTCGATGCACTGATTGCCGACGGGACGATTTCCGGCGGCATGTTGCCCAAGCTGGCCGGCGCCATCGACGCCGCCCGCGCCGGGGTCAACGCCGTCCACATCGTCGATGGCCGGGTGCCGCACGCCATGCTGCTGGAAATCCTCACCGATCAGGCCTACGGAACCATGATCCGCAGCCAGTGATGCGAGCGCCACGCCATGACTGAACAAGAGCAGGCCCTGTTTCCTCCGGCCGAGTTGCCAGAGCCAGCACCGGCACCGGCGCCGCGCAAGGCCAAGGCGGCACGCGCGCGCCCCGGCGAGCGGCGCGAGCAGATCCTGCAGGCGCTGGCGCACATGCTGGAGCAGCCCGGCGCCGAGCGCATCACCACCGCCGCGCTGGCGCGCCGGCTGCAGGTGAGCGAGGCCGCGCTGTACCGCCACTTCGCCAGCAAGGCGCAGATGTACGAGGCGCTGATCGACTTCATCGAAAGCAGCATCTTCACGCTGGTGCGCCAGATCACCGAGCAGGGCCTGAGCGATGCCGAGGCCGGCGGCGCCGACGCCGAGGACGCAGGGCGGCGCAGCGCGGCGCGCATCGTCGCCATGGTGCTGCAGTTTGCCGAGCGCAACCCTGGCATGGCCAGCGTCATGGCCGGCGACGCGCTGGTGTTGGAGCACGAGCGGCTGCGCCAGCGCATGGCGCTGCTGATGGACAAGATCGAGGCGCAATTGCGCCAGTGCCTGCGCCCGCTGCTGCCGCAAGACGATGGCAGCGACGCCGACGCCATCGCCGCGCCAGCGCGCGCCAGCGTGCTGGTGGCGTTGATCCAGGGCCGGCTGCAGCAGTTCGTGCGCAGCGGCTTTCGCCGCCGGCCCACCGAGCATCTGCAGGTCAGTCTGCAGCTGGTGCTGTAGCGCCGCCGGCGCCCTTCGGCCCGCTCCGGGCCTTTCAGGTTTTTCAGGCCTTTCAGGCCGCAAAGCCTTGCTGGGCAAGCGCTGCGTGCTATCAAAAAATATAGTCTCCGGCAAGGATGTGCCTGCAGGGTCAAGTCATTGGCGTGCCGCAGACCTTTGGTGCCGGCATGACGGTGCAGGGATTCAGCCCCGAACCACGCCATTGCCCTGCGCAATGGCGTTTTTTTGAAAATGCCAACCATGCCCATCTGCCTGAACATGATCGTGCGCGACGAGGCGGCGGTGATAGAGCGCTGCCTGGCCTCGGTGCGGCCCTTCATCGACCACTGGGTCATCGTCGATACCGGCTCGCTGGACGACACGCCGGCGCGCATCGAACGCGCGCTGGCCGGCGTGCCCGGGCAGTTGCACCACCGGCCCTGGCGCAACTTCGGCCACAACCGCAGCGAGGCGCTGGAGCTGGCGCGCCAGGCCGTGGGCCGCGCCGGCTACCTGCTGTTCATCGATGCCGACGAGCAGCTCGGCCACGAGCCGGGCTTTGCGCGCTGGCCGGCGCTGCATGAGCCGGCGTACTCGCTGCAGGCGCGCTACGGCGGCCTGAGCTACGACCGCGTCAGCCTGGTGAGCGCCGCGCTGCCCTGGCGCTGGCAGGGCGTGCTGCACGAATACCTGGACGCCGGCCAGCCCGTGGCCCAGCCGCGCCTGCCCGGCGTCTGGATCGCCGTGACGCCCGATGGCGCGCGCTCGGCCGACCCGGACAAGTTCGCCAAGGACGCCGCCGTGCTGGAGCAGGCGCTGCGCGAGGAGCCGGACAACGCACGCTACGTCTTCTACCTGGCGCAGAGCTGGCGCGACGCGGGCCGGCCCGAGCTGGCCCTGGCGCACTACGCGCGCCGCGCCGCCATGGGCGGCTGGGACGAGGAGGTCTGGTACGCGCTGCTGCAATGCGCGCAACTGGCCGAGCGCCTGGGCCAGCCGCATGAACAGGTGCTGGCCGCCTATCTGCAGGCCCACCAGAGCCGCCCCAGCCGGGCCGAAGCGCTGACGGGCCTGGCCACCTACCTGCGGGGCCGACAGGACTGGCACCTGGCCTACCTGTTCGCCCGCGAGGCAGCGCGCATCCCGCTGCCTGGCGACCGGCTGTTCGTCGATCTGGCCCCCTACCACTGGCGCGCCGCCGACGAGCTGGCCCTGGCCGCGCACTACACCGCCCGCCCCGCCGAGGCGCACAGCCTGTGGAGCGGCCTGCTGCGCTCGCCCCTGCTGCCCGCTGCCGAGCGCGCGCGCATCGAGCGCAACCTGGCCTTCGCTGCCCAGGCGCTGCGGGGCTAGGCGGGTGGTGGTTCGCCCCACGCACGGCTGCATGGGTGCATGACTACTATTTCAATAGCTGTCAGCGCTTGCCTGGCAAGGGTTTGAGGCACTTTTGACCTGAAAACCCGGCGGTTGTCCGAGTCAGGGTTTGCCCTGGGTCAAGCGCTCCGGGCCTGGCAGCACTGGCATATCGGACGGCTTTTGTGCAAAATAGCACGGTCGTTCGTTTTGTTCGTGCCATGCCTTCCTCCACGCCTTCCACGCTCAAGCCTGCCAGCGCCGCGCGCCGCGATCGCGCGCTGCACAAGGGCCAGCAGACCAAGGCGGCCATCGTCGAGGCTGCCCTGGGCCTGGCCACGCACATCGGGCTAGATGGCCTGTCCATCGGCGCGCTGGCCGATGTCACCGGCATGAGCAAGTCCGGTGTCTTTGCCCATTTCGGCTCGCGCGAGGAGCTGCAAATCTCCGTCATCCGCGAATACCACCAGCGCTTCGAGCAGGAGGTGTTCTACCCGGCCATGCAGCAGCCGCGCGGCCTGCCGCGCCTGCGCGCCATGTTCGATCACTGGATGCAGCGCACCTCCATCGAGCTGGACTCGGGCTGCATCTACATCAGCGGCGCCATCGAGTTCGACGACCGCGAAGGCCCGGTGCGCGATGCGCTGGCCGGCTCGGTGCTGGTGTGGATGGAGGCCATGCGCCGCGCCATCGAGCAGTGCAAGGCGCTGGGCCAGTTGCGCGCCGACACGGATGAGCAGCAGATGCTGTTCGAGATCCACGGCCTGATCCTGGCGCTGCACTACGAGGCGCGTTTTTTGCACACGCCCGGCTCGATGGAGCGCGCCACGCGCGGCTTCGACAACATCCTGGCACGCTACGCCGCCTGAGGCGCTGCGGGCCGGCGGTCTTACCCCTTTTTTTTTCCACCCCTCTTTCCTCCCCCAACCCGCTTTTTTCCCAGGAGCCTGCCTCATGCCCATCTACACGCCCCCCTGCGCGACATGCAATTCGTGCTGCATGAAGTCTTCAAGGTCACCGAGGAGTTCCAGGCCATGCCGGCGCACGCCGAGGTGGACAAGGACACCCTCAACGCCGTGCTGGAGGAGGCTGGCAAGTTCGCCGCCGGCGTGGCCTTCCCGCTGAACATCAGCGGCGACGAGGAGGGCTGCAAGCTGGACGTGCAGACGCACGAGGTCACGCCCCCGAAGGGCTTCAAGGAGGCCTATCGCCAGTACGTCGAGGGCGGCTGGCCGGCGCTGTCGTGCGACCCCGAGTTCGGCGGCCAGGGCCTGCCGCACACGGTGAACCAGTGCCTGTACGAGATGCTCAACAGCGCCAACCAGGCCTGGACGATGTACCCCGGCCTGTCGCACGGCGCCTATGAGGCGCTGCTGGCGCACGGCACGGACGAGCAAAAGAAGACCTATCTGCCCAAGCTGGTCAGCGGCGAGTGGACGGGCACCATGTGCCTGACCGAGCCGCACTGCGGCACTGACCTGGGGATGCTGCGCACCAAGGCCGAGCCGGTGCAGGGCGCGCCCGAGGGCACGTACAGGATCACCGGCAACAAGATTTTCATCAGCGCCGGCGAGCACGATTTCACCGACAACATCGTCCACCTGGTGCTGGCCCGCCTGCCCGATGCGCCCAAGGGCAGCAAGGGCATCAGCCTGTTCGTGGTGCCCAAGTTCCTGGTCAATGCCGATGGCTCGCTGGGCGAGCGCAACCCCATCTTCTGCACCGGCCTGGAGCACAAGATGGGCATCCACGGCAACGCCACGGCGCAGATCGCCATCGATGGCGCCATCGGCACGCTGGTCGGCCAGCCGCACAAGGGCCTGGCGGCCATGTTCGTGATGATGAACGCCGCGCGCCTGGGCGTGGGCAACCAGTCGCTGGGCCTGACCGAGGTGGCCTACCAGAACGCGCTGGCCTACGCCAAGGATCGCATCCAGATGCGCAGCCTGTCGGGCACCAAGGCCAAGGACAAGGAGGCCGATCCGATCATCGTGCATCCGGACGTGCGCAAGATGCTGCTGACGGCCAAGGCCTACGCCGAGGGCGCGCGCGCGCTGCAGATTTTCTGCACCATGCTGCTGGACAAGGCGCACAGCCACCCCGACGAGAAGGTCAGGAAGGACAGCGACGAGCTGGTCGCGCTGCTGACGCCCATCGTCAAGGCCTTCGTGACCGACAACGGCCACACGGCGACCAATGCCTGTATGCAGGTCTTTGGCGGCCACGGCTACATCAAGGAATGGGGCATGGAGCAGTTCGTGCGCGACAACCGCATCAACATGATCTATGAGGGCACCAACACCGTGCAGTCGCTGGACTTGCTGGGCCGCAAGGTGCTGGGCAACAACGGCGCGACGCTCAAGAAGTTCGGCAAGCTGGTCGGCCAGCTGGTGGCCGAGGAGGGCGTGAACGAGAAGATGGCCGAGTTCATCAACCCCATCGCCTACCTGGGCGACCAGATGACCAAGTTCACCACCGAGATCGGCTTCCGGGGCTTCCAGAACCCGGATGAGGTGGGCGCTGCGGCGGTGGACTATCTGCGCGTGGCTGGCCACCTGGTGTTTGGCTACCTGTTCGCCCGCATGGCGCAGGTGGCGCTGCGCGAGATCGAGGCCGGCAACACCGACCCGTTCTATGTGGGCAAGCTGCAGACGGCGCGCTTTTACTTCGCCAAGCTGTTCCCCGAGACGGCAACGCTGATGCGCACGGCGCGCGCCGGCTCCAAGGTGCTGATGGACACGGACGCGGCGCTGGCCTGATCGTGCATCCCACCCTCACCCCAGCCCTCTCCCGCCCTGCGGGAGAGGGAGCAGGAATCCGCAGCCGGCATCGCTCCCTCCCCCTTTGGGGAGAGGACAGGCGCGCTGCCGGTCTTGCTCCCTCCCCCTTTTGGGGAGGGCTGGGGTGGGGCCAGCGACGCTGGCCGCACGACACGGCCCGCCAGAACCAGCCGCCCCCATCCCAACCTTCCCCCAAAGGGGGAAGGAGCGGAAAACCACTCTTTTAGCCCTGGAGCCCTTATGAGACAAGCGTTGGCAGCTATTATTTTTGCAGCAATCGCCGCCCCGGCATTGGCCCAGATGTCGCCCGTGGGCCTGTGGCGCAGCATGGACGACAAGACCGGCGAGGCCAAGTCCGAGATCCGCATCGCCGACCAAGGCGGCGCGCTGGAAGGCCGCATCGAAAAGCTCCTGCGCAAGGACGCCGACCCGGCAGCCAAGTGCGTGGAGTGCAAGGATGCGCTCAAGGATCAGCCCATGGTCGGCCTGCCCATCATCACCGGGGCGAAGAAGGCCGAAGGCAAGGACGTGTGGGAGGGCGGCAAGATCCTCGACCCGGAAAACGGCAAGCACTACACCCTGCGCCTGACGCCCATCGAGGGCGGCAGCAAGCTCGAAGTGCGCGGCTCCATCGGCCCCTTTGGCCGCACCCAGACCTGGCAGCGCGTGAACTGACCTCCTGTCTTGCTCTCTCCCCCGCTGGGGGAGGGCTGGGGTGGGGCCAGCGACGGCGGCCACTGCGCAAGGCACGCCACAACCAGCCGGCCCCCATCCCTGCCTTCCCCCACAGGGGGAAGGAGTGAAAGCCCATCCACTCAACCGATTCCATCCACCCCATGACCCGATTCAACGTCCGCAAAGTCGCCGTCCTCGGCGCAGGCGTGATGGGCGCGCAGATTGCCGCCCACCTCGTCAACGTGAAGGTGCCCGTGGTGCTGTTCGACCTGCCGGCCAAGGAAGGCCCGAAGAACGGCATCGTCACCCGCGCCATCGCCAACCTGAAAAAGCTCAAGCCCGCGCCCCTGGGCGTGGCCGACGATGCCGGCCTGATCCAGGCGGCCAACTACGAGGAGCACCTGGGCCTGCTGAAAAACTGCGATCTGGTCATTGAGGCCATTGCCGAGCGCATGGACTGGAAGCAAGACCTCTATCACAAGATCGCGCCCCATGTGGCCAAGCACGCCATCCTGGCCAGCAACACCTCGGGCCTGTCGATCACCAAGCTCTCCGAGGCGCTGCCTGAAGCCCTGCGCCCGCGCTTTTGCGGCATCCACTTCTTCAACCCGCCGCGCTACATGATGCTGGTGGAGCTGATCAACACGCCCGCCACGCAGCCCGAAGTGCTCGACCAGCTCGAAGCCTTCGTGACCACCGGCCTGGGCAAGGGCGTGGTGCGCGCGCACGACACGCCCAACTTCATCGCCAACCGCGTGGGCATCGCCGGGATGCTGTCCACCATGAAGGAGGTGGAGAACTTCGGCCTGACGTTCGATGTCGTCGATGACCTCACGGGCAAGAAGCTGGGCCGCGCCAGCAGCGGGACGTTTCGCACCGCCGACGTGGTGGGCCTGGACACCATGGCCCACGTCATCAGGACGCTGCAGGACAACCTGAGCCTGGAGACCGATCCGTTCTACGACAGCTTCGGCACGCCCGCCGTGCTGGCCAAGCTGATCGAGCTGGGCCAGCTGGGCCAGAAGACCAAGGGCGGCTTCTACAAGAAGCAGGGCCGCGACATCCTGCGCTTCGAGCTCGACAGCGAGGAGTACGTGCCCGCCGGCGGCAAGGCCGACGAGGTCTATGGCCGGATGCTGAAAAAGCCCGCCGCCGAGCGCCTGAAGCTGCTGCGCAATGCCCAGGGGCCGCAGGGCCAGTTCCTGTGGGCCATCCTGCGCAACGGTTTCCACTACGCCGCCGTGCATCTGGAAAAGATCGCCGACACCGCGCGCGACGTGGATCAGGCCATGCGCTGGGGCTTCGGCATGAAGCAAGGCCCCTTCGAGCTGTGGCAGGAGGCCGGCTGGCTCGAAGTCGCCCAGATGATCCAGGAGGACATAGCCGCCGGCAAGGCGCTGTCCAAGGCGCCGCTGCCCGAGTGGGTCTTCAAGGGCCCGGTGGCCGATGCCGGCGGCGTACACACGGCGCAGGGCTCGTGGAGCCCGGCCAAGGGCAAGTTCGTGCCGCGCCGCCAACTGCCCGTGTACGACCGCCAGTACTTCCCGGAAAAGCTGCTGGGCGAGGACAACCTGCCCGACTGGCGCACAGCCGGCACGACCATCAGCAACAGCGACGCACTGCGCGTGTGGACGCTGGACAAGGAGGTCTGCCCTGCCGGTGGCCGCGTCTTGATCGCCAGCATCCAGAGCAAGATGCACGCCATCAGCCCGGACGTGATGGAAGGCCTGGTGGAGGCGCTGGAGCTGGCTGAGCGCGAGTACGAAGGCCTGGTCATCTGGTCGGGCGATGCGCCGTTCTCGGTGGGCGCCGACCTGCAGGCCACCATGCCGGCCTATGTGGTCGCCGGCATCGGCGCCATCGAGGGCGTCGAGCAGGAGCTGCAGAACCTGATGCTGCGCCTGCGCTACGCCCAGGTGCCGGTGATTTCCGCCATCCACGGCATGGCGCTGGGCGGCGGCTGCGAGCTGGCCATCCACAGCGCGCGCCGCGTGGTACACATGGAGAGCTACATCGGCCTGGTCGAGGTCGGCGTGGGCCTGGTGCCGGGCGCGGGCGGGCTGACCTACATCGCGCGGCGCGCCGCCGAGAACGCCGCCAAATCGACGGACAAGGACTTGCTGCACTTCCTGACCGAGGGCTTCACGGCCGCGGCCATGGCCAAGGTCGGCATGAGCGCGCTGGACTCGCGCAAGCTGGGCTACCTGCTCGACGACGACATCATCGTGCCGCACCGCGACGAGCTGCTGTTCGTGGCGGTGAACGAGGCCCGCGCCATGGGCATGGCCGGCTGGCGTGCGCCGATGAAGCGCCTGTTCCCGGTGGCCGGGCGCAGCGGCATCGCCACCATCCGCGGCTCGCTGACCAACATGCGCGACGGCGGCTTCATCAGCGAGCACGACCAGCGCATCGCCACCATGATTGCCGAGGTGGTGTGCGGCGGCGATGTCGATGCCGGCACGCTGGTGAGCGAGGAATACCTGATGCAGCTGGAGCGCAAGGCTTTTTGCACGCTGATCGAGCACCCGAAGACGCAGGAGCGCATTCTGGGGATGCTTAGCACGGGCAAGCCGGTGCGCAACTGACGGCATGAGGCCTGGCATGTCCGTCCGCCCTGCAGCACTCTCGCTCCCCCCTCTGGGGGAGGCTGGCGCGTTGCCGGTATTGCTCCCTCCCCCTCTGGGGAGGGCTGGGGCGGGGCCAGCGCGGCTGGACGTGCAACGCCGTGCGCCACAACCAGCCGGCCCCCATCCCAGCCTTCCCCCAAGGGGGGAAGGAGCAAGCACGCACGCCGGGGCGCTGAGATCATGCAGAACCAGGCTACATCACGCGCCCGCAGCAACGCCCAGGTGCTGCGCCGGGAGATGACCGACAGCGAACGCAAGCTGTGGCAGCGCCTCAAGGGCGAGCAGCTCGGCGTGAAATTCCGTCGCCAGCATCCGCTGGGCAGCTACGTCGCCGATTTCGCCTGCCTGGCGCCGCCGTTGATCGTGGAGCTCGACGGCTCACAGCATTCAGGACAGGCAGCGTATGACGAACGTCGCGACGCATTCTTTCGGGCGCAGGGTTTTGACGTGATGCGTTTCGCGTCCGACGCGCCATTCACCCAGATGGACGGGGTCTTGCAGGCAGTACACAACCGACTGAACGAACTGCGCGGCCAGCCCCCATCCCCACCTTTCCCCACAGGGGGAAAGAGCCAGACAACACAGGAGCAGTCTCCATGAAACAACAGCAAGACGCCTACATCGTCGCCGCCACGCGCACGCCCATCGGGCGCTCGCACAAGGGCTTTTTCCGCAACTACCGGCCTGACGACCTGCTGGCCACCATCCTCAAATCGGCCCTGGCCCAGGCGCCGGGGCTGGATCCGCAGGCCATCGAGGACATCATCTGCGGCTGCGCCATCCCCGAGGCCCAGCAGGGCCTGAACGTGGCGCGCATCGGCGCGGTGCTGGCCGGCCTGCCGACCAGCGTGGGCGGCATCACCGTCAACCGCTTCTGCGCCTCGGGCCTGTCGGCCGTGGCCATGGCCGCCGACCGCATCCGCGTGGGCGAGGCCGACGTCATGATCGCCGCTGGCGTCGAGAGCATGAGCATGGTGCCCATGATGGGCAACACGCCCAGCCTGTCGCCTTCCATCTTCGAGCGCGACGGCGACGTGGGCATCGCCTACGGCATGGGCCTGACGGCAGAAAAAGTCGCCCAGCAGTGGAAAGTGTCCCGCGAGGCGCAGGACGCCTTTGCGCTGGAGTCGCACCGCCGCGCCATTGCCGCGCAGCAGGCCGGCGAGTTCAAGGACGAGATCACGCCCATCGAGGTCACCGACCGCAGCGTGAACCTGGAGACCGGCGAGCTGGTGCAAAAGACCCGCACCGCTAGCCTGGACGAAGGCCCGCGCCCCGACACCAGCCTGGAGGGCCTGGCCAAGCTGCGCACGGTGTTTGCCGCGCGCGGCTCGGTCACGGCGGGCAACAGCTCGCAGACCAGCGACGGCGCGGGTGCGCTGATCCTGGCCAGCGAGGCCGCCGTCAAGCGCTTTGGCCTGACCCCGCTGGCGCGCTTCGTCAGCTACGCCAGCCGGGGCGTGCCGCCAGCCATCATGGGCATCGGCCCCATCGAGGCCATCCCCGCCGCGCTGCGCTATGCCGGCCTGAAGCAGGACGACATCGACTGGTTCGAGCTGAACGAGGCCTTCGCCGCGCAGTCGCTGGCCGTGGTCAACACGCTGGGGCTGGATGCGGCCAAGGTCAACCCCATGGGCGGCGCCATCGCCCTGGGCCACCCGCTGGGCGCCACCGGCGCCATCCGCTCGGCTACGGTGGTACACGCGCTGCGCCGCAAGCAGCTCAAGTACGGCATGGTCACCATGTGCGTTGGCATGGGCCAGGGCGCGGCGGGCATCTTCGAGCGCGTCTGATCCTGCTCCCTCCCCCTTTTGGGGAGGGTTGGGGTGGGGGCCAGCGACGGTGGCCTCATGACACCACACGCCAGCACCAGCCAGCCCCCATCCCCACCTTCCCCCAGAGGGGGAAGGAGCTGAAAACAGCGCCAGTCAAGCGCGAACAGCTACCAAAGAAGTAGCAAAACACAGGAGGCCGATGATGCAGCAGCACGCTCTGCCCGTGTCCGGCGCAGCCCATCCGCTGGCCGTGTGCCGCTATCTGCCACCTGCCGGCACCGCACCGCAGGGCAGCGTGGTCATCGGCGCGGCCTTTGGCGTGCCGCAGACCTTCTATGCCCGCTTTGCCCAATGGCTGGCCGGGCAGGGCTGGGCCGTCAGTACCTTCGACTACCGGGGCCAGGGCGCCTCGCTGCACGGGCCCATGCGTGCCGTGCAAGCCAATCTGCACGACTGGGCGCGCGACTACGACGCCGTCATCGCCCACGCCGCCGAGGCCCTGCCGGGCCGCCCGCTGCTGCTGGTCGGCCACAGCCTGGGCGCGCAGCTGCCCGGCCTGCTGCAAGAAAAGCACCGCGTCGCCGGCCTGCTGAGCATTGCTGCCGGCAGCGGCTACTGGCGCCAGAATGCGCCGCGCCTGCGCCGGCTGATGCCGTTTTTCTGGCATGTGCTGGTGCCCGCCTCGGTGCGCCTGTGCGGCTACTTCCCAGGCCGGCGCCTGCGCGCCGTGGGCGATCTGCCGCGCGCCGTCGCCCTGCAGTGGCGCCGCTGGTGCCTGCACCCGCGCTACAGCGTCGGCGCCGAAGGGCAGGGGGCCGAGCGCAGCTATGCCGCAGTGCGCTTTCCCGTGCTGGCCTGGAGCATGGTGGATGACGAGATGATGACCCTGGCCGGCACCGAGGCGCTGCTGGCCCTGTACGCCCGCGCCCCGCGCCGGATCGAGCGCATCGCCGCCCAGGACGTGGGCGCGCGGCGCATCGGGCACTTCGGCTTTTTCCGCGACAGCTTCGCGCCGACGCTGTGGCCGCGCGCAGCGCAGCAGCTCGCCCAGTGGGCGCAGGCCGATGCCACGGCAGCGTCGCCCGCATGACGCAGCCGCGCCCGCGCTGCAGGCACACTCGCCTTTCATGACCGACATGCAAACTTCCTCCACCCCGCCCGCCGTCCACCCGCTGGACGAGGCCCTGGTGCTCGAATCGGGCGCCCCCGGCCACTACACCGGCCAGACCACCCAGGCCTACTGGAACATGGTCGGCCCCTATGGCGGCCTCACCGCTGCCACGGCGCTGGCCGCCGTGCTGCGCCACCCCGACGTGCTGGGCGAGCCGGTGGCGCTGACGGTGAACTTCGCCGCCGCCGTCATCGAAGGGCCGTTCACCGTCGTTGCCACGCCGGCGCGCACCAACCGCTCGACCCAGCACTGGACGGTCAGCGTGCTGCAAAGCCCCGCCGAGGGCGGCGATCCGCAGGTCACCACCACCGCCACCGTGCTGATGGCCGAGCGCCGCGAGACCTGGAGCGGCGCCGACACGCCCATGCCGCAGGTGCCGCCGCCCGCCGAGTGCGCGCTGGCGCCGGCCATCTTCCCGGTGCAGTGGCTGCAGCGCTACGAGATGCGTCCGGTGCGCGGCATGTTGCCCGGCGAGTGGGACGGCAGCGAGCGCGACAGCCTGACGCAGCTGTGGATGCGCGATGCGCCGGCGCGGGCGCTGGACTTTCCGGCGCTGGCGGCGCTGGCCGACGTGTTCTTCCCGCGCATCTGGCGCCGCCGGGCGCTGCGCGTGCCGGCGGGGACGGTGTCCATGACCGTGTACTTCCACGCTGGCAGCGAGTTGCTGGCACGCACCGGCAGCGGCCACCTGCTGGGCCAGGCGCGCGCGCAGGAGTTCCGCAACGGCTTTTTCGACCAGACCGCGCAGCTGTGGAACGAGGCCGGCGCGCTGCTGGCCACCACGCACCAAATCGTCTATTACAAGGAGTGAACCAGGAAATGAACGCCATGAGCACCGACACCAGCAGCCAGGACATCCTGGTACACACTGAGGCCGCCGTCACCACCATCACCTTCAACCGGGTGGACAAGAAGAACTCCATCACCGAGGCCATGTACGCCGCCATGGCCGATGCGCTGGTGGCAGCGCAGGCCGACGCCGCCGTGCGCGTGGTCGTGTTCCAGGGCGACATGGCGATTTTCAGCGCCGGCAACGACATCGCCGACTTCCTGCGCCAGTCGGCCCAGGGCGGGCAGCAAGCGGCAGCGCAGGACGCAGGCGAGCCGTCCGTGTGGCGCTTCCTGCGCGCGTTGGCCGCGTTCCCCAAGCCGCTGGTCGCCGCCGTCTGTGGCCCGGCGGTGGGTATCGGCACCACGCTGCTGCTGCATTGCGACCTGGTCTATGCCGGCGACAACGCGGCGTTCTCGCTGCCCTTCGTGAACCTGGGCCTGTGCCCCGAGGCAGCGTCCAGCCTGCTGCTGCCGCAGATGCTGGGCTACCACCGTGCGGCCGAAGCGCTGCTGCTGGGCGAGCCCTTCATGGCCGAGGCGGCGCTGGAGGTCGGCCTGGTCAACCGCGTGGTGCCGCCCGCCGAGTGCAACCTGCTGGCGCAGACCCAGGCGAAGAAACTCGCCGCCAAGCCCTTGAGCGCGCTGATCGAGACCAAGCGCCTGATGAAGGCCGGCCAGAGCGCCGCCGTGCGCGCGCGCATGGACGAGGAGGGCGCCAGCTTCGCCCGCCTGATGGCCGGGCCGGCAGCGCGCGAGGCCTTCAGCGCCTTCATGGACAAGCGCCATCCGGATTTCAGCAAGTGCTGATGCTGAAATTCAAGCAAAAACAGGCTCAAGCCCTTGTTGGACAAGCGCTGACAGCTATTATTTGAGTAGCAAAAAAATACCATGAAAGCACCTGCTCCAGCGGCTGCGGCGGCCCCGGCCGCCTTCGAGCCGGAGTTCATCGACGGGCTGACGCAGATGTTCGAGCAGCACATCAGCTTCAACCGGCTGCTGGGCCTGCACATCACGGCACTGGCGCCCGAGCGGGTTGCGGCGCGCATCGACATGCGCCCCGAGCTGGTCGGGCACTTCACCTACAACCGGCTGCACGGCGGCGTCATCAGCGCTGGGTTGGACGCCATGGGCGGCCTGGCGGTGATGGCGGCCATTGGCGGCAAGCACATGGACGAGGCTCCGGCGGCGCGGCTGCAGCGCTTTTCCCGCCTGGGCACCATCGACCTGCGCATCGACTACCTGCGCGCCGCCATCGGCAGCCAGTTCCTGCTGCAGGCCCAGGTGCTGCGCCTGGGCTCGCGTGTGGCCAACACGCGCATGGAGTTCCTCGGCCAGCACGGCGAATTGCTGGCCACCGGGGCGGCGGCCTACATCGTTTCATGATCCGGAAAGACAGCGCTGGCGCCCTGTTTGGTGCTGCAAAGCCTGCAAGCGCATGCAACCAGGCAGGCCTTTGGTTACTCCTCTTGCGTCTGCCCTGCATTTGAAACCGGAGCCGGCGCCTAGCATCGGCCCGTTTTTTCCAGGAGTACCGATGGCCGTGCAAAACCCTTTCTTTGGCAGACGTGACAGCAGCAGCAACAACAACAGCAGCGCCCCGGGCAATCAGCCCGCCAGCAGCGATGGCCCCTCCACCCGGCAGGCAACAGGCGTGCTGGGCAGCGCCGCCAGCCGCAGCGCGGCGTCCGCTGGCGGCGCCCTTCCTGCCAGTCTGGCCGCCACTGCGGCGGCGTCCGGCGCCAGCGCTGCCAGTGCCTCGGGCGGCAGCAAGCTCACCGTCGGCCCCAACATCAAGCTCAAGGGCGTGGAGATCACCGACTGCGACACGCTGGTGGTCGAGGGCACGGTGGAGGCCACCATGGACTCGCGCGTGATCCACATCGCCGAGCAGGGTGCGTTTCGCGGCAGCGCCGAGATCGACATCGCCGAGATCCACGGCCAGTTCGATGGCCAGCTCACCGTGCGCGACAAGCTGGTCATCTTCGGCTCGGGCAAGGTCAGCGGCAAGATCCGCTACGGCAAGGTGGTGATCGAGGAGGGCGGACAGCTCAGCGGCGAGATCGAGGGTGGCCTGGGCGCGGCGCGGCTCAGCCCCTCCAGCGCTGGCAGCGCCAGTCATGCCGCCGCTGCCGCAGGTGGCGGCGCTGCGGCTGGGCAGTCCGCTGCCCTGGCCCTGGCCTGAGAGCGTGTTTACGATCTCCGCGCGCAGGGATCGTAAACACGCTCTGAGAGCTGCGGCAGCGCAGCAGGGAGCCTCCGCGAGGCTCCTTTTTTTTCGTCCGGCGGTGGCTCTTTGCGTCCCTCAGGCCTGCAGAGTGCGCGCGATCGGGCGCGGCTTGCCGCTGTCGTCGATGGCGACATAGGTCAGGCTGGCCTCGGTCACCTTGAGGTAGCGGCCTTGTGCGCCGATGCGCTCGGCATAGACCTCCACGCGCACCGTCATCGAGGTGTTGCCGATGCGCGTGACCTCGGCAAAGAACGACAGCAGGTCGCCCACGCGCACCGGCTGCTTGAAGATGAATTCGTTGACGGCCACCGTGGCCATGCGTCCGCAGATGATGCGCGCGGGCAGCACCGAGCCGGCCAGATCGACCTGCGCCATGACCCAGCCGCCGAAGATGTCGCCATTGCTGTTGGTGTCCGCCGGCATGGGGATGACCTTGAGCACCAGCTCCTTGTCGCTGGGCAGTTGCGGGTGGGCGTTGGCGTTGGCGTTGGCGTTCTGTTCCATGGCTGGCGGGTAGTCCGGTTGGTCGGTGGGGCTAAGAGCGTGTTTACGATCCCCGCGCGGGTGCGCGGGCGCGGAGATCGTAAACACGCTCTAAGGCAGGAAAAGGCCGCATTGTCCGACACGCCCCGCTGCCGGGCCGGGGCCGGCGGTGCGCCGCCTGCACGGTCACAATGGCTGCCTCGCCACTCCTGCGCTCCCCGCCTGCCTGCCCATGCGCCGCTCCGGCTCCGACATCGCCCCCCTGCCCACCGACAACACCCCGGCCAGGCCGCGCAGCGACTGGGCCACGCTGGCGCGGCTGCTGCCCTATCTGTGGCACTACAAATGGCGTGTGCTGGCGGCGATTGCCTTCATGGTGGGCGCCAAGCTGTCCAACGTCGGCGTGCCGCTGCTGCTGAAAGACCTGATCGACGCCATGACGCTGCCGCCCGGCAGCCCCAGCGCGCTGCTGGTCGTGCCCGTGGGCCTGCTGGTGGCCTATGGCCTGCTGCGCTTTGGCAACTCGCTGTTCAACGAGCTGCGCGAGCTGGTCTTTGCCCGCGCCACGCACGGCGCGGCGCGCGCCATTGCGCTCAAGACCTTCGAGCACCTGCACGGCCTGTCCCTGCGCTTTCACCTGGAGCGCCAGACCGGCGGCATGACGCGCGACATCGAGCGCGGCGTGCGCGGCATCGAGTCGCTGGTGTCGTTTGCGCTGTTCAACATCGCCGCCACGCTGGTCGAGGTGCTCTTGGTGCTCACCGTGCTGGCCACCCGCTTTGATGCCTGGTTTGCCGGCATCACGCTGATTGCGCTGGTGCTGTACATCGCCTGGACGGTGTGGGTCACCGAGTGGCGCATCCAGTTTCGCCGCCAGGCCAACCAGTTCGACTCGGCGGCGCACGCCAAGGCGATCGATTCGCTGCTGAACTACGAGACCGTCAAATATTTCAACAACGAGCAGTTCGAGGCGCGGCGCTACGACCAGAGCCTGGAGCAGCTGCGCCGCGCCCAGCTCAAGAGCCGCAGCACGCTCAGCCTGCTCAACACCGGCCAGCAGATCATCATCGCCACTGGCCTGGTGGCCATGCTGTGGCGCGCCACGGCCGGCGTGGCCGATGGGCGGCTGACGCTGGGTGACCTGGTCATGGTCAACGCCTTCATGATCCAGATCTACATCCCGCTGAACTTCCTGGGTGTGGTCTATCGCGAGATCAAGCAGAACCTGACCGACCTGGACAAGATGTTCACGCTGATGGATCGCGAGCAGGAGGTGGCCGATGCGCCCGGCGCGCAGCCGCTGGCGCTTTCCGGCCCGCCCGCCGTGCGTTTCGAGAACGTGCATTTCGCCTACGAGCCGGCGCGGCCCATCCTGCAGGGCGTGAGCTTCGAGATCCCGGCGGGCCGGACGGTGGCCGTGGTCGGCGCCTCGGGTGCGGGCAAGAGTACGCTCAGCCGGCTGCTGTTTCGCTTCTACGACCTGCAGGGCGGCGCGATCAGCATCGCCGGGCAGGACATCCGCGCCGTGACGCAGCAGTCGCTGCGCCGGGCGATCGGCATCGTGCCGCAGGACACCGTGCTGTTCAACGACACCGTGGCCTACAACATCGCCTATGGCCGCCCGGACGCCAGCCGCGCCGAGGTCGAGCAGGCCGCACGCGCGGCGCACATCCACGACTTCATCGCCGCCCAGCCCAGGGGCTACGAGACCATGGTCGGCGAGCGCGGCCTGAAGCTGTCCGGCGGCGAGAAGCAGCGCGTGGCCATTGCCCGCACGCTGCTCAAGAACCCGCCCATCCTGATCTTCGACGAGGCCACCAGCGCACTGGATTCGCACAACGAGCGCGCCATCCAGGCCGAGCTGCGTGCCGTCGCGCAGGGCAAGACCACGCTGGTGATAGCCCACCGCCTGTCCACGGTGGTCGATGCGCACGAGATCCTGGTCATGGACGCGGGCCGCATCGTCGAGCGCGGCAGCCACGCGGCGCTGCTGGCGGCGGGCGGGCGCTATGCGGGGATGTGGGCCATGCAGTTGAACCAGGGCAGTAGCGGCTGACGGGTGCGCGCTGGCCGTGTTCGAGCGATACGGGGTATGGTCGGCATATGGACTCGCTGACGCTGGCCAGCTGGCGGCAGCGCGGGACAGCCGTTTTCCCTTAGCACGAAGGAGGTATGTATGGACAGCGGAAAACTTGCACGTCTGGGTGCGGTGGCCCTGGTGGCCGCAGGTGCCGTGGGAGCCGCAGGCACGGCCATGGCGCAGGCGCCGGCAGCGCAGTGGCAACTGAAGGATGCGGGGCAGTTCTTCCAGTGGGCCGAACGCAGCTTCCCTGAACTCTTTCCCGCGCCGGCGCAGGACGCCACGCTCGAAGGCTATGTCCTGCGCATCTACCCCGCTTCGGGCCTGGTGCTCGGGGTGCTGCAGAACCAGGCCTACGGCTATGGCGAGGTGGCCACCGGCGGCCAGATCGTGCCGCTGACCGAGATCGTGTGCGCTGCCGGCCCTGCGCTGTGCGCGCCGGCTGGCAACCCTGATCCGGGCGCGCCCGGGCCGGTCGGCAATGGCGCGGCAAGCGCCTGCTTCAACCCGGCACTGGTCACGCCGGGGACGCAATACCGCTGGCACATGCGCGGCGCTGGGCCGGCCTCCGAAGGCTCGGTCGAGGTCAGCATGATCCAGGACATGCAGGTATCGACGGGCGCGAGCTTTGCCGGCCATGCCGGGCTGATCGAAAACAGCGGCACCATGGTCGTGTCCGCCCTGGGCCATGACCTGAACATGCAGCTCAGCCATTACCTGAGCCACCAGCCGACGCCCGCCGGCCCGGTGATCGTCGAATACGGCTCGGTTTCGCACTCCACCATGGGGCCGATCCAGATGCAGTTGCGCACGGTCAACGCCCCGCCCGCGCAGCAACTCAAGTACACGCTGCAGGCAGGCGAGTCCTTCGACTACAGCGTCACCGCCGACACCACCGCGACCACCACGGTCGTCGGCTACCCCACCACCAACACGACGCGCGAGACCGACGCCTACCGCGTCACCTACCTGGGCCACAAGACGGTCACGGTCGGCGCAGGCACCTTCCTGGCCTGCCACTACAGCGCGGCCATCCCCGGCGTCCCCGAGCCGTGGGATGAATACGTGGCCGTCGGCAGCGGCCTGCCGTTGGTGTTCATGGGCGACGATGGCGAGGGCCGCCGCGTGCGCTACGAGATGCAGGCCGACTCCAGCATCAACGGTGTGCCGGTCGGGCAATACCACGCCGGCTGGCAACAGGGCCGGCCATGAAAATCATGAAGGGAGAAGCCATGGACACTATCCGCCGGACGCTTGCCACTGCACTGCCCGCCCTGCTGCTGGCTGCCGCCGCCGCCCAGACGCAGGCGCAGACCATCGAGCCGGGCCTGTGGGAGGTGCAGCACAGCTCGCAGATCCCGGGCCTGCACGAGCAGCTCAAGAACCTGCCGCCCGAGGCGCGCAAGATCATGGAGCAGCAAATGGGTATTGGCGTCGGCGTGGGCAAGGGCGGCAGGCCGGCGATCCGCATCTGCCTGGCGCCCGAGGACGTGCAGGACGGCCCCATCCGCGAAGGCCACCGGGAGGGCGACTGCACCTACACCCAGGTCAGCCGCAGTGCCAAGACCTGGAAGGGCCGCATCGTCTGCACCAATCCGCCCAGCCAGGGGGATTTCACCGTCACGCTGCACAGCCCGCAGCACTACACCACCCAAGCCGTGATGCAGGCCAGGGGGCCGGACGGCGGGCGCATGGAGATGGACATGGAGGCGCGGCGCGTGTCGGGGACTGTGGCAGCCTGGGCAAGGCGGGAGGAAAGCGGTGATGTGAGGGGGCGATTCAAGAGGCGCTGCGCCCTGATCCGGCACCCTCTCCCCAACCCTCTCCCGCACGCGGGAGAGGGAGTAGAACCAATGCGGCTCAGTCCTTCCTGGGGTAGCTCACCCCCAGCCCGGCCCGTGCATCCATCTGGATGCCGTACTGCGGGAAGGGGTAGCGCAGGCCGTTCCTGGCCAGCGCCTGCATCCCGTCCAGCGCTTTGGCAATGTCGGCCACGGTGAGCGCTATCAGCATCTCGTCGTCCAGCACACCGCCATAGCGCCCCTGCGGCACGCGGTGCATGGCCGCCTGGTGGCGCGTGGCGTCCTCCACCGTGGCATACCACACGCCGCTCATGTGCGCGCCGGTGTGCCAGGCCGGGTCATCCTCGCCCAGGTCGACGACGAAGCGGCACTGGTCGGCCACCAGGTCTTCGGCGGTGATGCCCACCGTCCAGCCCAGCCGCGTGGCCTGGCCGACGATCTGATCCATGGTGTGGACGGCCTTGGGCCGGCGCAGGCGCGCGATGGCCTGCAGCTCTTCGGCGGTTTCGAGCAGTTGCATTCCGATGGGCGGCACGCGCAGCTTGAGCGTGTGCTCCAGTTGCGTACACAGCTCGGGCAGCGGGGGCAGGGCGGCGGAGCTGGACGCCGGTGGGGCGGGGGGTGTGCTCGTCGTGGTCATGTCTCCGTTGATGGGGGGCGAGGGCGTGAAAACCCTCGGCAGCGTCCGAGGCTCCCTCTCCCGCGTGCGGGAGAGGGTGGGGGGTGAGGGGGCTGGACTTGGGCGCTGCGCCCGCACCTGTCCCCTTGCCCCGTCAGCGCGCCAGCAGCCGCCGGGCGGCCTGCACCACCTGCGCGGCGCCGATGCGCGACTCAGCCTCCAGCGTCGGCGCGTAGCCCACGGGGATGCGCGGCGCGCCCAGGCGGGCCACGCGCGCGCCCGTGTGCTCGGCCACGGTGGCGGCGATCTCCGCGCCGAAGCCCGCCGCCTGCACCGCCTCATGCACCACCAGCAGCCGCCCGCTGGCACTGGCGGCGGCCAGCACGGCCTGGCGATCCCAGGGCCAGATGGAGCGCAAGTCCAGCACGCGCGCACGCACGCCGGCGCCGGCCAGCTCGCGCGCGGCCTCCACGCAGGTATGCACCTGGCGCGACCAGGACACGATGGCCAGATCATCAGCCCCGCCGCCGTCCTCGAAGGCCAGGCGGCATTGGCCGATCTCCACCGGGGCCTGCGTGTCCACCTCGCCCTGCAGGCCCCACAGCTCCTTGTGCTCCATATAGACCACCGGATCGCCACTGGCCAGCGCGGCTTTCAGCAGGCCGTAGTTGTCCTGCGGCGTGCCCGGTGCCAGCACGACCAGGCCCGGCACGTGGGCGAACCAGGCCTCGAAGGACTGCGAATGCTGCGCCGCCGAGGCCGTCCAGATGCCGATGGGCAGCCGTGCCACCAGCGGCACGCGGCCCTGGCCGCCGAACATGAAGCGGTTCTTGGCGGCCTGGTTGACCAGCTCGTCGATGGCGCACAGGGCAAAGTCGGCCACGCGCATCTCGACCACCGGGTGCAGCCCGGCCAGCGCCATGCCGACGCCGGCGCCCATGATGGTGGCTTCGGAGATCGGCGTGTCGATGATGCGCTGCGCGCCGAAGTGCTCGACCAGGCAGCGCCCGTCGGTGGCGCGGTACTGCCCGAAGACGCCGCCGCGCCCCAGGTCTTCGCCCAGGGCGACGATGTGCGGCTGCGCCTGCATGGCCTCCTGCAGCGCCAGGGCGGCGGCCTGCGCGTAGGTCAGGGTGCGGATGCTCCGCGCGCCGGCGGTGTTGGGTGCGGTATTCGGGCTGCTCATGTCCATGCGCCTTCTCCAATGCTGACCACGTCGCTGTAGGCGGCCTCGGCTGCGGGCAGCGGCGCGGCGCTGGCCGTGGCCACGGCGGTGGTGATTTCCTCCAGGGCGGCGCGCTCGATCTGCTCGGCCTGCTCGCCCAGGCCCAGGGCGCGCAGGCGTTCGCGCGCCCGGTCTATGGGGTCGTTTTGCCGGGCGGCGGCGACTTCCGCCGGGTCGCGGTAGCTGGCCGGATCGACCGAGACGTGGCCCTTGAGCCGGTAGGTCTGCGCGTGCAGCAGGCGCGGGCCGCTGCCGGCACGGATGCCGGCGATCAACTGCCGCGCGGCGTCGCTGACCGCCTGCACGTCGTTGCCATCGACCTGCACTGCGGCGATGCCGAGGGCCTCGGCGCGGGCGCTGGCGGCCTGCTCGCCCGCCGTCATGGGGGCCGAGGGCGTGGTGGCCGAGATGCGGTTGTCCTCGCAGACGAACAGCACCGGCAGGCGGTAGATCTGCGCCCAGTTCAGGGCTTCGAGAAACGGGCCACGGTTGATGGCGCCGTCGCCGAAGAAGCTCACGGCGATGGCGTCCGCGCCGCGAATCTTCAGGCCGTGCGCCGCGCCCACGGCGATCGGCAGGCCGGCGGTGACCACGCCGTTGGCGCCCAGCATCCCGACGGAGAAGTCCGCAATGTGCATGGAGCCTCCCTTGCCGCCGTTGTAGCCGCTGGCGCGGCCGAACAGCTCGCACATCATCTTGGTCGGGTCGGCCCCCTTGGCCAGCGTGTGGCCGTGGCCGCGGTGCGTGGAGGTCAGCAGGTCGCGCGCGTGCAAGTGCGCACACACGCCGGCGGCCACGGCCTCCTGGCCGGTGGACAGGTGCAGCGGGCCTTTGACGCGCACTTCGGCGCCTTCGGTGGCTGCGCCGCCCCAGGAGACGCCCCCCTGGCTGGCCGCCTCCGCCGCGTCCTCGAAGGCGCGAATCCGCACCATGGTGCGGTACAGGTCAAGCAGTTCGTTCATGATGAGCAATGGTTGTGATGGCGGCCAGCGCCTGTCTGGCGCGGGTCTTCATTCCTTCCCCCAATGGGGTATGAAATAAGACCAAAACCCTTGCAGGACAAGCGCTGACAGCTATCAATAAAGTAGCGACCGGAGTTGCCCAGGCGCTCACTGCTTGCGCGCTGCGATGGCTTTTTCGGCCATGTCCACCAGTTGGGTGCCGATGGTCGGCTTCCATTTGTTGTACACGCCGCGCGTGGCCTGCACGAAGGCCTCGCGCTCGGCAGGCGACAGGCGCGTCACCGTGACGCCCAGGCCCTCGATATCCTTGAGCAGCGGCTGGCCGGCCTCGATCATGCCCTTGCGCGCAATGACGATTTCTTCCTTGCCGGCTTCGATGGCGGCCTGGCGCACGTGCTCGCGATCCTCGGGCGTCCAGGAGTTCCACACGTCCTTGTTGACCACGAAGACCAGCGGGTCGGCCACGTAGCCCCACATGGTCAGGTACTTCTGGCCGACGTTTTGCAGCTTGGCGGCGGTGAAGATGCTCATGGGGTTTTCCTGCCCATCGACGGCGCCGCTGGCAAAGGCCGGCTGCGCGTCGGCCCAGCTCATCTGCGTGGGGTTGGCGCCTAAAGCGGTGAAGGTATCGACGAACAGCGGCGAACCCACCACGCGGATCTTCAGGCCCTTCATGTCGGCGGGGGTCTTGACGGCGTGCTTGGAGTTGGTGAGCTCGCGGTAGCCGTTCTCGCCCCAGGCCAGCGGCACCACGCCGGCCTTGTCCAGCGTCTTGAAGATTTCCTTGCCCACCTCGCCCTGGGTCAGCGCATCGACGGCGGCGTAGTCGGGCATCAGGAAGGGCAGCGAGAACAGGTTGAGTTGCTTGACCTGTGGCGACCAGTTGATGGTCGAGCCCACGGCCATGTCGATCACGCCCTGGCGCAGCGCCGAGAACTCGCGCGTCTGGTCGCCCTGGATCAGCGACACGCCAGGATACAGCTTGATGTTGATGCGCCCGTTGGTCTTCTCGCGCACCTTGTTGGCCCAGATCTCGCCGCCCTTGCCCCAGGGGAAGGCCGTGCCCACGACCAGGGACATGCGGTACTCGCTCTTGTAGTTCTGCGCGTGCGCGGCGGGCAGGCCCAGGGTGAGCAGCGCGCTGGCTGCGGCGGTGGCGGTGAGGAAAGTGCGCAGTTTCATGGTTTCGGTCTCCTTGGAGGGTGGGTGAAAAAGGTTCTGGCTCAATAGCCCAGCCGTGCAGGCAGCCACAGCGCAATCTGCGGCCACACGAGCACGGCGATCATGGCCAGGCACATGGCGACCACTAGCCACAGCACCCAGCGGGTCGTGGCCTCCATGCGCACCTGGGCGATCTTTGCGGACACCATCAGGTTCACGGCCATGGGCGGGGTGAACTGGCCGATGGCGATGGTCAGCACCAGCACCACGCCGAACCAGACCACGTCCCACTGGTAGTGCGCCATGATGGGCGCCATCAGCGGCACGAAGATCAGCATGATGGAGATGCCGTCCAGGAACATGCCCATGATCAAGAGCAGCACGACGATCAGCGCCAGCACGCCGCCTTCGCCCAGGCCGGATTCGACAATGGCGCGGGTGACCGGATCGATCACCCCCAGCGTCGAGAGCGAGAAGGCAAAGATGCCGGCCAGCGAAACCACGACCAGGATGACGGCAGACAGCTCGCCGGCCTCGCGCAGGATGGGAAACAGGTCGCGCACGCCAATGGTGCGATGCACCACCATGCCGACGAACAGGCCGTAGAACACGGCGACGACGGCCGCCTCGGTGGGCGTGAACCAGCCCATGCGCATCCCGCCCAGGATGACCACCGGCGCGGCCAGGCCCCAGGAGGCCTCGCGCAGGCTGCGCCAGAACGGCGGGCGCGGCAGGTCGGCTTCGAGCTTGCCCATGCCGTGGCGCCGCGCCAGCCACACCGCCGGGATGATCAGCGACAGGCCGGCCAGCACGCCGGGGAACAGGCCGGCAGCAAACAGCGCCGGCACCGACGCGCCCGGCACCAGCACCGAATAGACGATGAAGGCCACCGAGGGCGGGATCAGGATGTCGGTGGCGGCAGCGCCCGCGACCACGCTGGCGCTGTAGCCGCTGGGGTAGCCGGCGCGCGCCATGGCGGCAATCATCACCCCGCCCACGGCAGCGGCGGTGGCCGGGCCGGAGCCGGAGATGCCGCCCATGAACATGGCCACCGAAATCGCCACCAGCGGCAGCATCCCCGGCCCGCGCCCGACGATGGATACGGCGAAGTTGACCAGCCGCAGCGCCACGCCCGAGCGGTCGAAGATGGAGCCGACGAGCACGAACATGGGAATGGCCAGCAGCGGGTATTTGCCCAGGCCGGCATAGAAGTTCTGCGGCACGGCCAAGAGGCCGAACCACTGCGCCTGCGAGTTGGCCAGGGCGATGGCGGCAGCGCCCGCCAGGCCCAGCGCCGCGCCGATGGGCACGCCCAGGAACATCAGCCCCAGGAAGGCGACGAACAGCAGCGTGGCGATCATGGCTGGCCCCCGTCAGGGTCTTGCTTTTGCCCGGCTGTGGCTGGCAGCGCGTCGCCGGCCAGGTATTGCGCGTCGCTCTGGCGTGTGCGGCGCAGCAGCAGGCCCACGGCGCGCGCGGCGATCAGCGCCGACAGGATGGGCAGCCAGATCGAGTACCACCACTGAGGCACGCCGATGCCGGGCGAGGTTTCCTCGAAGCGCCAGTCGTCCCAGACCACGCGCACGGACAGCGCCGCGATCAGCGCAAACAGCACGGCCACCAGCAGCGCGCCCAGTTGCGCCAGGCGCCGGCGGCGCAGCGCCGGGCCGGCGGCGCAGAAGAATTCGATGCGGATGTGCTGGTCGCGCGCCACAGCCGAGGAGCCGCCGACCAGCGCCAGCACGATCATCAGAAAGACCGAGAACTCCTCCGTCCAGGCGAACGAGGAGTCGGTGAAGTAGCGCACCAGGACGTTGGCGAAGGTGATCAGCGCCAGCAGCGCCATGGAGGCAGCGGTGAGCCAGTCCTCCAGACGCAGCAGGCGTGGCTCGGCGCTGGCGTCAGGGGTGGGCGTGCTGCCGGAGCCGGACGGCCCGAGGGGAGTTGGGAGGGCATGAAGACGCGGGAGCGAGAGGGAAAGCATGGGAGGGATCGGTGCTGAGGCCAATGCGCATCGTGTGCCGCTGGCTCGGTGGCGGCTGGGCTCCGGGTGGGAGCGCTGCCAGCCGATTATTGTGCAAGCAAATGCTGCCCGGCCTGTCGCACGCGGTTCGCCAACAGGACAGCACGCCGTTGCTGCAGCCGTGCGGCGCGGCCCGATAATGCGCGCCATCATGGAAACCAAGTGGCTCGAAGACTTCGTCAGCCTGGCCGAAACGCGCAGCTTCAGCCGCTCGGCGCAATTGCGCCACGTGACGCAGCCGGCGTTCTCGCGCCGCATCCAGGCGCTGGAGGCCTGGGCCGGCACCGATCTGGTCGATCGCAGCTCGTACCCCACCAGCCTCACCGCCGCTGGCCACACGCTGTACGAGCAGGCGCTGGAGGTGCTGCAAGCGCTGCACAACACCCGCGCGGTGATGCGCGCGCACTCCAGCTCGGCCAGCGACATGGTCGAGTTCGCCGTGCCGCACACGCTGGCCTTCACCTTCTTTCCGGCCTGGGTGTCCAGCCTGCGCCACGATTTCGGGCCGTTCAAGAGCCGCCTGATCGCGCTCAACGTGCATGACGCCGTGATGCGCCTGGTCGAGGGCGGCTGCGATGTTATGGTGGCCTATCACCACGAGTCGCAGCCGATACAGCTCGATCCGCAGCGCTACGACATGGTGTCGCTGGGCCAGGAGCCGCTGGCGCCCTATGCCAAGGCTGGCCCGGATGGCGCGCCGCTGCTGACCCTGCCGGGCAGCGCCGGCGAGCCGCTGCCCTTCCTGGGCTACGCGCCCGGCGCCTATCTGGGCCGGGTGACGGATCTGATCCTCAAGCAGGCCACCACGCCCGTCCACCTGGATCGGGTCTATGAGACCGACATGGCTGAGGGCCTCAAGGCTATGGCGCTGGAGGGCCATGGCGTGGCCTTCCTGCCCTACAGCGCCGTGAAAAAGGAGCTGCGCGCGCGCAAGCTGGCCCACGCCGCGCCGCCGGCCATGCAGCAGCAGCTGCAGATGGTCATGGATGTGCGTGCCTACCGCGAAAAACCCTCGCGCAAGGACTCCAGCAAGGGCCTGGCGCAGTCGCTGTGGGACTACCTGGCGGCGCATCCGAGCAATGCCGGTGTCTGAGAGCGTGCTTACGATCCCCGCGCGGGTGCGCGGGCGCGGCCTCGGGCGGTCTGCGGCGTTGCAAATCCTCGCGATAGCACGGGCTATCGCTGCAGTTTGCGCCTGGCAGCCCATCCCGATCCGCACCCGCGCCCCTGCGCGCGGAGATCGTAAACTCGCTCTGAGCGCGTCTGCCGGACTGTGGAAACACCCTAGGAATCGGCCCTGCGCAAGCCCTCTTGCTGGGCGCACAATACGCAGCTGACGAAACGCTGACGGCCAGCCCTACCCGGGCGTGCGGCTGGCCCGGCGTTTCGACTCTTTTCGCTTCACATATCCACCCACAAGGAGATAAGCATGAAAAAGCAATTGCTGGCCGCCGCCATCACCCTCCTGGCTGCAGGCACGACCTTTGCCCAGGCCAATGACACGCTGGCCAAGATCAAGTCCTCGGGCGCCATCACCCTGGGCGTGCGCGAGTCGTCCGGCCTGGGCTACACCCTCGGCAACGGCAAGTACGTGGGTTTTCACACCGAGATGAGCGAGCGCATCGCCGACGACATCCAAAAGCAGCTCGGCTTGGCCAAGCTGGACGTCAAGTACCAGCCCGTGACCTCGCAAAACCGCATCCCGCTGGTGACCAACGGCACTGTCGATCTGGAGTGCGGCTCCACCACCAACAACCTGGCGCGCCAGAAGGAAGTGGCCTTCGCCGTGACCACGTATGTGGAGGAGGTGCGCATCGCCGTCAACGCCAAGTCGGGCATCACCGGCATCAAGGATCTGAACGGCAAGACCATCGTGACCACCACCGGTACCACCTCGGTGCAGACGCTGCGCAAGAACAAGCGCGCCGACGGCCTCACTTTCAAGGAAGTCATGGGCAAGGATCATGCCGACAGCTTCCTGATGCTGGAGACGGGCCGCGCCGACGCCTTCATCATGGACGGCTCCATCCTGGCGGCCAACATCTCCAAGTCCAAGAACCCCCAGGACTTCAAGATCGTCGGCGAAGTGCTGTCTGTGGAGCCCATCGCTTGCATGATCCGCAAGGACGACCCCAACTTCAAGAAAGCGGTGGACGACTCGATCAAGCGCCAGATCGCCGATGGCTCGCTGGCCAAGCTGTATGACCGCTGGTTCATGCAGCCGATCCCGCCCAACAACGTGAAGGTCGGCCTGCCGCTGTCCGAGGCCACCAAGGAGGCCTGGGCCAACCCCAATGACAAGCCCATGGAGTCCTACGACATCAAGTAAGGCCTGAACGCGGCACAGCGCCCCTTTTTCGGCCCGGCAGCGGCTGGAAAGGGGCGCTTTTCATTGGATGCGCGGCCTGCGCAGGCGGGCGGTGCAGGAATGGCAAGACAACAAGAGAGGTGCCCCTATGAATTGGGAATGGCAGGTGTTCTGCCAGGACACCATCAGCATGGAGGTGGGCGCGAGCTGCTTTGGCAAGGGCGGCGACGTGACCTACCTGGACTGGATGCTTTCGGCCTGGGGCTGGACGATTTCGGTATCGCTGCTGTCGCTGGCGATTGCGCTGGTCGTCGGCTCGGCCATCGGCACGCTGCGCACGCTGGAGGGCCGGCCCTGGATCGTGCGCCTGGGCAATGCCTGGGTCGAGTTTTTTCGCAACATACCGCTGCTGGTCCACATCTTCCTGTGGTACCACGTGATTCCGGCCATCTTCCCGGCGATGAAGTCGCTGCCGGGCTTCGTGTTGGTGGTCTTCGCCCTGGGCTTCTTCACCTCGGCGCGCATTGCCGAGCAGGTGCGCTCGGGCATCCAGGCACTGCCGCGCGGCCAGCGCTACGCCGGCATGGCCATGGGCTTCACCACGTTCCAGTACTACCGCTATGTGCTGCTGCCGATGGCCTTTCGCATCATCATCCCGCCGCTGACCAGCGAGTCCATGAACGTGTTCAAGAACTCGTCGGTGGCCTTTGCCGTGTCGATCTCGGAGCTGACCATGTTCGCCATGCAGGCGCAGGAGGAGACGGCGCGCGGCGTGGAGATCTATCTGGCCGTCACGGCGCTGTACGCCATCTCGGCGCTGGCCATCAACCGCATCATGGCGTTCGTGGAAAAGCGCGCGCGCGTGCCTGGCCTGATCGCTGCCGGCGGGGGAGGAGGGCACTGACATGAACCTCAACATCGACTGGTCATTCTTCACCTGGGAGCTGTTTTCCAGCTTCGTGCTCAAGGGCCTGTACTTCAGCATCACGCTGACGGTTATCGCCACCATCGGCGGCGTGCTGCTGGGCACGGTGCTGGCGCTGATGCGCCTGTCGGGCAGCAAGGTGCTGGCGCTGCCGGCGACCATCTACGTCAATGGGATGCGCTCCATCCCGCTGGTCATGGTCATCCTGTGGTTCTTCCTGCTGGTGCCGCTGATCATCGGCCGACCCATCGGCGCGGAAGTCTCGGCCATCATCACCTTCGTGGCCTTCGAGGCGGCGTATTTCAGCGAGATCATGCGCGCCGGCATCCAGTCCATCCCGCGCGGGCAGGTCTTCGCCGGCCAGGCCATGGGCATGACCTACGGCCAGAACATGCGCCTGGTGGTGCTGCCGCAGGCGTTTCGCAACATGCTGCCGGTGCTGCTGACGCAGACCATCATCCTGTTCCAGGACACCTCGCTGGTCTATGCCATCGGTGCCTACGACATGCTCAAGGGCTTCGAGATTGCCGGCAAGAACTACGGCCGGCCCATCGAGTCGTATCTGGCCGCCGCTGTGGTCTATTTCGTGATCTGCTTTGCGCTGTCCTGGGCCGTCAAGCGCCTGCACAAGAAAATCGCCATCATCCGTTGATGGGCGAGGAGTCAAAGACATGAGCGACATGATTCAACTCAAGAACGTCTCCAAGTGGTACGGCAGCTTCCAGGTGCTCAACGACTGCTCCACCAGCATCGCCAAGGGCGAGGTGGTGGTGGTCTGCGGCCCCTCGGGTTCGGGCAAGTCCACCCTGATCAAGACCATCAATGCGCTGGAGCCCATCCAGAAGGGCGAGATCTGGGTCGATGGCACGCCGGTGCATGACCCCAAGACCAACCTGCCCAAGCTGCGCTCGCGCGTGGGCATGGTGTTCCAGCATTTCGAGCTGTTTCCGCATCTGTCGGTGACGCAGAACCTGACGATTGCCCAGATCAAGGTACTGGGCCGCAGCCCCGATGATGCGAAGGCACGCGGCCTGAAGATGCTCGACCGCGTGGGCCTGATGGCGCACAAGGACAAGTTTCCCGGGCAGCTGTCGGGCGGTCAGCAGCAGCGCGTGGCCATTGCCCGGGCGCTGTCCATGGATCCCATCGTGATGCTGTTCGACGAGCCGACCTCGGCGCTCGACCCGGAGATGGTGGGCGAGGTGCTCGAAGTCATGATGGGCCTGGCGCACGAGGGCATGACCATGATGTGCGTGACGCACGAGATGGGCTTCGCCCGCAAGGTCAGCGACCGCGTCATCTTCATGGACGTGGGCGGCAGGATTTTGGAGGACTGCACGCGCGACGAGTTCTTCGGCAACCCTGAGGCGCGCCAGCCGCGCACCAAGGATTTCCTGAACAAGATACTGCAGCACTGAGGGCCATGCGTGGCGGCCTCTGCTGCGGCCCTTTGCCAGGGCGCAGCGGCACACAACAAAAGGCGCTTCTGCAGCGCCTTTTGTTTGCTATTTTTTATATAGCTGATGCCCCTTGATGGGTGGGCCTTTGAGCCATTTTTTACTTAAAGCTGGCGTAAGACCGCCTGCGCCACCTCAGCAAAACCGGCACCGCGCTCACCCCGCGTCACATAGCGCGGCAGGTGCGTCAGATGCGGCACGAAGCGCGCCACGTTGGCCACGCCGACGCTGTTGGCAAAGGCCTGGAACATCAGCGCATCGTTGGTCGAGTCGCCCACATAGACCCAGCGATCGCGCTCGGCGTCCAGATCGCGCCCCCACAGCTGGCGCACCATCCAGCGCGCCCCTTCGAGCTTGTTGTGCTCGCCGTACCAGCCGTTGATGTGGATGCTGCTCACGGTGGCGTGCATGCCCTCGTGGCGCATGGCCAGCACCACCTTGTCGATCTGCGCGTCGGACAGTCGGGTGAATTCGCTGTGGTCGATGGCGATGTCGGTCTCGCGCCCGGCGGAGTCGGTGGCGCGGCGTGCGCCGGGGATGTGGGCCTCGATGTGTGCCAGCACCTGCTGCATACGCGCAAAGTTGGCCGCGCGCGTGGCGGCGTCCTGCTGGTAGAGCTTGTCCAGGCCACCGCTGGCGTTGCGCCTGAGGGCCACCGCGCCGTTCTCGGCGACGATGGCGTCCAGCGGCCAGGCCAGGGCAAAAGGCTCGCTCCAGCCCACGGGACGACCGGTGATGGCAACAACGGCCAGGCCGGCGGCCTTGAGGTCGGCCAGGGCGGCCAGGGCATCGGGCGTGATGGCGCCGTCAGTGGTCAGGGTGTCGTCGATGTCGGTCAGGATGCCGCCCACGCGCTGTGCTGCCGCTGCCGGCCAGGAACTCAGATCAATCACGCCAGATGTTTCACGAAAATAACAAAGTGCCCCGAGTGCGGGGCGTACTTCAAAAGCCCAGAGCTGCCACCAGTTCCAGCCATTCCGACAGGGAGCCGACCAGACTGGGTGGCTGTCCGATGACCAGCAGGAACATCTGGCTGTCGGCGGTATAGAGGCACAGGTTGGCCTGCGGATAAAAGCGCCCCCAGGCGCCGGACACACCCTGCAGGCAGGCATGACCGGAGCTTGAAGCTGTGCCGGTGCCCAGCAGCTCGTGCAGTTCGCGCTCGGCCCAGTTGAAGACCCGGTCGGCTGCCCTGGTCTGGTGGGGCAGCGGCGGCGTATTGGCGGCAAGCTTGAGCACCGGCACGTCGGCCTTGCGCACGCTGATGCTGCGCCCATCGCTGACTTCCACGGTGATGCTGTGCTCGCCCTCGGGCAGGGCGGCCACGCTGGCCAGGATCTGATGGGTGCCCGAAGTCAGTCCAGTGGCGCGGCCCAGCTCCGTCTCGCCACTTCTGACCACGACCTGCATGGCGTCGCCATCGATGTCGTGCAGCTGCACGCTGACTGGTAACAGGCTGCGCGCAGCAGGCGTGCTGCGCAACTGCGCCGGGCCGGCGAAGAAGAGGCGCGACTCCGGGAACTCCAGCGGGTCGATGCGCAGATAGCGCGCCATGCCGCTCCAGGTGCGGGTGCTGGCAGGCTCGTAGGGCAGGTTCTTCATGTCCACCCAGTAGCGCTGCATACCGGGCATGAGAACGATGTCGTCCGATGTCAGACCGGGGTCGAAGTCGTCGCGCTTCCAGGCGACGCGGGCCATGGCGCCGCGCGTCAGTTCGTCCTGGTTGGCTGCGTCCATGGGCACATACAGGTCAAAGCCGAGCCAGCGATAGGTGTCGGCATTGATGGGCTTGGTGTTTTCCTGGTAGGCCAGAAAGATGTGCGGATCGCCTTCGGTTTGACCCGGGGCGGCGGCTCGTGACTGGCCGACGAAAAACGAACCCTGCAGGCCCAGGTCGGGCACCTCATGGGTGTAAGTCCAGCCCTGCAGATTGCTCAGCTCGGGCGCGCGCACCTGTCCGGGCAGCATGTTCCAGGCCCGGCCCTGCTCGACCAGCGCGTAGTCGTCGCCCTGGCCCAGGCCTGGCGAGAGGATTTGCACCTGCGGGCTGGCGTTGACGAGCAGCGGCTGCGTGGCAAAGACCGGCGCTGCTGCTGCGCCCGGAGTCTTGCTCAGATGCACGCCGTGCAGGGTGAAAGGCACGTTGGCGCCGGCATTGGGGCCGTTGAGCGGGTCGATGCGCAAAGCGCGGACGATGCCGCGCCACTGTGGCGACCGGCCCAGGTCGATGGTGTAGGTGGCGCGGCCGGCGCTAGTCCGGATGAACTCCGAGGGGTGGCGCACGGTGGCAGGCTGATCGCCCCACCAGACCAGCAGGCCGGACTCCTGCGCCGGCAGTTGGGCAATGGTCAGATCGACGCTCAGGTAGCGGTATTGGCTTGCGTCGATGGGCGAGTGCTGCGCGATGTCCAGCAGCACATAGGGGTCGGGGTTGCTGGTGCTGGCACTCAGGCCGTTCGGGCCGGTGTGCGCTGCGCTCAGGCCATGGTTGGCCGCCCACAGCAGATCGTTGGGGGTATCGAACGTCCAGGCCTTGCCACGCTGGCTGAGGGCGTAGTTGCCATCGTCGATGGCTGCTACCTGGTAGCTGCCCGGCGGCAGGGCCGCAGCCGAGGCCTGCCCCTGCACCTGGGGCAGCACCGTGGTGATGGCCGGACTGCCGTCCGGCGGCTGGATGCGTGCCAGCAAATGGGTCTTGCCGGGCGGCAGGGGGGTGCGCGCGCCAGCTTCGCTGTGGTGGTGCAGGCGTGCCCAGTCGATCTTGAACTGCACGTTGCAGCCCAGGCAGGGGTCGATGCGCAGGCCGTGTATCGGGCCGCTCCAGGGAGTCCCCACCTGCGCCTGCAGGGCGGCCAGGTTGAACTGGTACAGATGCCAGCCAGGATAGACCGGGAACATGGGCGACTCGGAGTACGCCGCATCGAACTCGGCGACCGTGGCCCCGCCCTTGTGCCAGACCAGGCGCCCGTTGCGCGCGCCGGGCACCACGCTGTCGGGCAGCCACATCATGAAGCTCAGGTGCGTATAGCGATTGGCGTCGATGGGCTGGCGCGCCAGATTGATTGCCTCCATCGCCGAAGGGATGGGCGGAAACTGCAGCCAGAAGTGCGGGTCGGTATCACGCGCCGTGGCCGTCATGACGCCGCCTGCCACTGTGGCAGATGCCAGGTTGTGCGTCCACAGCAGCGGAAACACATCTTCCTGGCTGGACATGTCCCAGGCCTTGCCCAGCACTTGGGTGGCGTGATCCGAGCCTTCGGTGACGGTTTGAGCGTGTGCGGCCGAAGCCAGGCACAGGGCCGCGCCCAAGGCCAGAGGCCAGGCGGGCAGGCGCGAAAACAGGGAATGGATTCGTGTAGGCATGGCAGCGGCGAGGTGGGAGATTGCACGGGCGGCGGTCAGCGAGGCGCCGCAGTGCAGTATGCCGGCAAGACCGGCAACAGGAAACCACGCGCAACACATGCAACACATGCAAGCGCGGCTGGGGTGTATGGATGTGCCTGCCTCCCCTCGCTCACACCCCCTGCAACGCCAACCCCGCATGTTCGCGCAGCGGATGAAAGTGGATCTTCGGAAACCGCTCCTGCGCCAGCCGCACGTCATACGGCGAGGTACACAGAAACGCCAGCGTATCCGCGGCGTCGTGCGCCAGGCGCAGCGGGTAGGCGTTCTCGAACTCGCGCAATTGCTGGGGCGTGTCGGCGGTGATCCAGCGCGCGCCGGTGTACTGGCAGCCCTCCAGCCGGATATCGCAGTCGTACTCGGTCTTCAGGCGGTGCTGCACCACCTCGAACTGCAGCTGCCCGACGGCGCCCAGCAGCATGTTGCCGCCGGCGTCGGGCTTGAAGACCTGGATGGCCCCTTCCTCGCCCAGCTCCATCAGGCCTTGCTGCAACTGCTTGGAGCGCAGCGGGTTCTTCAGCACCACGGTCATGAACAGCTCGGGGGCAAAAAACGGCAGGCCGGTGAACTGCAGCGCCGGCCCGTCGGTGATGGAGTCGCCCAGCTGCACGCCGCCGTGGATGGTGAAGCCGATGATGTCGCCCGCATAGGCCTCCTCCACCGCCTCGCGGCGCTGGCTCATGAAGGTGACGACGCTGGTCGGGCGCAGCTCCTTGCCGGTGCGCTGCACGCGCATCTTCATGCCCGGCGTGTAGCGGCCCGAGGCCACGCGCACGAAGGCGATGCGGTCGCGGTGGTTGGCGTCCATGTTGGCCTGCACCTTGAAGACCACCCCGGCAAAACCCTTGTCCTCGGGATGCACGAGCCGCTCCTCGCGCTGGCGGTTGACTTCGGCGTAGGCGATGCGTGGGCCAGGCGGTGGCGACATGTCCACCACCGCGTTGAGCACCTCCATGACCCCGAAATTGTTCACGCCCGAGCCGAAGAATACCGGCGTCAACTTGGCCGCCAGGAACTGCTCGTGGCTCCACTCGGTCGAGGCGCCCACGGCCAGCTCCATGCTCTCCATGGCGTCGTCGAAAGTCTTGCCGAAGCGCGCGCGCAGCGTATCGACCTCGGACAGCGCGATGACCTCGAAGTCCTCCGGACGCTTATCGCTGCCGGCCTGGAACACCGTCATGCTCTGCGTGCGCAGATCGATGATGCCGCCGAAGCTCTTGCCCTGGCCCACCGGCCAGGTCATGGGGCAGCAGGGCATGCCCAGCTCGCGCTCCACCTCGTCGAGGATGTCCAGCGGGTCGCGCACTTCGCGATCCATCTTGTTGACGAAGGTGATGATGGGAGTGTCCCGCTGGCGGCAGACCTCGATCAGGCGGCGCGTCTGCGTCTCCACGCCGTTGGCCGCGTCGATCACCATCAGGGCGGAATCGACGGCGGTGAGCACGCGGTAGGTGTCCTCGGAGAAGTCCTTGTGGCCCGGCGTGTCCAGCAGGTTGATGACGTGCTCGCGCCAGCTCATCTGCATCACGCTGGATGCCACCGAGATGCCGCGCTGCTTTTCGATCTCCATCCAGTCGGACGTGGCGTGGCGGCTGGCCTTGCGGCCCTTGACGGCGCCGGCGATCTGGATGGCGCCGGAGAACAGCAGCAGCTTTTCCGTCAGCGTGGTCTTGCCCGCGTCGGGGTGGGAGATGATGGCGAAGGTGCGGCGGCGCCGCGTCTCGGAAGCGTAGGACACAGTGGGGCAACAGGCGGTGGCGCTGGCGCGTGCATGGCTTGGATGGCGCAGCGCATGGGGAAGGGAGGGGCGCAGTGCAGGGCCGCGCGCGGCTGCCTGGCACGCACGGCGCCGCAAGGGCGCGATTCTACGGCGCGGCGCCAGCACAAGGCTTGCCCGGTATAATCGCGCGCTTTTCCGAGGAGCGTTGCAGCGCCCCCGACAGCAGCGGGGCGTGAGGCTCGGAAACGATCGGTATCAAGGCATCGATATCCAGCATCGACACCCGCAACGACGCTCACCCACGCCCGGCCTGTGTGGTGAGCTTTGCTCCCCCTTCTTTCTGCGCGTGGTTCTTTCTTGCACAAACCTGGTTTGAAGGACAACTCATGAGCGCAGTTCTCAAAGACACCCCTGCCGCAGCACCCGCCGACAGCGCCATCGCCGACATCACCCTTGCCGCCTGGGGCCGCAAGGAAATCGCCATCGCCGAAACCGAAATGCCCGGCCTGATGGCCATTCGCGAGGAATACGCTGCGCAGCAGCCGCTCAAGGGCGCGCGCATCACCGGCAGCCTGCACATGACCATCCAGACCGCCGTGCTGATCGAGACGCTGCAGGCGCTCGGCGCCACGGTGCGCTGGGCCTCGTGCAACATCTTCTCCACGCAGGATCACGCCGCCGCCGCCATCGCCGCCGGCGGCACGCCGGTGTTCGCCATCAAGGGCGAGTCGCTGGAGGACTATTGGGACTACACGCACCGCATCTTCGATTTCGGCCCCAAAGGCAGCGAGGGCGAAGGCCCGAACATGATCCTGGACGACGGCGGCGACGCCACGCTGCTCATGCACCTGGGCAAGCGGGCCGAGCAAGACCCGTCGCTGGTAGCGGGCAACGGCGCCAGCGAGGAAGAGCGCATCCTGTACGCCTCCATCCGCGCCAAGCTCGCCGAAGACCCCACCTGGTACTCGCGCAAGAGCGCCCAGATCATGGGGGTGACCGAGGAAACCACCACGGGAGTGCATCGCCTCAATGAGATGTCGGCCAAGGGCACGCTGCTGTTTCGCGCCATCAACGTCAACGACTCGGTCACCAAGAGCAAGTTCGACAACCTGTACGGCTGCCGCGAATCGCTGGTGGACGGCATCAAGCGCGCCACCGACGTGATGATCGCCGGCAAGGTGGCCGTCGTGGCCGGCTATGGCGACGTGGGCAAGGGCTCGGCGCAGGCGCTGCGCGCGCTGTCGGCGCAGGTCTGGGTGACCGAGATCGACCCCATCAACGCCCTGCAGGCGGCGATGGAAGGCTACCGCGTGGTGACCATGGAATATGCCGCGCCACTAGCCGACATCTTCGTGACCACCACCGGCAACAAGGACGTGATCCGCCACGAGCACATGGCTGCCATGAAGGATCAGGCCATCGTGTGCAACATCGGCCACTTCGACAACGAGATCGAGGTCGCCTCGCTGGAGCGCTACCAGTGGGAGGAGATCAAGCCGCAGGTCGATCACATCATCTTCCCGGACGGCAAGCGCATCATCCTGCTGGCCAAGGGCCGCCTGGTGAACCTGGGCTGCGCCACCGGCCACCCCAGCTACGTCATGAGCAGTTCGTTCGCCAACCAGACGCTGGCGCAGATCGAGCTGTTCACGCGCCCCGATGCGTATGAGGTGGGCAAGGTCTATGTGCTGCCCAAGCTGCTCGACGAGAAGGTCGCGCGGCTGCAGCTGTCCAAGCTGGGCGCCATGCTGACCGAGCTGACCGACGAGCAGGCCGCCTATATCGGTGTGGACAAGGCCGGGCCGTACAAGGCCGATACCTACCGCTATTGAGCGGCCCGCCAGAGCCAGCCGGCCCCCATCCCAACCTTCCCCCAGGGGGGAAGGAGCGGGGAGGTGGCTGTGCCTCGGGTCTTGCTCCCTCCCCCTGCAGGGAGAGGGTTGGGGTGGGGGCCAGCGCCGCCCGCCTCACGACATGGCCCACCACAACCAGCCAAGCCTCATAAAAATGATAGCTGTCATCGCTTGTCTGACAAGGCTTTCAGCCCGATTTGACCCATAAAAAAGGATTTTGCGCCATGCGCGCTGACGTATTTCTGGTGGAGGGCGGCCACGCCACCACCCGCTCGCAGGCCCAGCGCCTGATCGCTGCCGGCGTGCAATGGCGCCTGGCCGACACCATGCCCTGGACGCGCGTGGCCAAGAACGGCGACGACATCCCCGCCGGCGCCCAGGTGCAGCTACTCGACGCCGCCGAGGCCAGATACCTCTCGCGCGGCGGCCTCAAGCTCGAAGGCGCGCTGGCCGCCAGCGGCATCGACCCGACCGGCCTGCGCTGCCTGGATGTCGGCCAGAGCACGGGCGGCTTCACCGACTGCCTGCTGGCGCATGGTGCGGCGCAGGTCATCGGCGTCGATGTCGGCCAGGGCCAGGCGCACGAGCGCCTGCAGGGCGACGTGCGCGTGATCGTGGTCGAAGGCGTCAACGCCCGCCACCTGACGCCCGAGGCGCTGCAGGAGGCCTGCGAGGAAGCCCTGTGCGAGCGCATCGAGGCCGAACCCGAGGACAACGAGACCCAGCCCCAGGCCCCCTATGCCTGGATGCGCAACGGCGGCCTGATCGACGACGATTACGACGACAGCGGCGACGCCAAGGAGCATGAGATCGAAGTCTTCAAGGCCGAGCGCGCCGCCCGGGACAAGGCACGCGCTACCGGCGCGATTGCCACCGTGCGCCAGCGCCGCGCCGGGCGCGAGCAGGTGGACACCACGCCGGCCTTCGATCTCATTGTGGGCGACCTGTCCTTCATCTCGCTCACCCTGGTGCTGCCGGCGCTGGCCCCGCTGCTGCGCCCCGGCGGGCGGCTGCTGGCGCTGGTCAAGCCGCAGTTCGAGCTGCAGCCCGGCCAGGTCGGCAAGGGCGGCATCGTGCGCGATGCCGGTCTGTACGCCGAGGTCGAGCAGCGCATCCGCAGCGCCTGCGCCGACGCCGGTCTGCAGGTGCAGGCCTGGCTGGACAGCCCGATCGTCGGCGGCGACGGCAACCGCGAATTCTTCATCCACGCATCCAGGAGCGCCGCATGAGCGACACGGCCACGCAGACCCCTGCCAGCAACTCTGTCAGGACTCCCGTCAGCTTCGAGTTCTTCCCGCCCAAGACGCAAGAGGGCGCCGTCCGGCTGCGCGCCGTGCGCCAGCAGCTGTACGCCCGCGCGCCGCAGTTCTGCTCGGTGACCTATGGGGCCGGCGGCTCGACCCAGGAGGGCACCTTTGCCGCCGTGCGCGAGATCCTGGCCGAAGGGATGGACGCGGCATCGCACTTTTCCTGCATCGGCGCCACGCGCCAGAGCGTGCGCGCGCAACTGGCCGAGCTCAAGGCCATGGGCGTGCGCCGCCTGGTGGCCCTGCGCGGCGACCTGCCCAGCGGCTATGGCATGGGCGGCGAATTCCACTACGCCAGCGATCTGGTGGCCTTCATCCGCGCCGAGACCGGGCGCGACTTCCATATCGAAGTGGCGGCCTACCCGGAAATCCACCCCCAGGCGCGCAGCCCGCAGGCTGACTTGCAGGCCTTCGCCACCAAGGTGCGCGCCGGCGCCGATTCGGCCATCACGCAGTATTTCTTCAACGCCGATGCCTATGCGCGCTTTGTCGATGACGTGCGCGCGCTGGGCCTGGACGTGCCCGTCGTGCCGGGCATCATGCCCATCCTGGGCGCCACGCAACTGATGCGCTTTTCCGATGCCTGCGGCGCCGAGATCCCGCGCTGGATCCGCCTGCGCCTGCAGGCCTACGGCGACGACACGGCCAGCATCCGCGCCTTCGGCCTGGACGTGGTGGCGCGCCTGTGCGAGCAACTGCGGGCCGCCGGCGCACCGGGCCTGCACTTCTACACCATGAACCAAAGCGCTGCCACGCTGGCGCTGTGCGAGCGGCTGGGGCTGTAGGGCAGGCAGCCCCGCCGCCTCCCGCGCCTTCCGGCATGGCCGTTACAGTGCGGCCCCATGCCCATGACCCTCCAGCAACCCCCGAGGCGCCCAGGCGCGCGCTGGCTGCGGGCGGCCAGCGCTGCTGCTGTCATTGCCGCCGCACTGGTCGGCTGCGCCCTGCCTGAAGCGCCCCCGGCGCCCCCCGCTGCCGTGCAGGAGGCCCAGGACGCACAGGGCGTGCCGGGCGCCCAGGAGGGCGCAGCCCCTGCCGAAGCGCCGACTGCCACGGTCGAACCCACGCCCGTGCCCCTGCTGTCCCCACAAGCCCAGGCCGCTGCCGAGCCGGCCCTGCGCCTCAAGCCCGAGCGCAGTCCATTCGACAGTGCCGGCCCCCCGGCCCTGCGCCTGCCCGAGCCGGTGGAGCCGCCCGAATTGCTGGCCAGCGGCACGGCCTCCTGGTATGCCGACAGCCTGCATGGTCGGCGCACCGCCAATGGCGAGCGCTACGACCGGGACGAATTCACGGCAGCGCACCGCAGCCTGCCCTTTGGCACGCGGCTGTGCGTGCGCAGCCTGGTCAACGGCAACGTCGTCACCGTGCGCGTCAACGACCGGGGCCATTTGCGCCGGGGCGCATCATCGACCTCAGCCGCGCCGCCGCCGAGGAGCTGGGCATGATGGGCCTAGGCATCAAGCCGGTCGAGCTGTGGCGCCTGGCCGACGCCGACGACACCTGCCCGGACAGCCTGGATCAGCCCATCGAAGGCGCCGGCCTGGGGCTGGATGCCGAGGCCGCCGCCCGGGCGCTGCGCGAACGCCCGGCGGCACGGGCGGTCAAGGCCGGCAAGGCGAACAAGGCGCGCAAGCCAGCGCCGTCGCGCCGCCGCCGCTGAGCAGGAAGGAAGGCGGGAGGTCGGCGCGCCGTCAACCCCCTGCGCTTTCCAACCCCCAGCCGGCGTGCCTGTCCTGCGCCAGCAACTCGGCCAGTTGCGGCAGGGCGGCGCGCAGGGCTGGCTCCAGGGTGTAGGGCGGGTTGACCAGGAACATGCCGCTGGCCGGCAGGCCGGGGCGGCGCTCGCCACCGGCGCCGGCGGCTGCCTTGCCGCCCTTGACGGTCAGCGTCGCGTGCAGCCAGGGCTTGCCGGCCTTGGCTGTCAGCGCCTTGAGCCGGCGCGGCAGTTCGTGCGCCTCGGGACGGGCGATCAGCGGGTACCAGATGGCATAGACGCCGGTCGGAAAGCGTTTGAGCACCTCCTGCAGCAGGGCCGGCACGCGTGCGTAATCGCTCTTGATTTCATAGCTGGGATCGCACAGCAGCAGTGCTCTGCGGGCCGGTGGGGGCAGAAATTTGCGTACCGCCTCGAAGCCGTCCTCGCGCAGCACGGCGACTTGCCGGCCAGCTTCGAGCTGGGCCACGTTGCCCTCCAGCGCGCGCGCGTCGCTGGGGTGCAGCTCGCACAGCTTGAGCCGGTCGTGTGCGCGCAGCAGGCGCTGCGCGATGAAGGGTGAGCCGGGATAGACGCGCGCTGCCGAGCCGCGATTGAAGGCGCGCACGGCGTCGGCGTAGTCCTGCAGGGCCTGGGCCAGCGGCGCGCTGGCGGCCAGGATGCGCGCCACGCCATCGGCACTCTCGGCGCTGGTGCTGGCGTAGTCGCCATCGAGCCGGTACAGGCCGGCGCCGGCGTGGGTGTCGAGCACCAGAAGGGCCGCCTCCTTGTTCAGCAGATGCTGCAAGGTGGCGATGAGCACCGTGTGCTTGAGCACGTCGGCATGGTTGCCTGCATGGAAGGCGTGGCGATAACTGAACATGGCGCGATGGTAAACAGCCCGGGCCTGGCCCGGCGCGGCCCGGGGCCAAGGCAATTTTTGGCGCCGGGCTATAATCGCGGGCTTCGCAGCGTTTTTGCAAGTCCCGCGGCGAAGCTTAGACCCCACCTAAGAGGCTCAAGCCAATAAGAGCACCGACCGTGGAAAAGGACTGCCAAACCCTCTCGCATCGAAAGAGAAGACTCATGTCCACAACAGTCAGCGCCAAGCCCGCTGAGGTCGTGCACGAGTGGTTTGTGATTGACGCCACCGACAAGGTGCTCGGTCGGGTTGCCAGCGAAGTGGCCCACCGTCTGCGCGGCAAGCACAAAGCCATCTACACGCCTCACGTCGACACTGGTGATTTCATCATCATCGTCAACGCCTCCAAGCTCAAGGTCACCGGTACCAAGTCCACGGACAAGATGTACTACCGCCACTCGGGCTTTCCCGGCGGCATCACGGCCACCAACTTCCGCGACCTGCAGGCCAAGCACCCGGGCCGCGCCCTGGAAAAGGCCGTCAAGGGCATGTTGCCCAAGGGCCCCCTGGGCTACGCCATGATCAAGAAGCTCAAGGTCTATGGCGGCGCCGAGCATCCGCACAGCGCCCAGCAGCCCAAGGCACTGGAAATTTAAGGAGCCGAGATGATTGGTGAATGGAACAATGGCACAGGCCGCCGCAAGTCCAGCGTCGCCCGCGTGTTTCTGAAAAAAGGCTCGGGCAAGATCACGGTGAATGGCAAGGACATTCAGCAGTATTTTGGCCGCGAGACCTCCATCATGATCGCCAAGCAGCCGCTGGTGTTGACTGAGAATGTCGAGACCTTCGACATCCAGATCAATGTGCGCGGTGGTGGCGAATCCGGCCAGGCCGGCGCTGCCCGCCACGGCATCACGCGCGCCCTGATCGACTACGACGCCGCCCTCAAGCCCGCCCTGAGCGCCGCCGGCTTCGTGACCCGGGACGCCCGCGAGGTCGAGCGCAAGAAGGTCGGCCTGCACTCCGCACGCCGCGCCAAGCAATTCTCCAAGCGCTGATCCTTCAGCCCTTGTGCAACGCAAAAGAACCGCCGCTTCGGCGGTTTTTTTGTGTCTGCTGCCATCTGCGTATCTTGCCGGCGCGGCATTGCGCCCGCATGTAGCTGCAAAAGCCTTATGCACCCTGGCAGCAAGTTGGCCGCTTCCTGCCGCCTTGCAGGGTTTGTCTTAACATCGCCCGCTATCCTGAAGGAGCCCTCATGAGCGCCGTTGCCGAAACCACCATGACCGAAATGCCCGCCCCATCCTCTTCACCGAAAGTGCCGCCAACAAGGTGGCCGAGCTGATCGCCGAGGAGGGCAACCCTGACCTGAAGTTGCGCGTGTTCGTGCAGGGCGGCGGCTGCTCGGGCTTCCAGTACGGCTTCACCTTCGACGAGATCACCAACGACGACGACACCACCATGACCAAGAATGGCGTGTCGCTGCTGATCGATGCCATGAGCTTCCAGTACCTGGTCGGCGCGGAGATCGACTACAAGGAAGACCTGCAGGGCGCGCAGTTTGTCATCAAGAACCCCAACGCCGAGACCACCTGCGGCTGCGGCTCCAGCTTCTCGCCGACCGAGCACTGATCGAGCGGCTGCTGACTGCGCCGCTCCGGCCTGCAACCGCCTTCGGGCGGTTTCTTTTTGGGCCGTGCGCAGCCGTGGCTGGCCGCGCCCTCAGAGCGTGTTTACGATCTCCGCGCGCAGGGGCGCGGGTGCGGATCGGGATGGGTTGCCAGGCGCAAACCGCAGCGATAGCCCGTGCTATCGCGAGGATTTGCAACGCCGCAGACCGCCCGAGGCCGCGCTCGCGCACCCGCGCGGGGATCGTAAACACGCTCTCAGGCCGGGTGGATGGCGCCCAGGATGCGCGGGCCGCGCGCGCCGGTCACGGCGGGCAGGTTGCCGGGCAGGCCGGCCAGGCACTGGTGCGCCAGCCAGGCAAAGGCGGCGGCCTCGACCTGCAGCGGCGCCAAGCCGTGGACGTCGGATGTCTGCACGGCCAATTGCGGCAGCAGCGCCTGCAGCCGCTGCATGAGGTGCCCGTTCAGCGCGCCGCCGCCGCAGACGATCAGCAGCGTGCAATCGGGCGCGTGGCGCTGCAGGTGCCGGGCGCTGGCCTGCGCGGTGAACTCGGCCAAGGTAGCCTGCACGTCCCGCGCCGGCCCCTGCCGGCAGCCGCTGGCGGACAGCGCGGCCTGCAGCCAGACGTCGTGGAACAGGTCGCGCCCGGTGCTCTTGGGCGGCGCGGCGGCCAGAAATGGCTCCTGCAGCATGACCTGCAGCAGCGCGGGCAGAACGTTGCCCCCGCGTGCCCAGGCGCCGGCGGCGTCATAGGGCTGGCCGGTATGGCGCGCGCACCACAGGTCGAGCAGCACATTGGCCGGCCCGCAATCGAAGCCCAGCACGCTGCCATCGCCCGCCAGCAGGCTCAGGTTGGCGATGCCGCCCAGGTTCAGCACGGCCACGCTGCGCCCGGGCTGGCCGAACATCTGCCGGTGGAAGGCCGGCACCAGCGGCGCGCCCTGGCCGCCGGCGGCCACGTCGCGGCTGCGCAGGTCGGCCACCACGGTGATGCCGCTGCGCTCGGCCAGCAGGGCGGGGTTGAGCAGTTGCAGGGTGTAGCCGCTGCCGTCGTGCAGCTGTGGCTGATGGCGCACGGTCTGGCCGTGGGCGCCGATGGCGCGCACCGCACCCGCCGGCAGGCCGGCAGCGGCCAGCAGGGCCTGCACCACGTCGGCGTAGGTGCGCGCCAGGGCATTGGCCGCCAGGGCGGCGCGGTGCAGCTCGTCGCTGCCGCCAGGGGTGTTCAGGGCCAGCAGCTGTGCTCTTGTTTCAGGAGCTAGCGGCGCTGACTGGTAGCCGCTTACAGCGCATTTTGACGTGGAAATCTCGGCCAGCACGCCGTCCACGCCGTCCAGCGAGGTGCCGGACATCAGACCGATGTACCAGCCCGCTGCGCTGTCCCGGTCGTTGCCGGCACCGGGCATCACGCTATGGCCAGCCCGATGGTCACTCGGCGCTGGCCTGCTGCACCAGCGTGGCCGATGACAGCAGCACGCGCATGTTGTCGGCCAGCGCATCGAAGCTCTTGCGCGAGGCTGCCGAGACCGGTTGCGCCGCCTCGCTTTGGCGGGCGATGGCCATGGGATCCTGGTGCTGGCCGTTGACCCGGAACTCGAAGTGCAGGTGCGGCCCGGTGGCCCAGCCGGTGGCGCCCACGGCGCCGATGGTGTCGCCCTGACCGACCCGCTGGCCCTTTTGCACGTCGATGCGGCTCAGGTGGGCATAGACCGTGACGTGCTGGTTCTGGTGCTTGACATAGACCACATTGCCGTAGCCGTTTTGCACGCCGGCGAAGTCCACCACGCCATCGCCCACGGTGCGCACCGGGGTGCCGCTGGGCGCTGCCATGTCGGTGCCCAGGTGGGCGCGCCAGGTTTTCTGGACGGGGTGCATCCGCATGGCAAAGCCGCTGGAGATGCGGGTATAGGCTACGGGCGAGGTCAGGTAGGCGCGGCCCATGCTCTGGCCGTCCAGCGTGTAGTAGGCGCCCTTGGCGGCCTGCGGCTCCTGGAACCACAGGGCGTTGAAGGTCTTGCCATTGTTGTGGAACTCGGCGCTCAGCACCCGGCCGGTGCGCAGCGGCTCACCATCGGCTTCCAGGGTTTCATAGACCACGGAAAAACGGTCTTCCTTCCTCAGCGAACGGCGAAAGTCGATGTTGCTGGAGAAGATCTCGGCGATCTGCACGGCCACGGTGTCGGGGATGGCGGCGGCGTCGGTGGCGGCGAACAGCGAGGAGCGGATCACCCCGCCGGCCAGTCGGGTGCCCACGGTCAGCGGGGCGTTTTCCAGGCGGGCGGCGAAGCTGCCATCGGCGCTGCGCTCGACCACCAGGCGCTTGAAGTTGGCGGAATCATCGAGCGCCCAGCGCGCCACCAGGCGCTGCAGCCGGTGGTCGTCAGTGGCCTCCAGCGTCAGCGCACGGCCGGCGCGGCCCAGCAGGTTCTGGCGCACCAGGTCGTTGCTGCGCAAAAAGGCCGAGGCCGCCGGGTCGGCCACGCCCAGGCGCTCCAGCATGGCTTCCGCCGTGTCGGCGTGGCGCGAGACATCCGAGCGGTACAGCGAAAAGCCCGGGTTGCTGTCCAGCAGGCTGGCCAGGCTCACGTCGCCGGCCAGCGATTCGACGCTTTCCTGCACGGTGCTGACCGGCAGGTCGGCAGCATCCGGGCCCAGCGAGGCCACGGCAAAAGCTCCGCCGCCACCTGTGAGCAGGACGGCGGCGATGGCGGCGGTGATGCGTTTGGGGTGCTGCTGGAGGGTCTGTGCGACTTGGTTGGCGAGGGCCACGCAGGCGGCGGTCAGGTTGCTTTTCAACAAAAGTCTTACCCCAGGCTGGTGGTGTCTGCGGGCCTGTGGAGGAGTCGCGGCGCCGTGGCAACGGTGCGGGGCGGCTCAGGCGGGAGACACGGCAAATACGGACAGCGGCTGAAGGCGCAAAGGCCGGACAAGTGGGCGGGCCACTAGAATCCACCGCAGCAAAAGTGCCGGCAAGTATAGTCGGTCGTGTCCTGCAGACACCCCTGGAAACCCTTATGAATCAAGCAGCCGTTACAACTTTCCTGCCCGATGCCGCTGTCAGCCAAGCGCTCGAAGTGTCGCTGCGCGGCGTCGATGAATTGCTGCCGCAAGACGAGTGGGCGAAGAAGCTGGCGCGCTCGCAGGCCACGGGGCAGCCGCTGCGCATCAAGCTGGGCCTGGATCCCACGGCGCCCGACATCCACCTGGGCCACACCGTGGTACTCAACAAGATGCGCCAGCTGCAGGATCTGGGCCACCAGGTCATCTTTCTGATTGGCGACTTCACCAGCCTGATCGGCGACCCGTCCGGGCGCAACAGCACGCGCCCGCCGCTGACCCCCGAGCAGATCAAGCTCAATGCCGAGACCTACTACACCCAGGCGGCCAAGGTGCTCGATCCAGCGCGCACCGAGATCCGCTACAACAGCGAGTGGAGCGACAGACTGGGCGCACGCGGCATGATCGAGCTGGCCGCCCGCTACACCGTGGCGCGCATGATGGAGCGAAACGATTTTCATCAGCGCTTCACCGACGGCAGCTCCATCAGCCTGCATGAATTTCTGTATCCGCTCTTGCAGGGCTACGACTCGGTGGCGCTCAAGGCCGACCTGGAGCTGGGCGGCACGGATCAAAAGTTCAACCTGCTCATGGGCCGGCATCTGCAGCAGGAATACGGCCAGGAGCCGCAGTGCGTGCTGACCATGCCGCTGCTGGTCGGCCTGGACGGGGTGGACAAGATGTCCAAGTCCAAGGGCAACTACATCGGCATCACCGAGGACGCCAACACCATGTTCGCCAAGGTGCTATCGATCTCGGACACGCTGATGTGGGACTGGTACACGCTGCTGTCGTTCAGGAGCCTGGCCGAGATCGCCGCCCTGCGCGCCGAAGTCGAGGGCGGGCGCAACCCCAAGGATGCCAAGGTCATGCTGGCGCGCGAGATCACGACGCGCTTTCACAGCGCGGTCGCCGCCGATGCAGCCGAGCTGGATTTTCACAACCGCAGCCGTGGTGGCATCCCGGATGACATCCCCGAGGTGGCGCTGTCCGGCGCGCCCCTGGGCATAGGCGCGCTGCTCAAGCAGGCGGGCCTGGCGCCGTCCACCAGCGAAGCCAGCCGGCTGATCGACGGCGGCGGCGTGCGCGTCGATGGCGGCACGGTCAGCGACCGGGGCCTGAGGCTGCAGGCCGGCAGCTACGTGGTGCAGGTCGGCAAGCGCAAGTTCGCGCGCGTACACCTGGCTTGAGGGGCAGGGCGGCGGCAGGATATCAGGCAGCCTGCAGTGCGGCCTCGCCCCGAGCCTCCTCCCTGCGGCTTTGCTGTTGCTCCTGGCGCGCGCTCTGTGCTTGCAGCGCGGCGCGCAGGGCGGGCAGATAGGCCCGATCCACCTTGCAGATGTGGTGGATCAGCCAGGCCTTGAGAAAGTCCAGCGCCTCCAGCGTGACTTCCTGGCCCTCGTCGAAGCGCATCAGCAAGTCCATGGCCCGCCGGGTGAAGCCATCGTGCTCGGCCTTGTGGGCGGCTGTTTCGCTGTAGCTGTGCTCCTCGAACAGCACTTCCTCGACGATGAAATGGTTGTGCGTGTAGTCCACCAGGCCCTCCAGCACCTCGCCGATGCGCGCGCGGCTGGGGGCGCTGCTGCTGAGTTCGTCATGCAGCGCATTGGTCAGGTTGACCAGCTGGCGGTGCTGCTGGTCGATCAGGGGCAAGCCGAGTTCGAGCTGTGCTGTCCAGGGCATGAAGGTCATGGGTATGTCTCCATCAGGGTTTTTGCCTGCAGGATGCGCACCCCGGACGCGGCCCATGCCAGGGTTGTCCCGTGGTCGTGATCGGTCTTTGATCTGGATCAGAGGGCAGACAGGCGCCAGGCACGCGCCGCACACGGCTATGCTTGCCGCCAGGCTGGCTGGGCGCCGGCTCCTGCTGCCAGCTTGTAGTTTTGCATGAAAATCGGCTCAAACCCTTGCCAGGCAAGCGCCAGCAGCTATCAAATTAGATTCCCGAGGCCGCACTCCTGGCCTTTTTGCAGACCGACCCAATGACCTCTCCCCTGGACATCATCATCATGGCCGCAGGCCGTGGCACGCGCATGAAAAGCCGCCTGCCCAAGGTGCTGCAGCGCCTGGCTGGCCGGCCCCTGCTGCACCATGTGCTGGATCAGGCGGCGCAATTGGCGCCGCGCCGGGTGGTCGTAGTGACCGGCCACGGCGCTACAGAAGTGGAAGCTGCCTGCGCTGACTGGACAAGGGCTGGAGCCGGATTTGACCTGAAAACCGCACGCCAGGAGCCGCAGCTGGGCACAGGCCACGCCGTGCAGCAGGCGCTGCCGGCGCTGGCCGGCGACGGCACGGTGCTGGTGCTCTCGGGCGACGTGCCGCTGACCCGGGCCGACACGCTGGCCGCGCTGCTGGCCGCCGCCCGGCCCGAGCGCCTGGCCCTGCTCAGCGTGAGCCTGCCCGATCCGACCGGCTATGGCCGCATCGTGCGCGGCGCGGGCGATGCCGTGCAGCGCATCGTCGAGCACAAGGACGCCAGCGATGCGCAGCGCGCCATCACCGAGATCTACAGCGGCATCATGGCCGTGCCGGCGCGCTGGCTGGCGCCCTGGCTGGCGCGGCTGTCCAACGGCAACGCCCAGGGCGAGTACTACCTGACCGATATCGTGGCCCAGGCCGTGCAGGAGGGGGTGGCGGTGGTCGCACACCGCATCCAGGACGCGCTGCAGGTCGAGGGCGTGAACAGCCCGGCGCAACTGGCGCAGCTGGAGCGCGCGCACCAGCAGCGCCAGGCGCAGGCCCTGATGGAGCAGGGCGTGCGCCTGCTCGATCCGGCGCGCTTCGATCTGCGCCAGGACGCGCGCAGCGGCACGCGCGGCGAGCTGGTCTGCGGGCAGGACGTGGAAATCGACGTTGGCTGCATCTTCATGGGCCGGGTGGAGGTCGGCGCCGGCGCGCGCATCGGTGCCTATTGCCACATCGCCAACGCCCGCATCGAGGCCGGCGCCGTCATCCATCCCTACACGCACATCGACGGCGAGGCCGCCGGCGTGCAGGTCGGCGCGGGCGCGCTGGTCGGGCCGTTTGCCCGGCTGCGCCCGGGCACGCAGCTGGGGCGCGATGTCCACATCGGCAACTTCGTCGAGGTCAAGAATGCGCAACTGGCCGACGGCGCCAAGGCCAACCACCTGGCCTATCTGGGCGACGCCAGCGTGGGCGCGCGCGTCAACTACGGCGCCGGCAGCATCACCGCCAATTACGACGGTGCCCACAAGCACCGCACGGTGATCGAGGCCGATGTCCACGTGGGCAGCAACTGCGTGCTGGTGGCGCCGCTGACCCTGGGCGCTGGCGGCACGGTGGCGGGCGGCTCCACCATCACCAAGGACACGCCTGCCGGCGCCCTGAGCGTGGCGCGTGGGCGCCAGGTGAGCATCACCAACTGGAAAAGGCCGAGCAAGACGCCACCGCAGTCGCAGCCATGAGCGCGGGGGACTTTCCTGAGCCTGGACAGTCCCGGCCCGGGGCCGGGCCCGCGCAGGGTCACCCGGCTGAGGCGGCGGGCGGAGCAGCCGGCGAACTGGCCCGACTGCGCCAGCACAACGCCGAACTGCTGGCCGCGCAGCAGGCCTTCATGGCGCGCGTGGTGCATGACCTGCGCGCGCCGCTGCGCCATGTGACCTCCTACGGCGTCCTGGTGCGCGAGTTGCTGGACGAATTGCGCGGCGAGCTGCCCCAGGCGCCGCAACAGGTGGCCGAGGCGCTGGACTGCATGGCCACCATGGAGCGCTCGGCGCGGCGCATGGCCGCCATGCTCGATGCCCTGCGTGCGCTGCACGAGGCGGCCACGGCCCCGCTGCAGCCGCAGCCCGTGGACACCACCCGCCTGGTGGCGCAGGTGCAGGCGCAGTTGAGCGAGCGCGCTGCGGATCGCGCAGTGTGCTGGCAGGTGCAGCCGGCCATGCCCTGGCTGCTGGCCGATCCGGCCCTGCTGCGCAGCGCCTTGGTGCAACTGCTGGACAACGCCCTGAAATTCACCCGGGGGCGTGACCCGGCGCACATCGCCATACAGGCCGGCGCCCTGAACGGCCGGGTACGCCTTAGCATCGAGGATGACGGCGCAGGCTTCGATCCGCAGCGCGCGCAGCAGCTGTTCGGCCTGTTCGAGCGCCTGCACCGCGAGGCCGAATTCGAAGGCCTGGGCACGGGGCTGGCGCTGTGCCGCGAGATCGCCCGCCGCCACGCGGCAGACATCCGCATCAGCGCCGCAGCGGGCCAGGGCTGCCGGGTCGAGCTGGACTGGCCGGCAGCCCCGCCTGCCTGACACTGGCCGGGCGCCGGCCTGCTTGGTTTTTCCGGCTTTCGTTCATACATCTTCCTGGTGCGGAATTTTTCGATGACTCCCTTGTTTCGACCTGAACCGGCTGTGCTGGCACCGCTGCTGCTGGCGTTGTGGGGCGCGGGTGGCCTGGCCACGGCCCAGCCCGCCGATGCGGCGCCAGGCGGCGCCCGGACTATTTTGGTCGGCCCCCAGGCGCCCACGGCGCCGACGGTGCAGCAGACCGAGCGCCTGCAGCGCCAGGCCGCGCCGCGCGCCCGCTTCCTGGGCGAGGCGGCCCCGGGCTATGCCGTCAACACCCACGACCGCGAGGCCGTGCGGCTGTTCTATGCCTCGGTGTTCGCATCCTCGCAGGGCGTGTCCAGCGGCTGGACGGGCAGCGTGACGCGCTGCGACCCGGGCAGCACCAGCGTGGCTTACCAGCAGGCCACGCAGCGGCGCATCAACTGGTTCCGCGCCATGGCCGGGGTGCCGGCGGCGGTGGTGCTGGACGAGGGCTTCAGCCGCAAGGCGCAGCAGACCGCGCTGATGATGTCGGCGCAAAGGCAGCTCAGCCACTTCCCCGACGCCTCCTGGGCCTGTTACAGCCCCGAGGGTGCCGAGGGCGCGGCCAACTCCAACCTGGGCCTGGGCTCGGCCGGCGCGCAGGCGGTAGCCGCCGGCTACATGCAAGATTTTGGCGACAGCAACGCCCCCTGGGCCATCGCCGCTGGGTGCTGTACCCGCAAACGCGCGTCATGGGCGTGGGCGACGCCGCCCCGGAAGGGCAGGAGGGTGCCACGCCGGCCAACGCCCTGTGGGTGTTTGACGCGCATTTGCGCGACCCACGCCCTGCCGTGCGCGATGACTTCGTGGCCTGGCCGCCGCCGGGCTATGCGCCCTGGACGCAGGTCTATCCGCGCTGGTCGCTGTCCTACCCGAACGCCGACTTCTCCCAGGCCACGGTGCGCATGACGGAAAACGGCCAGCAGATCGCCACCCGGCTGGAGCCGGTGAGCAATGGCTTCGGTGAAAACACCCTGGCCTGGCTGCCCGGCAGCTACCGCGACGGCATGAGCTGGGCCAGGCCGGCGCAGGACACCGTCTATGCCGTGCAGGTGGACAACGTGCTGGTCGGCGGCCAGCCGCGCAGCTTCAGCTACCAAGTCACGGTGTTCGACCCGGCGGTCGGCGTGCCACTGGCTACGCCGCAAGGCCCGGCAGCGCTGGCGGCGGGGCAGGCAGCCGAGTACGCCCTGGCGCCCACGGTGGCCGGCGCCGATCTGCAGTGGCGGGCCGTCAGCCTGGCCGATCCGGCCATCCTGCGCGAGGACGTCGAGGCCGACTCCGCGGCCTGGCTGGCCGACACATCACCCGGCTATGCGGTCGTGACCGGCGATGACAAGGCCAGTGGTGCGCGCTCCTTCCACTTGGCCCATCCGGCCTGGCGCGACCAGGTGCTGCAGTGGCGCGAGCTGCTGGTGCCCGACAGCTCCGCGCAGCTGAGCTTCTCCAGCCGGCTGGGCCTGGCCACCACCTCCCAGCTGGCGCTGGTCGAGGTCTCGCAGGACGAGGGCCTGACCTGGCAGGAAATCTACCGCCAGGCCGGGCAGGGGCCGAACCAGTGGGAACGCGGCTTTTCGCGTCGCACCATCCCGCTGGCCGCCTATGCCGATCGCACCATCCAGGTGCGCTGGCGCTATGCGGTCGAGGGCAGCGCGGGCTTTTACCCGCAGACCGAAGCCGGCATCGGCTGGTACATCGACGACATCGAGCTGACCGGCACCCGGCAGGTGCTGGGCGCGACGCCGCCGGCACCGGCCCCGGCGGGCCGCTTCCAGTTCGGCGCTGGTGCTGGCGACAGCGTGTTGCTGCAGGGCCGCCAGGGCTTGTACGGCCACTATGCCGAGTGGAGCCAGGCGCTGCGCGTGCAGGTGTCGGGCAGCGCCCTGTCGCCGCAGGACGCGCAGGCCGAGTGCGTCATGAACTGGGCCGAGCGCACCGTGCCCGAGCTGCTGGCGCCGCCGACCTTCACGCGCACCGATGTGCCTGGCCAGCGCTACCGCCTCTATGCCAGTGGCGGCGGCAGCATCCTGAGCTTCAGCCAGGCCGATGCCCAACTGCGCTTCCAGGGCGTGCCCGGGGCTGCCTGGGGCGATCTGGGCCCCCTGACCGACTGGACGCAACTGGCGGGCTGCCGTTGAAGCGCGCGGCTTCTGAAGCCGGGGCCGGTGCAGGTTGTCTGCTGCTGGCCCGCCTTTCAGGGTCGGGCGTTCAGGGCTGACGGGCCTCCTGCAGCCCGCTCTGCCCGGCCTGCAGCTGGCGCAGGCGCTGGCGCAGCTGCGTCACCTCCTCGATCAGGTCTGCCGTCAGGCCGGCCAGTTGCGGATCGGCATCGAAGGTGGATTCCAGCCGCGCCAGGCGCCGGGCGCGCACTACGCAGGTGCTGCTGAACAGCCAGCGGCCCTGGGTCTGCTCACCCTGGATCAGGCCGGCTTCCAGACGTTCGACCACCCAGGCCGGGGGCACGCAACAGGCCCGGGCCAGCTCCTCCAGGGACAGGCGCATGTGCTCGTCGAGCAGCTCGGCCAGGGTGTTGTCGAGAAATTTGTGCGCTGCCATGTTCATGCTCCTTGCGTGCTGCGCGGGTTGAAGGCGGGATAGGCGCGGGCCAGATCGCGCCAGGCCTGTTGCTGCGCCTCGGTGCTGGCTGCCGGCAGCACCACCTGCAGCTCCAGATACAGATCGCCCGGCGTCGCCGCCGGAATGCCGCGCTCTTTCAGGCGCAGCTTGCGCCCCGGCTTCCAGCGCGCCGGCACGGTCACCTCCACGGTCTGGCCGCCGGGCGTGGTGACTTCGATCGGCCCGCCCAGCTCGGCCTCCCAGGGCGCGACCGGCACGTTCTGATAGACGTCGCGATCCTCGGCACGCCAGCGCGCGTCGGGCCGGAATTGCACCTCCAGGAACAAGTCGCCCGCCGGCGCGCCGCCCAGGCCAGGCGCGCCCTGGCCGGCCAGGCGGATCAGCTGGCCCTCGCGCACGCCCTTGGGGATGGTGACCTGCAACTGGCGCTCCTGGTTGACCAGCCGGCCCTGCGCGTCCAGGTGCGCGCCGCGCAGGCTCAGGGTGCGCTCGGCGCCGTGGTAGGCGTCGGGCAGCTCCAGCTCGATGCGCGCGTGATGGTCGCTGCCGCGCTGCTCGCGCGGGCCGCTGCCACCCGCCGGCCCGGCATGGCGGGCGCGCTGCGCGCGACCAAACAGCTCCTCGAAGAAATCGCTGAACTGCGCGCCATCCATGCCCTCGGCGCCACCCGGCGCGCCAGTGAACTCGAAGCCCGCATCCCAGTTGGGCGGTGGCCGAAAGCCCTGACCGGCGCCATGCGGCGCAGCCCGGCCCAGCTGGTCGTAGGCCGCGCGCTTTTCCGGGTCGGACAGGACGGTGTTGGCCTCGTTGACCTCGGCCATGCGGGCGGCGGCGTCCGCTTCCTTGCTCACGTCGGGGTGGTATTTGCGTGCCAGCTTGCGATAGGCCTTCTTGATGTCGTCAGCCGTCGCGTCCCGGGCTACGCCCAGGGTCTTGTAGTAGTCCTTGAACTCCATGCGTCCTCCATGCTGGGCCGACCGCAGGCGCGTCGCCCACGGCTGATGGTCGCCAATGTAGCCAGATGCAGCCGCTACGGCTGTAGGTCAAGGGGCGGCCCTGACAGGCGATTGGGCGTGGCTCCACGCACCACGTACAACCCCCAACCCCCAACCTCCAACCCAACAGAGTGCTTGAACTCCCGGATTGATAGCTGCTCACGCTTGCTGGACAAGGGAAATCGGCTGTTTTGTCTCGAATTTTGCGCGCCTGGTGGCAAAGAAGGTGCGCACGTTGCGGACGTTGGCATCCTGGGTGAACAGACGCTGGGTGAGCAGCAGCCACTGCGGCATGTCGGCCACCTGGGCCAGCAGCACGAAGTCCGGCCCGGGCGAGACGCGCCAGCATTGCTGCACCGCGTCCTCGGCCACGGCGCGCGCCTCGAAGGCGTCCAGGTGCTCGGCGCCCTGGCGATCCAGCGAGACCTCGGCAATCGCCGTCAGCCCGTGGCCCTGCACGGCGGCCAGGCGCTCGGGCTGGACGATGGCCACCTGGCGCTCGATCAGGCCGCTGCCCAGCAGCCGGCGCACGCGGCGCAGGCAGGTGGCCGGGGAGATGCCCAGCCGCTCGGCCAGCGCCTGGTTGCTCAGCGAGGCATCGCGCTGCAACTGGTCGAGCAGGCGCAGATCCAGCAGATCAGTGGTGAATTCAAATTCCATTTACGGATGATATGAGATGGAAAATTTCACTAGCAGCGCGCGATCGAGAAATCGGGCAAAACCAGCGGCAAAAAGAATTTTTCTTTCACCAGACGCCCTCTAGCATTCACAACTCATCGAATCGGAGAGTGTTCATGTGCGGCATCGTCGGCGCTGTTTCGCAGCGCAACATCGTTCCCATCCTGGTGCAGGGCCTGCAGCGGCTGGAGTACCGGGGCTATGACTCCTGCGGCGTGGCCGTGCAGGGCGGCAGTCTGCCCGATGCAGTTGGGGGCGCTGGCGGCGGCCTGGTGCGTGCGCGCAGCACGGCGCGCGTGGCCGAGCTGATGGCGCAGGTCGAGCAGACCGGGCTGCAGGCCGGCACCGGCATCGCCCACACGCGCTGGGCCACGCACGGCGCGCCGCAAGTCCACAACGCGCACCCGCACTTCAGTCATGGCCCGGGCGTGGCCCCGGTGGCCGAGGCCGAGCGCCCGGGCCGCGTCGCGCTGGTACACAACGGCATCATCGAGAACCACGAGGCCCTGCGCACCGAACTGGAGCAGCGCGGCTACGTCTTTGCCAGCCAGACCGACACCGAGGTCATCGCCCATCTGGTGGACAGCCTCTACGACGGCGATCTGTTCGCTGCCGTGCGCGCGGCGGTGGCGCGGCTTGCCGGCGCCTTTGCCATTGCCGTGCTGCACCGCGACGAGCCGCAGCGCGTGGTCGGCGCACGCGCCGGCTCGCCGCTGGTGCTGGGCATCGGCCAGGCCGAGGGCGCGGGCGCTGCCGAGCACTTCCTGGCCAGCGACGCCATGGCGCTGGCCGGCGTCACCGACCAGATCGTCTATCTGGAGGAGGGCGATCTGGTCGATCTGCAGCTGGGCCGCTATTGGATCTTTGGCGCCGATGGCCAGCAGGCGCTGGACGCGGCTGCGCGCCCGGTGCGCACCGTGCTGGCGCACAGCGGCGCGGCGGAGCTGGGGCCGTACCGGCACTACATGCAAAAGGAAATCTTCGAGCAGCCGCGCGCCCTGGCCGACACGCTGGACGGCATTCAGGCCATCGTGCCCGAGCTGTTCGATGGCGCGCAGACGGCGGCCTGGCGCGTCTTCAAGGACATCGACCGGGTGCTGATCCTGGCCTGCGGCACCAGCTACTACAGTGGCCTGGTGGCGCGCTACTGGCTGGAGGACATCGCCGCCATCCCCACGCAGGTCGAAGTCGCCAGCGAATACCGCTACCGCGCCAGTGTCCCCGATGCGCGCACGCTGGTGGTGACCATCAGCCAATCGGGCGAGACGGCGGACACCCTGGCGGCGCTGCGCCACGCGCAAAAGCTGGGGATGCGACGCACGCTCACCGTGTGCAACGTGGCCACCAGCGCCATGGTGCGCGAGTGCGAGCTGGCCTACATCACCCGCGCCGGCGTCGAAGTCGGCGTGGCCTCGACCAAGGCCTTCACGACGCAGCTGGCCGGGCTGTTTTTGCTGACCCTGGCGCTGGCGCAGTCGCGCGGCCGGCTGAATGAGCAGCAGGAGGCGCAGCACCTGCAGGCCCTGCGCCATCTGCCCGTGGCGCTGCAGGCCGTGCTGGCGCTGGAGCCGCTGCTCATCAGCTGGGCGGCGGACTTTGCGCGCAAGGAAAACGCGCTGTTCCTGGGCCGGGGCCTGCACTACCCGATTGCGCTGGAGGGCGCGCTCAAGCTCAAGGAGATCAGCTACATCCATGCCGAGGCCTACCCGGCGGGCGAACTCAAGCATGGCCCGCTGGCGCTGGTCACCGACCAGATGCCGGTGGTGACCGTGGCGCCCAACGACCAGTTGCTGGAAAAGCTCAAGAGCAACATCCAGGAAGTGCGCGCGCGCGGCGGCGTGCTGTACGTGCTGGCCGACGCCGACACGCGCATCGCCAGCAGCGAGGGCATCCACGTCATCCGGATGCCCGAGCACTACGGCGTGCTGTCGCCGCTCTTGCACGTCGTGCCGCTGCAATTGCTGGCGTACCACACGGCCTGCGCGCGCGGGACGGATGTGGACAAACCGCGCAACCTGGCCAAGAGCGTGACGGTCGAATGACCGGCGCGCGCTCGCTGCCGCCTTGCACCAACTCGGCTTCATCGACAAGCGCAAGATGCGCAAATATGACGTGCTCTGTCTGGAGCCTGTGCCGTTCTACGTTCATTTGCAAACAAAACCGCCTCAAACCCTTGAGGGATAAGCGGTAGCTGCTATCAATTTTTCAGCTCCTAGCAGCTGTTGTGCTGCCGGCTGACCCGCCCAGGCAGACCTGCATGGCATCCTGATGGCGTGAAGCACCCCATCACCACCCGTTTGCGCGCCCTGCGCCGGCAGGCGCTGCGCCGCCGCACCAATCGCCCCGGCAGTGCGCCGGGTTCCTTCGCCGCCGCTGCTCGCCCGCACGAGGGCGCAGCCCCCGCACCCGCACAATCCCTGCTGCTGCACTACGCCGGCACGGGCGATGTCCACGAGCAGCCGGGCGCCGCCATCGAGGCCGCTGGAGCAGCCGCTGCAGCCGCCGATCAGACGCCTGGCGTCGTCTGGCTGCACCTGCAGGGGATGCCTAGCGCGCAGCAGTTGCAGGATTTGCAACAGGCCTTCGGCCTGCACCCGCTGGCGCTCGAAGACGTGCTGCACCGGGGCCAGCGCGCCAAGGCCGAGGCCTACGACGCCCACCAGTTCGTCATCCTGAATCTGGTGCGGCGCGACAGCCAGGATGAGGTCTGCCAGGTCGATCAGCTCAGCCTGTTCCTGGGGAGCAACTTCGTGGTCAGCATCCACGACGGCGAGCGCGACGTGTTCGAGCCGGTGCGCCAGCGCATTCGCGCCGGCGGCAAGATCCGCCGCCTGGGCGCGGACTATCTGCTGTATGCGCTGCTGGACACCATCGTGGACTCGGGCTTTCCGCTGCTCGACGCGCTGGGCGACGAGCTGGAGGCGCTGGAGGACGAGATCTTGCTCGACGCCAACCAGGAGGCGCGCAACCGGCTGCACTACGCCAAGCGCGAGCTGATCGTCATGCGCCGCGCCTGGTGGCCGCAGCGCGAGGTCATCGCGGCCCTGATGCGCGACGACGCGCCCTGCATCAACGAGGCCACGCGCGTCTATCTGCGCGACTGCCACGACCACAGCGTGGTCATCATCGACTTCGTCGAAACCTACCGCGAGATGGCCTCCAGCCTGCTGGACGTGTATCTGTCGGCGGTCAGCCAGCGCATGAACAACATCATGAAGGCGCTCACCGTGGTGGCCACCATCTTCCTGCCGCTGACCTTCATTACCGGCCTGTACGGCATGAACTTCGACACCGCCAGCCGCTGGAACATGCCCGAGCTGCACTGGCGCTACGGCTATCTGTACGTGCTGGCGCTCATGAGCGCCATCGTGGCCGGGATGCTCTGGTTCTTCCGGCGCCGGGCCTGGCTGTAGTTGCGTTGCACAAGCAACTGTGCTGCCATGCCATCCTGCGGCGCACCGGCGGATGCGCCGGCGGCGCATGGCCGCAGCACGGCTTGTCCTACAGGGGCGCCGGGGGGTGCTTTCTAGCATCGCGCCATCCCGAATCGACCAGCTTGCGCCCATGTCCTTGCCATTCCTGCCCGCCCGTGCTCCGTCCAGGAGCGCCGCATGATTGCCGCCATCGTCCCCGCGCACAACGAGGAGATGCGCCTGGGCGAATGCCTGCGTTCGCTGAGCCGGGCCGGCGCTTGCACGCAGCTGGGCGGCGAGGAGGTGCGCATCATCGTGGTGCTGGACGATTGCCGAGATGGCACGGCCCGCATTGCCCAGGGCTGGCCGGTGCAGGTCATCGGGCTGCGCGCGCGCAATGTGGGCCTGGCGCGTGCGCTGGGTGCCGCAGTCGCGCTGGCGCAGGGTGCGCGCTGGCTCAGCTTCACCGATGCCGACAGCGTGGTGGCGCCCGACTGGATCGCCGCGCAGTTGGGCGAGGCCGCGCACTGCGTTTGCGGCACCGTCGAGGTGGCGGATTGGAGTGCCGGCGACAGCGGCTTGCGCACCCGGTACGAGAGTCGTTATCGCGATGCGCCTGGCCACCGCCATATCCACGGCGCCAACCTTGGGGTATGCGCACGCGCCTACGAGCGCGCCGGCGGTTTTGCGCCGCTGCGCGCCCATGAGGATGTGGCGCTGGTGCGCGCCCTGCAGGCCAGCGGCGCCCGCATTGCCTGGTCGAACCGGCCCCGCGTGCAGACCAGCGCCCGGCTGGACTGCCGGGCGCCCGAGGGTTTTGGCGCGCATCTGGCCAGGCTGCGCCAGCAGGTGCAGGGCGCAGCGTTCATCGCCCTGGAGGGCTGGGCATGAGCGCACAGACAGCGCGCCCGGCGCATTCGGCACACCCTGCGACTGGGGCTGCAGTGGTTGCTCAGCCGCTGGTGGCGTGCCTGCAACAGGCGCTGGAGCGCGACGGCGCCAGCGCCAGCGGCCCGCCAGCAGCCCGGTTGCGCCGGCTGGTCGAGCTGGGCCTGGATGCGCTGCCGCTGCCGGCCCGAGGCGCCACGCTGGCGCGCTGGCAGGCCCTGGCCGCCGTGGGCGCCAGCGACCTGTCCCTGGCCAAGCTGTACGAGGGCCATACCGACGCCCTGGCCATCCTGCATGAACTGTGGGCAGGACAGGCCGCGCTGGAGCCGGGGCTGGCTCGGGATGTGCCCCGGCTGTGGGCCGTCTGGGCTGCCGAGGCGCCCCACGCCCGTGTCCACCTGGAACCGGACGAGAGCGCTGCCACAGCGCGCATCAGCGGCACCAAGGCCTGGTGCTCGGGCGCTGCCGATGTCAGCCATGCCCTGCTGACCGCGTGGGCGCCGGATGCCCAGGCGCCGCAACTGGTGGCCGTGGCGCTGCGCCAGCCCGGCGTCGATATCGACCCGCAGCCCTGGCAGGCCGTCGGCATGGCGGCCAGTGCCAGCGCCAGCGTGGGGTTTCACGAAGTGCCGGTCACGCTGGTCGGCGCGCCCGGTGCCTATCTGCAGCGGCCCGGTTTCTGGCAGGGCGGTGCCGGTGTAGCCGCCTGCTGGCATGGTGCGGCAGTGGCGCTGGCGCAGGCCTTGCAGCGCGCGGCACAACAGGCGGCGGACAGGCCGCAGACGCAATTCCTGCTGGCCGCTCTGGGCCGTGTGGATGTGGCCCTGGCCAGCACGGCGGCACTGCTGCGCGAGGGTGCGGCCTGGCTGGACACCCATCCGGCGGCGGATGCCCGGCTGGTGGCGCTGCGCGTGCGCCAAGCTGTCGAAGCCTGCGCCCGGCTGGTGCTCGACGAGACCTGCCGCGCCCTGGGCGCTGCGCCGCTGTGCCTGGACGCCGGCTTTGCGCGCCGTGCAGCCGATCTGCCGGTCTTCATCCGGCAAAGCCACGGCGCGCGCGACGATGCCGCCCTGGGCGATGCGCTGCGCACGCTGGCCGAGCCGGGATGGCTGCTATGAACGACATCCGCCATCCCGCCGCGCGCCGCATTGCCGCACCGCGTATCGCGCCTGCCGTCTGGCAGTCCTGGCTGGGGCGGCATGTGCGGGTCTGCCGCGAACCGCTGCTCGATCCGAGCCGGCGCCTGGTGGTCATCGCCCCGCACCCGGACGATGAGGTGCTGGCCTGCGCCCTGCTGATGCAGCAGCACGCAGCCTGCGGCGGGGCGCTGCACCTGGTGGCGGTGACCGACGGCGAGGCCAGCCACGGCGAGACCGGCCAGGGCGTGCGCTGGCTGGCCAGGCTGCGCGACAGCGAGCGCTGCGCTGGTCTGGCGCGCCTGCACCTGCTGCACATGCCGATCACCCGCCTGCACCTGCCCGATGGCGGCGTAGCCCAGGCCGGTTCGCGTCTGCACGCCGCGCTGCAACAGCTGCTGCGGCCCGGCGATACCTTGCTGACCACCTGGCGCCTGGATGGCCACCCCGATCACGAATGCTGCGGCCGCGTGGCTGCCGACCTGGCGTGGCGCCTGGGGCTGGAATTGCTGCAGGCGCCGGTGTGGATGTGGCACTGGGCCAGCCCGGGGGCGCCGGGCATACCCTGGCAGCGCCTGTGCGCGCTGCCAGCCACGCGCCAGGCCGTCCGGGCCAAGATCGCAGCCCTGCGTGCCCATCACTCGCAGTGGCTGCCGCGCTCGCCGCAGCTGCCGCCGGTGCTCGATGACGCCATCATCGAGCGCGCGCACTGGCAGCATGAATATTTCTTCGTCTGAGAACGTGATCGCGATGCAGCACGAATGGCACGTCCGGCGTTTCGACGAGCTGTATCGCTGCAGCCCCGACCCGTGGGCGCTGGAGGGCAGCTGGTACGAGCAGCGCAAGCGCGCCCTGGTGCTGGCCAGCCTGCCGCAGGCGCGCTACGCCAGCGCCTTCGAGCCGGGCTGCGCGCAGGGCCTGCTGACCCGGGAGCTGGCCGCGCGCTGCGATCGCCTGCTGGCCAGCGATTGCTCGCCCCGGGCGCTGGCCAATGCGCGTGAGCGCCTGCGCCAGCAGACCCATGTGGAGCTTGTCCAGGGAGCGCTGCCGGATCAGTGGCCGGCAGGGCACTTCGATCTGCTGGTCTTGAGCGAGCTGCTGTACTACCTGGCCCCGACCGACCTCGACAGGCTGCTGGCCCGGCTGCTGGCCCTGTCCGAAGGGCCGCTGACCGTGCTGGCCTGCCATTGGCGCCATCCGATCGCCGGCTGCGCCCTGAGTGGGGCGCAAGTCCACGAGTGCCTGCGCGCTGCGCTGCCCTGGACACTGGCGTGCAGCGTTGCGGATGCCGATTTCGTGCTCGACGTGTGGACGCGCCAGAGCGCCAGCCTGGCGGCGGCGGAGGGCCGGATCTGATTTCTGCGGGCGGTGCGCGCCTGTCCTACAGGGCCTTGCGCGCTGCCGGCCTTGGATGGGCGGCCTGTCCTTGCCAAGCTCCACAGGACAGGAGCCTTGCCATGACACACCCTTTGACCCCTCCCTCCCTTGATGAGCGGCTGGCCGCCGCCGAGCGCGCGCGTATGCGTGATCGGGGGCATTTCAATCAGTACGGCCTGCGCATCGACTCCCGGCCCGATGAGGCCGACCGCGCCAACCCCGGCACGGGCGCCCAGGCGCGGCGCTATGGCGCTGGAGGTGATCTGTCCACCTACGCCAACCGCGCGCACGGCGTGCAGACGCAGCAATTGCCCGATGAGGCCTCCTCCGATGCGCCGGCCAGCCGGGCTGCGCCCTGAGGGGGCGCAAGCCATGTCCGCTCCCGCCCCGCAGCCGGCGCCCCAGCCCCCCTGGCCGGACACCATCCCGATCGAAGACCCGCCGGCGCAGCCCGTCGATGTGCCGGTAGTCGATCCCCCGGCGCACCATTGAACAGCCGTTCCACCCGGGTCAATACCTGAGCAATTGGCTGGCACGGCACCTCGCCCTACAGGCGCACGGGCCGGGCCTCCCTATCATCGCGCGGCATTCCTTACCGCAAGTCATCCATGCCCGCTTCCTCGCTACCTCCCCGGCCCACCGTACGGCCTGGCTCCGGCTTGCCCGTGCGCATGTTGACCGGATTCGCCCTGGCTGCCGTGGCCGCCATGCTGATTGCCGTGCTGACCTGGCGCTCCAGCGAAGACCGCGCCGAAGTGGTGGCCGAGATGAACACCACGGTGGACGCCATCGCCCAGGTGCAGCTGGTCTGGGCACACGTCAAGAACGCTGAGTCGGCATTGCGCGGCTTCCTGCTGACCAATGACGAAGAGCTGCTGAACATCTATACCGTGGCGCAGGCAGCATTGCCGCTGGAGCTGGACAAGCTGCAGGGCTTCACCCGTGGCTTGCTGGTGCGCAAGCAGCGCGCCGACCAGCTCCAGGGCCTGATCAACAAGGAAATGCTGGAGCTGGCGCGTGCCTTGCAACTGCAACGCCAGGGCCAGAGCGAGGCAGCGGTGGCCGTCCTGCGCAACGACGCGCGCGTCATCATGGAGAGCACGCGCAATGCCGTGCGCGACCTGCTGGCCGACGAGCGCCAGGACTTGCAGGAGCGGCGCACCGCCTGGGAGAGTGCCTTCGGCACTGCCAACTATCTGGTCTGGGGCAGCACCGCCATCTTGCTGGTGTTGATCTGTGGCTGGGGCTGGCTGGCCATTGCCGAGCACCGCTCGCGCGAGCGCGAGAGCTGGATCAAGAGCGGCCTGGTGGGCATGGGCGTGCGCGTGCAGGGCGAGCAGCGTATGCATGAGCTGGCGCCCGCCGTGCTGGAATACCTGGCCTGGTGGCTCGATGCCCGGGTGGGCGCCATGTATGCCTCGCAGGGGCATGGCAGCTATGAGCGCGTGGGTGTGTTCGCCATGCAGCCGCAAAGCGCCGCAGCTGTCATCCACCCGGGCGAGGGGCTGATCGGGCAGGCGCTGCAATCGCGCCGCCTGATGCAGGTGCGCGACGTGCCTGCCGAGTATCTGCCGGTGGGTTCGGCCACCGGCCGCAGCGCCCCCAGGGAGCTGGTGATCATGCCCATCACCCTGGGCGGGGCGGTGCTGGCGGTGGTCGAGCTGGGCCTGTTCTCGCCACTGGGCGAGGAGGGCATCGAATTCCTGCGCCGCGCCGAGGAGCAACTGGCCCAGGCGGTGCGCGCAGCGTTCGACCGCGCGCGCCTGCAGGGCCTGCTCGACGAGACGCAGCGCCAGTCCGAGGAGCTGCAGGCCCAGCAGGAAGAGCTGCGCGTGAACAACGAGGAGCTGGAGCAGCAAAGCCGGGCACTGCAGGAGTCGCAGTCGCAGCTGCTGGCGCAGCAGACCAACCTGGAGGAGTCCAACGCGCAGCTCGAAGAGCAGGCACAGGAGCTGGAATACCAGAAGGAGCAGCTGCTGCGCACCCAGGACACGCTGCAGAACCAGGCCCAGGAGCTGACCCAGGTCAGCCAGTACAAGAGCGAGTTCCTGGCCAACATGAGCCACGAGCTGCGCACGCCGCTCAACTCCAGCCTGATCCTGTCCAAGCTGCTGGCCGACAACAAGGCCGGCAATCTGACGCCCGAGCAGGTGCGCTACGCCCAGACCATCCACAGCGCCGGCAACGACCTGCTGGCGCTGATCAACGACATCCTGGATCTGGCCAAGATCGAGGCCGGGCAGACGCGCATGGAAATCGACGATGTATCGCTGGCGCGGCTGGTGCATCAGGTGGTCGAGCCGCTCAAGCCACTGGCGCAGGAAAAAGGCCTGCGGCTGGAAGTCGAGATCGAGCCGGGCGTGCCCGAGCGCATCCAGTCCGACGAGCAGCGCATCGCGCAAATCCTGAAGAACCTGCTGTTCAACGCGCTCAAGTTCACCGAGCAGGGCGAGGTGCGCCTGCGCGTCTATGCCAGCGCGCCAGGCAGCGTCAGCCTGGCGGTGCGCGATACCGGCATCGGCATTGCCGCAGATCAGCAGGAGCAGATGTTCGAGGCCTTCCGCCAGGCCGACGGCAGCATGCACCGCAAATATGGCGGCACGGGGCTGGGCCTGTCGATCTCGCGCAACCTGGCGCAGCTGCTGGGCGGCAGCATCGGCGTGCAAAGCACCCTGGGCGAAGGCAGTGTGTTCACGCTGACCCTGCCGCTGGCCGCACCGCTGGGCCTGTCCGATGAGCCGCTGCCGATCATGGCGCCAGCGCTGCAGCCAGCCCTGCACGGCGGGCAGAGCGTCGAATCCAGGCCGCTGATCGATGCGATGGGTGCGGCAGGCGCAGCCGATACGCCGGGCAGGCCGGATGTGCCGGACGCCATGCCGCTGGACGACCGCGCGCACATCGAACCGGGCCGGCGCCTGATCCTGGTCATCGAGGACGACCCCCATTTCGCGCGCATCCTGTACGACCTGGTGCATGAGATGGACTTCCAGTGCATCGCCACCTCCAGTGGCCGTGAGGGCCTGGAGCTGGCGCACCAGCACCTGCCCAGCGGCGTGCTGCTGGACATGAACCTGCCCGACTACTCGGGCCTGGGCGTGCTCGATCAGCTCAAGCACGACCCGGCCACGCGCCATATCCCGGTGCATGTGATTTCGGTGGCCGACTATTCGCAAAAGGCGCTGGAGCAGGGCGCCGTGGGCTACGCGCTCAAGCCCGTGCAGCGCGACGAGCTGGTGCAGGCGCTCGAACGCATGGAAGCCAAGTTCAGCGACGGTATGCGCCGCCTGCTGGTGGTCGAGGATGACCAGCGCCAGCGCGAGAGCGTGTGCGCCCTGCTGGCCGCCGACGGCGTGCAGATCGACAGCGCCGCCAATGCGCAGCAAGCGCTGGCGCTGCTGCGCGGCGGCACCTTCGACTGCATGGTGATGGATCTGAACCTGCCCGACCTGTCGGGCTACGAGTTGCTCAAGCAGATGGCCGAGGAAGAGGGGATGCCGTTTCCGCCGGTCATCGTCTATACGGGCCGCTCGCTGTCGCGCCAGGAGGAGCAGGAGCTGCGCCGCTATTCCAAGTCCATCATCATCAAGGACGTGCGCTCGCCCGAGCGGCTGCTCGATGAGGTCACGCTGTTTCTGCACCAGGTGGAGTCGTCGCTGCCGGCTGACCGCCAGCGCCTGCTGCAGCGCGCGCGCGACCGCGAGGAGGCCTTCGACGGGCGCACCATCCTGGTGGTGGAAGATGACGTGCGCAACATCTTCGCCCTGTCCAGCGTGCTGGAGCCCACCGGCGCGCGCGTGCAGATCGCCCGCAATGGCCGCGAGGCGCTGGAGCAGCTGGCCCAGGCCGGTGCGGAAGGGCGCCCCGGCGTCGATCTGGTGCTGATGGACATCATGATGCCGGAGATGGACGGCCTCACCGCCATGCGCGAGATCCGAAAGCGCCCCGAGTGGCGCCGCCTGCCCATCATCGCGCTCACCGCCAAGGCCATGAAGGACGACCAGGAAAAATGCCTGGCCGCCGGTGCCAGCGACTACATCGCCAAGCCGCTGGATGTGGAAAAGCTCCTGTCGCTGGTGCGCGTGTGGATGCCCAAGTGAACCCCGCCCCAGCCCCCCACGATCCGCAGCGTCAACGTGCCCCATATCCGTAAAACCGCCGACATCGAGCAGGAGCTGCTGGTCGAGGCCATCTACCGGCGCTACCACTATGACTTTCGCGGCTACGCCCAGGCCTCGCTGCGCCGGCGGCTGCAGACGGCGCTGACGCGCTTCAACTGCGCCTCGCTGTCGCAGCTGCAGCACCTGGTGCTGCACGACCCAGCGGTGTTCCCGGCGCTGCTGCAGTACCTGACGGTGCAGGTCAGCGACATGTTCCGCGACCCGCAGTACTTCCGCGCGCTGCGCGACAAGGTGCTGCCCATCCTGCGCACCTACCCCTCGCTCAAGATCTGGATCGCCGGCTGCAGCTCGGGCGAGGAGGTCTGGTCTATGGCCATCCTGCTGCGCGAGGAGGGGCTGCTGGAGCGCTCGCTGATCTATGCCACCGACATCAACGCCGCCGCCCTGCAAAAGGCCGAGGCCGGGGTGTACGACATCGAGCGCGTGCCCGGCTTCACGGACAACCACGCCCGCTCGGGCGGCACCGGCTCGCTGTCCGAGCACTACAGCGCCGCCTACGGGCGCGTGGTCTTCGACAAGAGCCTGCGCCGGCACATCGTGTTCTCCGACCACAGCCTGGCCACCGACAGCGTGTTTGCCGAGATGCAGCTCATCTCCTGCCGCAACGTGCTGATCTACTTCGACCGGCCGCTGCAGGATCGCGCCGTCGGGCTGTTCAGCGAGTCGCTGTGCCGGCGCGGCTTCCTGGGCCTGGGCAGCAAGGAGTCGCTGCGCTTTTCCGCGCACGGCGGGCAGTTCGATGAGTTCGTGGCCAGCGAGCGCATCTACCAGAAAAAGGCCGAGGTATGAGCGCCGCGCCCCCGTCGGCCATCGTCATCGGCGGCTCCGCCGGCAGCATCGAGGCGCTGGGCGAAATCCTGCCGGCGCTGGCGCCGGCGCTGCCCGCCTGCGTCATCGTCGCCTTACACCTGCCGCGCGAGCAGCCCAGCTTGCTGGGCGACATCTTTGCGCCGTGCTGCCGCCTGCCGGTGTGCGAGGCCCAGGACAAGGAGCCGCTGGTGGCCGGCCACATCTACTTTGCGCCGCCCGACTACCATTTGCTGGTCGATGCCGGGCCGGCGCTGGCGCTGTCCATCGACCCGCCGGTGCATTTTTCGCGTCCGGCCATCGACGTGCTGTTCGAGTCTGCCGCCCACGCCTATGGCCAGCGGCTGGTGGCGGTATTGCTGTCGGGCGCCAATGCCGATGGCGCGCGCGGCCTGCTGGCCGTGCAGCGCGCCGGCGGCACCACGCTGGTGCAGGCGCCCGACAGCGCCTACGCCGCTGCCATGCCGCAGGCGGCACTGGCCCTGCTGACGCCCGACCATGTGCTGACACCGCAGGCCATGGCCGGCGTGCTTCACCAACTGCTTTGCGGGAGGAATCCGTGATCTTTGCCGCCCCTTCGCCCTGCGGCGCCGACGGCCACCCGGCTGCCCCTGCAGTCGCGCACACGCGGGTCAAATGCCTGTTGGTGGACGACATCCCGGAAAACCTGGTGGCCCTGGAAGCGCTGCTGCACAGCGAGGATGTGGACATCCTCAAGGCGTCTTCCGGCCCGGCGGCGCTGGAGCTGCTGCTGATCCACAGCGACGTGGCACTGGCGCTGCTGGACGTGCAGATGCCCGAGATGAACGGCTTCGAGCTGGCCGAGCTGATCCGCGGCTCCGAGCGCACGCGCCACATCCCGCTGATCTTCATGACCGCCGGCGCGCACGACCAGCGCCGGCAGTTCCGTGGCTACGAAAGCGGCGCCGTGGACTTTCTCTACAAGCCCATCGACCCGCACACGCTGCTGACCAAGGCGCGCGTGTTCTTCGACCTGCAGCGGCAAAAGCGCGCCCTGGCCTACCAACTGCAGCAGCGCACCGAGGAGCTGTACATCAACGAGATGTTCATGGCCGTGCTGGGGCACGACCTGCGCACGCCGCTGTCGGCCATCCTGGCCACCGCCGCCATGCTGCAGCGCCCGCTGCCGCCCGAGAAGGTGCAATTGCTGGCGGCCAAGGCGCAGCAGGCCGGACAGCGTATGCAGTCCATGATCGAGGATCTGCTGGATGTGACGCGCGCGCGCCAGAACGGCGGCCTGGTCATGCTGGTGGCGCCGGTCGATCTGGCGCAGCAGGCCGAGAGCGTGGTGCAGGAGGTGCGCGCCGCCCATCCGCAGCGCGAACTGCTGCTGCGCCGCAGCGGCAACCTGTCGGGTTCGTGGGACGCCGCGCGCCTGGGCCAGGTGCTGGCCAACTTACTGTCCAACGCCATGCACCACGGCACGCCGCAGCAGCCGGTGGAGCTGCAGCTCGATGGTGCGGCAGCGGACACCGTGGTGCTGCGCGTGACCAATGGCGGCGAGATCCCGGCGGCGCTGCTGCCGCGTCTGTTCGAGCCCTTCCGGGGCCGCCAGGGCAGCACCAGCGAGCACAAGGGCCTGGGGTTGGGCCTGTTCATCGTGCGCCAGATCGTGCAGGCGCATGGCGGCTGCATCGAGGCCGATTGCCAGGATGGGCGCACCTGCTTCACCGTGCGGCTGCCGCGCACGCCGCTGGCGCAGTGAGCGTGCCGTGCCGCGCGCCGGGCGCACGACTGCCCAGGCGGGCTGCGGCCCGTCTGGCGCCGGCTCAGGCCACGCCGCTGCCCTGGCCCTGCAGCCGGGCCTGTATGTCGTCGAGCAGCTCCTCCAGCGCCGTGATGTCGAAAGGCTTGTGCAGCACGCGCACCTGCGGGCTGTCCAAGGCCGGCTCGCCCTGCAGGGCATGGCCGGTACACAGCACGACGTGGCGCTGCGGGTCGGCGTGCAGCAGCCTGCGGCACAGCTCGATGCCGCTCAGGCCGGGCAGGCTGACATCGCTGACCACCAGATCGAAAGGCCCTTGCTGTTGCTCGTGCTGCAGGGCCTGCTCGGCATCGGCGCAGGCCACGATGGTGCGCCCCGGGCCTTCCATCAGCATGGCGATGGTCTCGCGCAGTTCAGGGCTGTCTTCGACGTACAGGATGTGCAATGGATACCTCGGGCAGGAATGAAAGATGAGCGGCTGGCTGTGGCCGGACAGCTCCATTGTGGGCCGGTGCGCGACGGCGCTGCTGTAGGACAGCTCCCTGCGGCAGGTCAAAAAATACCAGTCAAAACAGCCTTAAAGCCTTTGCTGACAAGCGCTGATAGCTATATTTTAAGTAGCCTCCCAGACCATCCCCCTGCCGCCACCCCTCTTCAGGAGTCATCGCCATGAACACCCCGCCTGCCACGCCCGCCGTCCTGCACATCGACTTCGTCTCCGACCTGGTCTGCCCCTGGTGCGCCATTGCCTTCAGGACGCTGGAGCAGGTGGGCCAGCGCCTGGCCGGGCAGATCGAGCTGGTCTGGCGCACCCAGCCCTTCGAGCTCAACCCCGGCCTGGGCGCGCCGGGCGAGGAGCTGGTCGCGCACCTGGGTGCCAAGTACGGCGGCACGCCGGCGCAGTTCGAGCAGATGCACCAGACGATTGCCGCGCGCGGGCGCGAGGTCGGGCTGGAGTTCGACCTGCAGCGGCGCACGCATATCTACAACACCTTCGATGCGCACCGCCTGCTGTTCTGGCTGGGGCGCGAGGGCCAGGCCGGACAGCAGCACGCGCTGGAGGGCGCGCTGTTCGCGGCCTATTTCAGCCAGGGCGAGAACCCGGGCGCGCACGCCGTGCTGCTGCGCCTGGCGGGCGAGCTGGGGCTGGACGTGGCGCGCGCCGCCCAGGTGCTGGAAGGGGACGAGTTCGCCGCCGAGGTGCGCGAGCGCGAGCGCCACTGGCAGGCGCAGGGCATCCATTCGGTGCCGGCGGTCATCGTCGAGGGCCGGCACCTGATCCAGGGCGGGCAACCGGCGGCGGTGTTCGAGCGGGCGCTGCGGCAGATTGCGCAGCAGGGGTGAGGGAGATTGCTCCTCTTTCAATAGCTATCAGCGCTTGACTGGCAAGGGTTTGAAGCGTTTTTATTCTTTTTTCCGGGGGGCAGGGGGTGGCTGGTGCTGGCGGGCCATGTTGCGCGGCCAGCGTCGCCGGCCCTCACCCCAGCCCTCTCCCAGAGGGAGAGGGAGCAGGGCCGGGGAGCGGGGACGGGCGTCACTTCACCGGTATCGGCGTCTCGCGCGGCACCGGCACGGCGGTCAGGCTGTTTTGCGGCGAGCCGTCGATCAGCTTGTCCGAGTACGACAGATAGACCAGGGTGTTGCGCTGGCTGTCCACCATGCGCACCACGCGCAGGCGCTTGAACAGAATCGACATGCGCTCGGAAAAGACCTGCTGCTGGCGCGGCAGCGGCTTGTCGAAGCTGATCGGCCCGACCTGGCGGCAGGCGATCGAGGCTTCAGCGCGATCCTCGGCCAGGCCCAGCGTGCCCTTGATGCCGCCGGTGCGCGCGCGCGAGACGTAGCAGGTCACGCCGGCCACCAGCGGATCGTCGTAGGCCTCGACCACGATGTCATGGTCGCGCCCCAGCCACTGGAAGGCCGTGTCCACGCTGCCGATGCGCTCGGTCGGTGCAGCGGCGGCGCCGCCAGCGCCCAGCAGCACGGCCAGCGCGGCAGCGGCCAGCGCAGGATGCGCAGGGCGCAGGGGCCGGGCCGGCGCCTTCATGCCTGCCCCGCCGCTGCCAGCGACGTGGCCGAAGCCGCCGCCGTTGCCTCGGCGCAGCGCCGCTGCAGGTGCGCCAGGGCCTGCTCCACCTGATCGACCAGCACCAGGCACAGGTCGCCCGGCGCCAGGCGCGCCAGCGCGTGGTCGATGGCGGCGAATTCGCCCTGGATTTCGGTCACGTAGCTGGCGCGCTCCGCCCCTGCAGGCCGCGCCGCAACAGCGCCAGCACCTCGCCGTCGGCGCGCCCGCGCTGGCAGGCGTCCTGGTACAGCACCACGTCGTCGAACACGCCGCCCAGGATTTGCGTCTGCTCGGTGATGTCCTCATCGCGCCGGTCGCCGGCACCGGAGATCACCACGCTGCGCCGCGCCGCCGGCATGGCCTGCACGGCCTGCACCAGGGCGCGCATGGCGTCCGGGTTGTGGCCGTAGTCGGCAATCACCGTGGCGCCGGCGTGATCGAGCACGTTGAAGCGCCCGGGAGCGTTGTCGCTGTCGTTCAGAAAACTCGCCAGGCCACGGCGGATAGTTTCCCAGGGCAGGCCGGCGGCCCAGGCGGCGGCGATCGAGGCCATGGCGTTTTCCACCTGGAAGCCGATGCTGCCGGCGCGCGTGAGCGGGATGTCGCGCAGCAGCACGCTCTCGCGCCACGAGCCTTCGGCGGCCACGATGTGCTCGCCATCGACATAGACCACGCGACTGCCCTGCGCCCGGTGCGTGGCCATGACGGGGTGGTGGCGCTCGGCGGCGAAGTAGATGACCCGGCCCGGGCAGACGCTGGCCATGGCGGCTACGTGCGGATCGGCGGCGTTGAGCACGGCCCAGCCGTCCGGCGCCACGTTGCTCACGATGACGCGCTTGAGCACGGCCACGTCCTCCACCGTGGTGATGAAGTTCAGCCCCAGGTGGTCGCCGGCGCCGACATTGGTCACCACCGCCACCTGGCAGCGGTCAAAGCCCAGGCCCTCGCGCAGGATGCCGCCGCGTGCGCATTCCAGCACCGCTGCGTCCACCTCGGGATGGAACAGCACGTTGCGCGCGCTCTTGGGGCCGGAGCAGTCGCCGCTGTCGATCTGCCGGCCATTGGCCCATACGCCGTCGGTGTTGGTCATGCCGGTGCGCAGGCCGTGCGCGGCCAGCAGGTGGTTGATCAGCCGCGTGGTGGTGGTCTTGCCATTGGTGCCGGTGACGGCAATCAAGGGGATGCGCCCATCGTCGCCGGGCGCAAACAGCGCGTCGATCATGGGAGCGCCGACATTGCGTGGCCGCCCGAACGAGGGCGACAGGTGCATCCGCAGGCCTGGCGCGGCGTTGACCTCGACGATGCCGCCGTTTTGCTCCTCCAGCGGGCGCAGCATGGTCTCGCACACCACGTCCACGCCGCAGATGTGCAGGCCTATGGTTTGCGCGGCCTCGACGGCGCGCGCGGCAATGTCCGGGTGTACGTCGTCGGTCACGTCGGTGGCGCTGCCGCCGGTGGACAGGTTGGCGTTGTTGCGCAGCACCACGCGCTGGCCCTGCGCTGGCACCGACTCCGGCGTCAGGCCCTCGGCGGCCAGGCGGGCCAGGGCGATGTCGTCCAGCCGGATGCGCGTGAGCGCCGTGCCGTGGCCGCTGCCCCGGCGCGGATCCTGGTTCACGCTGTCCACCAGCTCGCGCACCGTGTGCTGGCCGTCGCCCAGCACCTGCGGCGGGTCGCGCCGGGCGGCGGCGACCATCTGGCTGCCCACCACCAGCAGGCGAAAGTCGTGGCCGGGCAGGAAGCGCTCGACCATGATCTCGTCGCCATGCTCGCGCGCTGCGGCCCAGGCCGCCTCCAGTTGCGTGCGCGAGGTGATGTTGACGGTGACGCCCTTGCCCTGGTTGCCGTCCTGGGGCTTGACGACCACCGGCAGGCCGACTTCCTCGGCCACGCGCCAGGCATCCTGCACATTGGCCACAGGCCGGCCCAGCGGCACCGGCACACCGGCGGCGTGCAGCAATCGCTTGGTCAAATCCTTGTCCTGGGCGATGGACTCGGCCACGGCGCTGGTCGCATCCAGCTCGGCGGCCTGGATGCGCCGCGCGCGCGCGCCCCAGCCCAGTTGCACCAGCGAGCCGCTGGTCAGGCGCCGAAACGGAATGCCGCGCGCCACGGCGGCATCGACCAGCGAGCCGGTGGACGGGCCGATGCGCTCGTCCTCGTCCAGCTCGCGCAGCCGGGCGATCAGCGCCTCGGCGTCGAAGGGCGCATCGGCCAGCGCTGCCTGGATCAGCGCGCCGGCCTGCTCCATGGCCAGCCGGCCCACGGCTTCCTCGGTGTATTCGACGATGACCTGCCAGGTGCCAGGCTCGGGCGTGCGCGCCGTGCGGCTGAAGGTGACCGGGCAGCCGGCCTGGGCCTGCAACTGCAGTGCGGCGGCTTCGAGCACGTGGGCCAGGGTCAGCACGTTGTCGGCGCCGTGCGGCTGCAGCGCGCCGATGGCCGGAAAGCGCGCGCGCAGCCGGTCTTCGAAGCCGGGCAGGGCGGCGTGATTGCACTCGCCGGCGCCGCACTGCACGATGGCCTCGATGGCGGTGCTGCGCGTCCAGAGGTTGGGGCCGCGCAGGGCGCGGATACGGATGATGTCCATAAAGGGTCTCTTTTCAAGCCAAATGGGCTTCCAGGCCTTGTGTATCAAGCGCGGGCAGCTATGGTTTTTGATGGTTGCAGTCGTGCGTCGTGCGTAATGGCACGCTACACGCTGCCCTCGAACGTCTTGATGCCGGCGGCGATCAGCTCGGGCGTGATGTCCAGCGCCCAGGCGGCAGCGACGGCGGCCAGCAGGGCGCTCGTGTCTGGCTGCTGGCCGCCGGGCAGGCACAGGGCGGCCAGCGTGCCCAGCACGCGCTCGCTGGCGCCGCTGGCCAGGATGACCTGCGCGTCGCGCACGAACACCGCCCGGCCCTCGCCATCCGCGCGGTGCGCGGCCAGGCGCGGGTTGTCCGCGTGCAGCGAGTACAGCAGCACCTCGCCATCGCACAGCTCGGCCAGCCCGGCCACCGGCTCGATGTCGGCGTTGAGCACGCCGGCGCCTTCGGCCAGCACCACGTCGATCTGCGTGCGCAGCACGCGGCGCATCTGGCCGATCTCGGTGATGTCGTGGTCGGCCAGCTGCTCGAAGCCGTCCATGTCGGTGACCACGCCGACCAGGCAGCGGTCATAGGCCAGCCCTTCGTCGAGGATGGAGCGCGCCGTGGTCTGGATGACGGCGGCTTCGGCCAGGCGGTTGGTCAGCAGGCGGTGCGCGCCGGCCCAGTGCGCGGCGCTGCTGGTCTGCGTGCGGCGGCTGGCCAGCACCATGCCCTCGCTGCAGGCCACGCCGGTGAGCTTGCCCGACAGCTGCAGCAGCCAGCCCACCAGGCGCGCCGTGAAGGCGTTGCCCTGCGTGCCGACGATGCCGACGATGGGGATGCGCCCGGCGTGGCCGGCGCCCTCGCCGCGCGGGAACAGGTGATCGACGATGGCCATGCCCACCGGGCGCGGCGCGCCGGCCGTGGGCTTGAGGTGCATCAACAGGCCCGGGCCGGCGTTGACCTCCAGGATGGCGCCGCCCTGGGCGGCCATGGGCTGGGACACGTCCTTCAGGATCATGTCCATGCCGGCGATGTCCAGGCCGACGATTCTTGCCGCCAGCTGGGCGTAATAGGCCACGTCCGGGTGTACGTCGTCGGTGCAGTCGATGGCCATGTTGCCGTTTCTTTGCAGCAGTACGCTGCGGCCTGGCTCGATCACGCTGTCGGGGCTCACGTCCTGGCGGCGCAATTCGAGCTGCACGGCGGGGGCGTCCACGTCGATGGGGCTCAAGGGGTATTCCTGCTCGATGCCCCGGCGCGGATCCTGGTTCTCGATGGCCACCAGCTCGGCCAGCGTGGCGCGGCCATTGCCCGTGACGCTCACCGTCTCGCCCTTGCAGGCAGCGACGACCTTGCCGCCCACCACCAGCAGGCGGTGCTCGATGCCCTCGATGAAGCGCTCGACGATGACTTCCGAGCCTTCCGGCTCGGCCAGGGCAAACGCTGCCTTGATGTCGGCCTCGCGCGTGAGCTCCAGCGTCACGCCGCGCGCATGGTTGCCGTCGCTGGGCTTGACGGTGACGGGCAGGCCGATGTCCTGGGCCACCTGCCAGGCCTGCTCGGCGCTGGCCACGACCTGGCCCTGCGGCACCGGCACGCCGCACGAGGCCAGCAGCCGCTTGGTGAAGTCCTTGTCCTGGGCGATGCCTTCGGCAATCGCGCTGGTCTGGTCGCTCTCGGCTGTCCAGATGCGCCGCTGCGCCGCGCCGTAGCCCAGTTGCACCAGGTTGCCGTCGTTCAGGCGGATGTGCGGAATGCGCCGCTCGCTGGCCGCGTCCACGATGCAGCCGGTGCTGGGGCCGAGGTAGCGGTCGTCGATGGCGGTCTTGATGTCCTGGATGGCCGCCTTGAGGTCGAACGGCTGGTCGTTGATGGCCGCCATGATCAGGCGATGGCCCTGGGCCAGCGCCACGCGCGCCACCGCCTCCTCGGGGCAGCGAAAGACCATGCGATAGACGCCGCGCCGCGAGGTCTCGCGCGTCTGGCCGAACTCGGCCGGCATTCCCGAGAGGTTGAGCAGCTCGATGATGATGTGCTCCAGCACATGGCCGCACCAGGTGCCGCCCTCCAGGCGCTGCAGAAAGCCGCCGCGCTCGCCCACGCCGCAGTGGTGCTCGATCAGGTCGGGCAGCCAGCTGGTCAGGCGCTGGTTAAAGCCGGGCAGCAGGTTGGAGGGGTAGTCCTCCAGCTCCTGCAAATCCAGCCAGACTTCGAGGATGGGACGGTAAGTCCAGACGCTGGGGCCGCGCAGGAAGTTGACGCGCAGCAGTTGGATGTCTTGGAAGGTGGCCATGAAAGCTGAGGGGAAGGCGCGCAGGGCGCGAAAGGTGGCGCAGCGGAAGTTGCGCGCCGGCAAAAGTATGGCCCCGATCAGGGCCGGGCGCTGTCAGCCGCCGGCTGGCGTGGGCCGTTACAGGCGGCGGGCCGGCGCGGCCCGCCAGGGCACGGGCGTGCCGGACAATGGCCTGCGCCCCGGGCGCTGCGCGCCGACGATATTGACCACATGCAACAAAACCCTTCATCCGACGCCTCGGGCGTCCTCCCGTCCGGCCCGCTGGGCCTGCAGGCGCAGGCAGCGCTTGCGCCTGGCGAGAACGTGCTGATCGCTTTCGAGGTTGACCTGAGCGCGGCGCTGCACTTCGCCCCCGGCCTGCTGGTGCTGACCACCGCGCGCCTGCTGTGGTGCAGCGCCGACGCGCCGCCGCAGGCCTGGGCGCTGGCGCCGGGCCAGCGGCTGGAGCTGCTCGAACACGGCGGTGTCGGCACACTGGAGCTGCACGACGCCGCGCAGCGCCTGGCGCTGTGGCGCTTCACCCTGGCGCGCGAGCAGCAGGCGCTGCGCCTGCAGCAGCGCTTCGAGCAGCACTTGGCGCGGCTGGCCGACCCGGCGCTGGCCCTGCCCGCCGACGAGGACACGCCGCGCTGCGCCGCCTGCCACACGCCGCTGCCGCCGGACGCCGAGGAGTGCCCGGCCTGCGCGCGCCAGCAGGCGCCGGCGGCCTCCACATGGGTGCTGCTGCGCCTGTGGCGCTTTGCCCGGCCCTACAAGAAACAGCTGGCCACCGGCTTCGCGCTGACGCTGGCCTCCACCGCCGCCTCGCTGGTGCCGCCCTACATGACCATCCCGCTGATGGACGAGGTGCTGATCCCCTACCAAAGCGGCCAGCAGATTCCGGTCAGCCAAGTGGCGCTGTACCTGGGTGGGCTGCTGCTGGCGGCACTGCTGGCTTGGGCCCTGGGCTGGGCGCGCACCTATGTGCTGGCGCTGGTGTCCGAGCGCATCGGCGCCGACTTGCGCACCACCACCTACGAGCACCTGATGCGCCTGTCGCTGGACTACTTCGGCAGCAAGAGAACGGGCGACCTGATGGCGCGCATAGGCTCGGAGACCGACCGCATCAACGTCTTCCTGTCGCTCAACGCGCTGGACTTCGCCACCGATGTGCTGGTCATCCTGATGACCTCGGCCATCCTGTTTTCCATCAACCCGTGGCTGGCCCTGGTCACCCTGGTGCCGCTGCCCTTCATCGCCTGGCTGATCCACACCGTGCGCGACCGGCTGCGCACCGGCTTCGAGCGCATCGACCGGGTCTGGAGCGAGGTCACCAACGTGCTGGCCGACACCATCCCCGGCATCCGCGTGGTCAAGGCCTTTGCCCAGGAGCGGCGCGAGGCCGAGCGCTTTCGCGCCGCCAACCAGCACAACCTGGAAGTCAACGACCGCCTGAACAAGACCTGGAGCCTGTTCTCGCCCACGGTGTCGCTGATGACCGAGATCGGCCTGCTGGTGGTCTGGGCCTTCGGCATCTGGCTGGTGGCGAAAAACGACATCACCGTGGGCGTGCTGGCCGCCTTCATCGCCTACATCGGGCGCTTCTACACGCGGCTGGACTCCATGAGCCGCATCGTGTCGGTGACGCAGAAGGCCGCTGCCGGCGCCAAGCGCATCTTCGACATCCTCGATCACGTCAGCAACGTGCCCGACCCGGCCAGCCCGGTGCGCGTGCCGCAGCTGCAGGGCGCCATCGAGCTGCGCGGCGTGGGCCTGCGCGCGGGCAGCCGGGTCATCCTCAAGGACGTGTCGCTCGATATCCGCCCGGGCGAGATGATCGGCCTGGTCGGCCACAGCGGCTCGGGCAAGAGCACGCTGGTCAACCTGATCTGCCGCTTCTACGACGTGAACGAGGGCGCCATTCTTGTCGATGGCGTCGATCTGCGCCGCATGGCCGTGGCCGACTGGCGCAGCCATATCGGCCTGGTGCTGCAGGAGCCCTTCCTGTTCTTCGGCACCGTGGCCGAGAACATCGCCTATGGCAAGCCGGATGCCACGCGCGCGCAGATCGTTGCCGCCGCGCGCGCTGCGCACGCGCATGAATTCATCCTGCGCCTGCCGCACGGCTACGACAGTCTGGTGGGAGAGCGCGGCCAGAGCCTGTCGGGCGGCGAGCGGCAGCGCATCTCGATCGCCCGGGCGCTCCTGATCGACCCGCGCATCCTGATCCTGGACGAGGCCACCTCGGCGGTGGACACCGAGACCGAGCGCGAGATCCAGCGCGCGCTGGACAACCTGGTGCAGGGCCGCACGACGATCGCCATCGCGCACCGCCTGTCCACGCTGCGCAAGGCCGACCGGCTGGTGGTGCTCGATCGGGGCGAGATTGTCGAGGTCGGCCCGCACGATGCCCTCATGGACAGGCAGGGCGCCTACTGGCGGCTGTACGAGGCGCAGGCGCGCCGCGCCGAGGAAGAAGCCCAGGCCGCCGGCCTGCAGATCGAAACCCACCCGCGCCACCCGGCGGGCCAGGCATGAGGGGGCAGGCCATGGAACACGCCACGCTTTCGGACTTCGCGCTGGAGCGCAACCCGCATGGCCGTCTGGTGCTGCGCCAGCCGGACGGCACGCTGCACGAGGGCATCACCCCGGTGCGCGCCTTCCCGATCGCCGCGCCCGGCGAGGGCGTGTCCCTGGTCGGCCGCGACGGCCAGGAGCTGGCCTGGATCGAGCAGCTGACGCAGGTGCCGCCCGCCATGCGCGCACTGATCGAGCAGGAGCTGGCGGTGCGCGAGTTCGTGCCCACCATCACCCGGCTGGCGTCGGTGTCGAGCTTTGCCACGCCCAGCACCTGGCAGGTGGACACCGACCGGGGCGCGGCTGTGCTGGTGCTCAAGGCCGAGGAGGACATCCGCCGCCTGGGCGGGCGCACGCACCTGCTGATCACGGCCAGCGGCGGCCTGCAGTTCCGGGTGCCCGATGTGGGTGCGCTGGATCGGCATTCGCGCCGACTACTGGAGCGTTTTCTATAGCACCCAGGGCAGGCTGGACGGGGCTTTGAGGCCGAAAAGGCCTGAAATCCGGCTGGATTTGCCCGGAATTTGCCCGGCTTTTTCGGGCCATCGGTCAAACAAGCCTCAATTTCCCCTGCTTTTTGCCGAAATCGGGGTACGACGAGGTTCTGGCTGCGGCCAGCGCCTCTGTATCCATTGGAGGGCCTTCATCATGCATTTGCCACCTGTTGACCGCTCGACCCCGCTATGGCGTGCCGTCCCGGCGGCGGATCTTTATTCCACCGGCGCCGGCGGCGCCGTGCCCGTGCGCCCGGTGCCGGCGCCGGGCGCCGTCGAATCCGTGGATCGCCTGGGCGAAGGCAGCACTCTGAACCTGCGCGGGGAGCCGACGCGCCCCAGCGATGCCGACCAGGCCGACCGCGACTGGACGCTGCCCGAGACCCAGAAAGAAGCCGCCGAGCAGGCCGAGGAAACCCCGCCGCCGCCCCCGCTGTACCAGCAGCTGCTGGAGTTCATCCAGTCCATGTGGCGCGCCAGCGGCAGCGCCGTCGAGGTGGCGCTTGAAGTCAACAAGACCACGCTGGCCGAGCGTATCGCCCAGCAGGCCCGCGACGACGAGCCGCTGACCTACTCCGACCCCAAGGTCAAGCGCACCGGCGGCTCATGAGCCGGCGTCCGGGGCGCGGGGCGCGCCCTCTGCGGCCATGAGATTGGCAATCCCGGCGCTGACGTGCCCGGCGGGCACATGCCGGGCGGCCGAGCTGACATGGCCGCTTTGGTCGTCGAAGAAGAAATCCGGCTCGAACTCGCGCAGGAACGGCCCCTTGTCCAAGCCGCCCAGGAACATCGCCTCATCCACCGTGATGCCCCACTCCAGCAGCGTGCGGATGGCGCGCTCGTGCGCCGGGGCGCTGCGCGCCGTGACCAGCGCGGTGCGGATGCGCATGGCTGAAGCGTCGGCCTGCTGTTGCAGCCGGTGCAGCGCCGCCAGCAGCGGCTTGAACGGCCCTTCGGCCAGCGGCGTGGCGGCGTGCGAGACCTCGTGCTGCAGGAAAGCCGGCAGGCCGCCGCTTTGATAGACGCGCTCGGCCTCGTCGGAAAACAGCACGGCGTCGCCGTCGAAGGCGATGCGCACCTCGCCCGGGTAGCGGTCGCCCGCCGGCGTGGCGTCCACCATGACCCGCGCCGCCGGAAAGCCGATGGACAGCGCCTGGCGCACATCGGCCTCGTTGGCCGACAGGAACAGGTGCGCGCCCAGCGGGCGCAGATAGGAAAACGGATCGCGCCCGCGCGTGAACACGCCGCGCTCGATGTGCATCCCCGCCGCCTGCGCCGAGGCGAACACGCGCATCCCGCTGGCCGGGTCGTTGCGCGAGAGCATGACCACCTCGACGCGCTGCGCCTGCGGCGTGTTGAAGGCCAGCAGCTTGCGCACCAGGGCAAAGGCGATGCCGGGGCGCGCCGGGGCGTGGACTTGTTCCAGCTGCCGGCGCATGTAGGCCTGCTCGTCGCCGGCCTCGAACAGGCGGTTTTCCTCCTCGAAATCGAACAGCGCGCGCGAGGAAATCGCCACCACCAGCTTGTCGTCCAGGGTCATGGCCATGATGAGGTTATTTGACGAACTGGTTGAGCTGAATGATGGGCATCAGCACCGCCAACACGATCAGCATGACCACCACGCCCATGCCGACGATCAGCAGCGGCTCCAGCAGCGTGGCCAGTTGCAGGGCGCGGCGCTGCACTTCGCTGCCCAGCTGGGTGGCGGCGCGCTCAAGCATCTGGGGCAGCCGCCCGGTCTGCTCGCCCAGGCGCGCGAACATGGACAGCAGGCCCGGAAAGCGCCGGGTCTGCGCCAGCGCCGAGGCCAGCGGCGCGCCCTCGCGCACCAGCGCCAGCGCGGCCAGCGCATCGGCGCGCAGGGCGCGGTTGTGCAGCGTCTCGGCAGCAGCCTGCAGCGCGCGCAGGATGGGCACGCCGGCACCGGCCAGCATGGCCAGCGTGGCGGCAAAGCGCGCCGCGTTGTAGCCGCGCGCCAGCCGGCCCAGCAGCGGCAGGCGCAGCCACCAGCCATCGAATTTCTCGCGGAATCCGTCCCGGGACAGCGCCAGCCGTGCGCTGACAGCTATCAAAACAACAGCGCCCAGCAAGGCCCAGCCCCAGTGCCGCACGAAGTCGCTCAGTGCCAGCATGGCCACCGTGAGCAGGGGCAGGGCGCGCTTGCTGCCGGCAAAGACGCCGGCCACCTGCGGCACCACGTAGCCGACCAGGAACAGCACGATGAGCACCGCCACCACGGTGACGATGGCCGGGTACAGCGCTGCGCCGACCAGCTGGGCGCGCAGTTGCTGGCGTGCCTCCAAGTCGTCGGCCAGGCGCTCCAGCACCTCGCCCAGGGCGCCACTGGCCTCGCCTGCGCCCACGACGGCGCAGTAGATCGGCGAGAACTCGCGCGGGTGCAGCGCCAGCGCCCGGGCAAAGGGTGCGCCGGCGTTGACCTCGGCGCGCAGCGCGGCCACCAGATGGGCCTGGGGCTGGCTGTCGGCCTCTTCGGCCAGGGCGGTGAGGGCGCGCTCCAGCGGCAGCCCGGCACCCACCAGGCCGGCGAGCTGGCGCGTCCACACCGCCAGGGCGGCGCTGCCCAAGACCGGGCGGGTCAGCAGGCGCTGCGCCAGGCCCTGGGGCTGGCCGGCCTGGGCGTCGCTGCCCAGCGCCTGCACGTCTAGCGGCACCAGCGCCTGCGCGCGCAGCAGGCCGCGTGCGGCACGCGGGCTGTCGGCATCCACCGTGCCCCGGCGCACGCGGCCTTCGGCGTCCAGGGCTTCAAAGGAAAAAGCTGGCATGGCAGTGGCTGAACTGGGCTGGCAGACAAGTCTTCAAACAAGTCTTGCATGGTAGCGGCCTGCGAGGAAACGCCGGCATCTGGAGCTTTCCTTACAATTGTTGACACACATCAACGGCCACCGCCCTGCCTGTCCGGGGTGGTACCACACATCTGCAGGGGACGTTTTGCGCAACAACCAGCCCGTGAGCGACTGCGAATATCGATTCGGGGCCGATGAGACCCTGGTTTCGGTGACCGACACCAAGGGGCGGATGACCTACTGCAACGCCGCTTTTGCCACCGTCAGCGGCTACTGCGAAGCCGAGCTGCTGGGTCAGCCGCACAACCTGATCCGCCACCCGGACATGCCAGCCGAGGCTTTTCGCGACCTGTGGGCGACCATCGAGGCCGGCCAGCCCTGGACGGGCCTGGTCAAGAACCGGCGCAAGAACGGCGACTTCTACTGGGTGCAGGCCAACGTCACCCCGGTGCGCAGCGGCGGCCAGATCACCGGCTACCTGTCGGTGCGCACCCTGCCCGGGCGCGAGCAGGTGCAGGCGGCAGCTGCGCTGTACCAGCGTATGCAGCGCGAGCAGCGCGCCGGGCGGCCCCGGCTGTGCCTGCGCCAGGGCCAGGTCTGCCGCCGGGGGCGGCTGGCGCACCTGGCCGCGCGCGCCGCCGGCAGCATGACGGCGCGCGTGTTCCTGGTGCAATTGCTGGCCGTGGCGCTGGTGCTGGCGCCAGCGCTGGCCGGGACGGCCTGGCCGCTGACGCTCGCGCTGACTGCGCTGTCGGTGGCGCTGGCCACATGGGCCGTCCACCAGCTGACCATCGCGCCCCTGGCGCAGGTGGTGGCCGACGCCAACTTGCTGGCCTCGGGCGACCTGTCGCACCCGCTGGCCGCGGGTGCGGCCGGCGGCATCGGGCAACTGCAGCGCGCGCTGCAGCAGTTGCGCGTCAATCTGCGCACGCTGGTGCAGGACGTGCGCCTGGAGATGCAGCAGCTCGAGCACTCGGTGCAGGACATCGCCCATGGCAACCAGCACCTGTCGGCGCGCACCGAGGCGCAGGCCAGCAGCCTGCAGCAGACCACGGCCTCGATGGAGCAGATCATCGGCACGGTGCAGGGCAGCGCCGCCTTTGCCGCCCGGGGCGCCGACCTGGCTGCGCGCACCAGCGCCCTGACGCAGCACGGCAACGATGCCGTGCAGGCCGTCGATCAGGCCATGCAGGGCATTGCCGGCACGTCGCGCAGCATCCAGGACATCGTGCAACTGATCGAGGGCGTGGCCTTCCAGACCAATTTGCTGGCACTCAATGCCGCCGTCGAGGCGGCGCGTGCCGGCCAGGCCGGGCGCGGCTTTGCCGTGGTCGCCGGCGAGGTGCGCGCCCTGGCCGGGCGCACTACCGAGGCGGCGCGCAACATCCGCCAGCTCATCGGCGAAGCCGCCGCCCGGGTGGCCAGCGGCGACGCGGCCACCGCCCAGGCGCGCCAGCGCATGGACGACATCCTGCAGGCAGCGCGCCAGCTCGATGCCCTGCTGGGCGACATCAGCACGGCGGCGCACGAGCAGCAGGGCGACATCGCCTTGGTCAACACGGCCATCGCGCACCTGGACGCCATCACCCAGCAAAACGCCGCCCTGGTCGAGCAGGTAGCCGCCGCCGGCCAGGCGCTGGGCGGGCAGATGCGCGGCGTAGGTAACACCATGCGGCTGCTGCGGCTGCAGCCCGACGAGCTGCTGCTCACGCAGCTCGACGCCGTGCAGCTGCGCCGCGAGCAGCGCCTGCGCAGCCTGGAGCTGGCACAGGGCTGAGAGCGTGTTCACGCTCCCCGCGCGGGTGCGCCGGGGGAGGTTGTGCGCTGTGCATTCGGCGCACAACGCACAACGCTCAACAGTGAGCCTCGCGCGTCAGACTCAGCGAGCGCAGGCGCAGCTCGGCATCGAACACGTCGGATACCAGGATGAACTCGTCGGCCTGGGTGCTGCTGGCCAGCGCGCGCAGGCCGGCGCGCACCGTGTCCGGCCCGCCGACTACGCCCACGGCCAGAAAGTCGGCAATGGCCTGGCGCTCCTGGTAGCCCAGGCTCTCCAGATAGCCCTCCACGGGCGGCGCCAGCAGGCCGCGCTGGCCCGTCAGAATGCCCAGCACGCGCTGGTAGGTGCTGCTGGCCAGGTATTGCGCCTCCTGGTCGGTGGGCGCGGCAATCACCGGCACGCCGACCATGACGTAGGGCCTGGCCAGCACCTTGGAGGGCTGGAACAGGCGCCGGTACAGCTCGATGGCCGCGTGCAACATGCGCGGCGCAAAGTGCGAGGCAAAGGCGTACGGCAGGCCCAGGTGCGCCGCCAGCTGCGCGGAAAACAGGCTGGAGCCCAGCAGCCAGATGGGCACTTCGGTGCCGGCGCCGGGCACGGCGATCAGCTTCTGGCCCGGCTCGGGCGGCGCCAGCAGGCGCTGCAGCTCGGCCACGTCGCGCGGGAAGTCGGCCTCGGTCTCGACGCGGTCGCGGCGCAGGGCGCGCATGGTCGCCGGATCAGTGCCGGGCGCGCGGCCCAGGCCCAGGTCGATGCGCCCTGGATACAACGTGGCCAGCGTGCCGAAGGCCTCGGCCACGACCAGCGGCGCATGGTTGGGCAGCATGATGCCGCCCGAGCCAACGCGGATGCTGCGCGTTGCGCCCGCCAGGTGCCCGATCAGCACGGCGGTGGCCGAGCTGGCGATGCCGGGCATGTTGTGGTGCTCGGCTACCCAGTAGCGGGCAAAGCCCAGCGCCTCGGCATGGCGCACGGTGCGCACGGCCAGATCAAGCGCCTGGGCGACGCTGGCGCCCTCGCGCACGGCAACCAGGTCGAGGAAGGACAACAGGGGGAGTTTGCTTGTGCTCATGGCCTGATTGTGGCCACAACCGGGCGGATGGGCGGCGCAGGCCTTGGGCGCGTTGCAGGAGCGTCTGCTGTCAGTAGGATCTTTTTGCTACTTTTATAAAAGCTGTCAACGCTTGCCTGGCAAGGGTTTCAGGCACTTTTTGCTATAAATATTTCAATCGCGCGTCACGCGCAGCACTTCCTCGGGGCTGGTGATGCCGGCGGCCACCAGGCGCTGGCCGTCCTCGCGCATCAGCGTCATGCCGCTGGCCAGCGCCTGGGCGCGGATGGCGGCCTCGCCGGCGCCGGCGTGGATGTGCGCGCGGATGGCGTCATCGACCGCCAGCAGCTCGAACACGCCGGTGCGCCCGGCGTAGCCCGTGTGCCCGCAGGCCTCGCAGCCGCCGCCCTGGCACTGCGTGCAGTACTTGCGCACCAGCCGCTGCGCCAGCACGCCCAGCAGCGACGACGACAGCAAGAATGGCTCGACCCCCATGTCCACCAGCCGCGTCACGGCGCTGGCCGCGTCGTTGGTGTGCAGCGTGGCCAGCACCAGGTGGCCGGTGAGACTGGCCTGAATGGCGATCTGCGCGGTCTCGAAGTCGCGGATCTCGCCGATCATGATGACGTCCGGGTCTTGCCGCAAAATCGCCCGCAGCGCCTTGGCGAAGGTCAGCTCGATCCTGCTGTTGACCTGCGTCTGGCCTACGCCCGGCAGCTCGTACTCGATCGGGTCTTCCACCGTCATGATGTTGCTGCGCGCCGCGTCCAGCCGCGCCAGTGCCGCGTACAGCGTGGTGGTCTTGCCCGAGCCGGTCGGCCCGGTGACCAGGACGATGCCATGCGGCTGGGCAATGAGCTGCTCCATGCGCGCCAGCACCGGGCCTTGCATCCCCACCGCCTCCAGGTTCAGGCGGCTTTCGCTCTTGTCGAGCAGGCGCAGCACGGCGCGCTCGCCGTGGGCGTTGGGCAGGGTGGACACGCGCACGTCGATGGCGCGCGTGCCCAGGCGCAGGCTGATGCGCCCGTCCTGCGGCAGGCGTTTTTCCGAGATGTCCAGGTCGGCCATGATCTTCAGGCGCGAGATCAGCGCGGCGTGCAGCGCGCGGTTGGGCTGCACCACCTCGCGCAAGCTGCCATCGACGCGAAAGCGCACGCTGGAGTGGCGCTCGTAAGGCTCGATGTGGATGTCGCTGGCGCCGTCGCGCACGGCCTGGGTCAGCAGGGCGTTGAGCATCCGGATGATGGGCGCGTCGCCGGCGCTCTCGAGCAGGTCTTCCACGGCGGGCAGCTCCTGCATCATGCGCGAGAGGTCGGCGCCCTCCTCGACCTCGCTGACCACCGTGGCGGCGCTGGATTCGCTGTGCGAGTAGGCCAGGCTGATGCGCTGCGCCAGTTGCGCCGCATCCAGCGCGATCAGCTCCATGTCGCCGTGCTTGCGCAGCACTTCGGACAGCGCCGGCATGGCCAGCCGGGGGCCGTGCCAGAGTGTCAGCCGGCCGGCATCGTCTTCCAGCAGCAGCTGGTGCGTGCGCGCAAAGGCGTAGGGCAGGGGGTGGCGCATGGGGCTGGGCTGGTGCGGCTGGATTTACTGCGGCATGTAGGCCGGGTCGATGGCCGGTGCTGCCGGCGCCGGCGCTGGCGCTGGCACGCGCAGCGTCGGGCGTACCGGGGCCAGCGGGGCCGGGGCAGGCGGGGCTGGCGGATGGGGCAGCGGCGTCGGCCGGGGCGATGGCGGGGGCCGGCGCCAGGGCTGGTAGCACCGGCGCCTCCGACACGGCGCGCAGCACCGGGCTGGGCGCGGGCTGGCTGGTTTCCTGCAGCGCGCGGATGGCCTCGTAGCGATCGACCATCAGCGCGTCGCTGGTGGCGCTGTCGCGGATGACGACAGGGCGCAGAAAGACCATCAGGTTGGTCTTCTCGCGCGTGCGCTTTTCGCTTCTGAACAGGCCGCCGACCACCGGCAGGTCGCCGGCCAGCGGCACCTTGTCCTGCGCCAGGCCGTAGCTGTCTTCCAGCAGGCCGCCGATCACGATGACGCTGCCGTCGTCCACCAGCACGGTGGATTCGATGGAGCGCTTGCTGGTCGTCGGCCCGTTGACGTTGTTGAGCGTGTTGGCCGCGACCTTGGACACCTCCTGGTACAGCGCCAGCTTGACGGTGCCGTTTTCGTTGATGGTCGGGCGCACGCGCAGCATCAGGCCGACATCCTTGCGCTCCACCGTGGTGAAGGGGTTGACGGCGCCGCCCAGGCCGCCGGTGTTGGCATACGAGCCGGTCGGGAACGGCACGTTGTCGCCGATGATGATCTGCGCCTCCTCGTTGTCCAGCGTCATCAGGTTGGGCGTGGACAGCACGTTGGCGTCGCCGGTGTTCTCCAGGAAATTGGCCAGCGCGCCCAGGTAGTACTTGCCGTCGATGCGCGGCACGATGGCGGCGTTCATGCCCGGCGCCGGGCGCGCGCCGGCAGCGCCCAGAGCCGTCAGGTTGCCGTTGGCGGCACTGGCTGCGGCCAGCGCCAGGTTCAGGATGTTGGTGCCCGAGATGCTGGAGTTGTTGCCCAGCACGCCCAGCGTGCCGCCCATGTGGCCCAGCACGCCCTGCCACTGGATGCCGAACTCGGCCACGCGGCTGGCGCGCACCTCGACGATCAGGCTCTCCACCAGCACCTGCGCGCGCCGGCCATCGAGCTTGTCGATCACCGCGCGGATCTGGCGGTACAGCGGCGGCGGCGCGCTGATGATGAGCGAGTTGGTGCTCGGGTCGGCCTGGATGATGCCGCCCGTGGAGGGCTGTCCGGCACTGCCGGCGCTGCCCGACAGCGCGGGCGCATTGGCGCCCAGGCCGCCGGTGCCGCCCAGGCCCGACTGCTGCCCCAGGCCGGCGCTTTGCAGGCCGCCCACGCTGCCGCTGCCGCTGCCGCCGGTGCGCACCGGGCTGGCGGCGGCCCCGGCGTCTGACGCGCTGCCGCCACTGCCGCCGGCCAGCGCCGCGCGCAGCGTGGTGGCCAGCTTCACGGCATCGGCGTTCTTCAGATAGACCACGTGGATGTTGCCGCTGTCCGCGCCCGCGCCGTTGGCCGCCGGCTGATCCAGGCGCGCCACCAGCGAGCGCACCAGCGCCACGCGCGCCGGGTTGGCCGCGCGCACGATCAGCGCGTTGCTGCGCGGCTCGGGCAGCAGCGTGGTCTTGAAGGAGTTGTCGCTCTGGCCCTGCGCCGGCGCCGGGCCGCCGCCCATGCCGCCCTCGATCAGCCGCGCCACCAGCGGCGCCAGATCGCTGGCCACGGCGTGCTGCAGTGGGATGACCTCGACATCGCTGGCGTTGGACACATCCATGGCCGCGACGATGCGCGCCAGGCGCTGCAGGTTGTCGGCGTAGTCGGTGATGACCAGCGAGTTGTTGCCTGGGTTGACGTTGATGGTGTTGTTCGGGCTGATGAGCGGGCGCAGCACCGGCACCAGGTTGGCGGCGTTCTCGAAGTTCAGCTTGAAGATCTGCGTGACGATCTGCCCGCCCGCCGGCGCCCGGCCCGATGGCCCCTGGGTCACGGCCACGGTGGCGGCCTGCAGCTTGGCATCGGCCTCGGGCACGACCTTGTACAGGCCGGCGGACTCGACCACCGTGAAGCCCTGCAGGCGCAGCGCCGCCAGGAACTGCTCGAAGGCCTTGGCGGGCGAGACGGCGCGCTCGGTCACCAGGTTGAGCTGGCCCTTGACGCGCGGATCGACCACCACGTTGCGCCCGGTGATGGTGGCCAGGGTGCGCGCCACGGCCTCGATGTCGGCGCCGGAGAAATTCAGCGTGACCGGCTCGTTGGGCAGCACGCTGCCGGTTTGTGCCGATGTCTGTCTGGATGTCTGCGCCGCCGTCTGTGCTTGAGCATCAAAACCGGCTGAAACGCCCGCCAGGCAAGCGCTGATAGCTATGAAAATAGTAGTGAATCGAAGCATCGTGCGCGCTCGGCGCGGTGGGGGCAAGGAGAGCATGGAAGTCATGAGCGCGTTCAACCCACGGTGATGATGGAGCGTGCGCCGCTGCGTCGCCCGATGATATTCAAGAGATTGGCCAGCGCCGCCTCGCGCCCGGGCGCGGCGCTGGCCTCGCCAGTGAAGCGCAGGCGCTGGCCGACCCACTGGCCGCTGCCCGACAGCAGCAGCGCGCCGTCCAGTGTCGCCAGATTCAGCGTCGGCGCCTCGCCGCCCTGCAGGCTCAGGCGGTAGCTGCCCATGGGCTGCAGCGTGGACAGGCGCGAGGACATGGCCAGCGCATCGAGCTGCACCCGGCCCTGCAGCTGCAGCCGGCCCTGCGTCCAGGAGGCGTTCAGGCCCTGGGTGGCCAGTTGCAGCTGGCCTTGCGGCTGCAGCGTGTTCCAGGGCGTGCCCAGGCCGGCCAGGATGGCCGCCGGCCATTGGCTGCGGCCATCGGCCAGTTGCAGCTGCGCGCTGCGCCAGCCCAGGCGGGCGTGCAGCTGCAGCGGCGCGGGCGTGCAGCAATCGACATGGAGCTGCACACGTGCGCCCAGCCAGGCCGGGCGCACACGCCAGTGCAGCCGGGCGGGCAGGGCGGCGCTGTCCTGGCTGCCCGGCCCGCCGGTCAGCACCGGCTGCGCCGAGCCGTTCCACAGCGTGCCGCGCGCGTCGTGCAGCAGCACCTGCCCGCCGCTGGCGCGCGCCACTGCGGTGGCCAGCCAGCGTGCCGGAGCGGCGGCGATGGCGATGCACAGCGCACCCAGGCAGGCGCCAGTCAGCGCCCAGGCCCAGGGGGGCGGGCGGTGGGGGCGGGGCGGGTGGGGCGCAGGGGCGGGGCACGGGTGGGTCAGGTGGTGGGTGGGTCAGGCAGCGGGCGGGGAGTGGACGACTGAAAAATGCGCTGGCCGGTCTGGGTGGGTGGGCTGATGGGGCGGCGCGCCATGACCAGCCTGCCCCATCCCAGCCTTCCCCCAGAGGGGGAAGGAGCGGGGAGGCAGCCTGGCCGCCCTTCAGGGGAGAAAGGAGCGGGGAGGCAGCCTGGCCGCCCTTCAGGGGAGAAAGGAGCGCAGAGGCAGCCTGGGTGCCCTTCAGGGAGGGAAGAGACGGGAAAGCGACCTGATCGGCCATCAGTCGGGCGGCAGGGTCAGCACCAGGGTGCCGTCCCAGGTGGGGGCGGCGCTGGCGGGGCTGCGTTTCAGGTGGGCCTGCTGCGGCACGGCGTGTGCGCTGGTGCGCAGTTGCGCCAGCCACTGCGCCAGGGCCTCGGCAGGCACGGCCTGCAGCGTCACCGTGGCCTGGTCGCCGGCGATCACGACCCGGGCGCTGCCGCCCGGCAGTTGCTGCACGCTGCGCTGCAGCTGCGCCGGCGCGTCCAACGCCGGGGTGCGTGGGGCGTCCTGGAGCTGCTGCGCCTCGGCCTGCCACTGCTGCATCTGGCGCAGCTGGGCATCGACGGCGGCGTGGCGCGCGGCGGAGGTCTTGAGTGTGTGCAGCGCCGGCGCCAGCAGCAGCCACCACAGCAGCGCCAGGCCGATCACGGCGGCGGCCAGCAGCACCAGGGTCTGCTCGCGCGCGGCCAGGCGCTGCCAGTGGGCGCGCAGCGGGCTGCGCTGCGGTGGACTGCCGGCGGGCGCAGCGGCGGCTGCGGGGCTGGACATGCGGGCGCTGGCCGGGGTCATGGCCGGCCTCCTGCGGCATCGTCGGCAGTGGCCGCGCGCAGCACCAGCACGCCGCCGTCCTGCACGCTGGCGGTGGTCTGGCTGGCGCTCAGGCGCTGCTGCGCGGCGGCCAGTTCTTCGGGCGGCAGCGCCACGCCGCCCAGGCGCAGCGCACCGCGCTCGTAGTCGATGGCGGTGGGCCGGGGCTGCGCGGGCAGGGCAGTGGCGGCAGCGGCCAGCAGCGGCTCCAGGTCGCTGGGCGAGGCGCTGCCGCTGCCCTGGCGCAGGCGTGCCAGCTCGCGCTCCATTTGCACCGGCGCATCGACCACCACCTGCACCTGCGGGAAGGTCTGCGTCAGCAGGGCGCGCACGCCGGCCTGCTTGGCGGCAAGCTGCTGGCGATCCTGCCAGGCCCACAGGTTCAGGCCGATCAGATGCACGGCCAGCGCCAGGCCCAGGCCCCAGCGGGCGGCGCGCCATTGCGGGGCGCGCAGAAAGCTGTTCAGGCCGCCGCTGGCCCGGCGCAGGGCGCGTTGCCCGCCGCTGCTGGCGAGTTCAAACTGCGCCAGATCCCAAGACCCGCGTGCGGCGGCCAGGGCGCGCTCGGCGGCGGTCTGCAGTGCCACGGGCCGGCCCAGCAGGCGCTCGGCCAGGGCGGCGACGGCTGGCTCGGCGCGCACCGGCGGCGCGCCTTCGGTGGCTGGCGGCAGGGCGGCGGCAATGGCCGGGGTGAGCGGCAGGACGGCCAGCGCTGGCGCGGCGTCGGTCTGTGTGAGGGCGGACGTGGGCGTGGCCGGGCTGGTCTGGCTGGCGGTGGCGGGGGCAGTGGTGCCAGCTTCCAGGTCGGCGCCCGGGCTGGCCAGCACCAGCCAGGGCTCGTCGGGCGTGCCCAATGCGGTCAGCTCCAGCTGGCCGCTGGCCGTAGGGCCGGGGGCGAACTCGGGCACCACCCGGTCGGCGGCGTGGCCGGCGGCCTCCAGCGCGGCCAGCGCGGCGCGCAGCCAGGCGCGGTCGCACACGGCGACCCAGGTCGGGCTGCCGGCCTGCGCGCCCGGTGCCAGGGCGAAATGCAGTGTGGCCGGATCGTCCAGCAGGTGTTCTTCCAGCAGGCCTTCCAGCGCCGCGCGCAGGCGCGCCGGCTGGCCCAGCGCACCGGGGGGCAGGGTCACGCGCTGCCAGGACAGGGCGCGCGCCGGCACCAGCGCCACGGTCTCGCCGGCGCGGCCCGGGGCGGGCAGCAGGGCGGCGCTGGCGCTGGCGTGGCGGGTGAGGCTGTGGCCGTCGGCGGACAGGACGTAGGCGTAGCTGTCGGCCAGGCCGGAGGTGGCCGGAGCCAGGGTGATGACGAGGGTGCTCATGGGGCGCGGTCTGGCGCGGCATTGTAGGGGGCGCTCCCGAGCGCGGCGGCGTCGGCGGGCAGGGCGCCGCGCTCGCGCCACAGGGTGCGTGCCTCGCCGCGCAGCTTGTGGATCAGCGAGCGCTCCTGCACCGTCGCGCCCTCCAGGCGCAGGCGGCCACGCACCTCGAAATACTGTGACGAGACGGCGTGCGTGGCGCTGGTGATGCCGCCGTTGCCCACATTGCCTGCAGCGCCGCTGCCGCCCAGCACCCGGATGGCGTCGGCTTCGCTGCCGAAGTGCCGCGCCTCGCGCGCATCGACCAGTTGCTGCGCCTGCGCCATGCTCAGCTGCGGGGCGCTGGCCCACAGCACCACGGCGCCGGCGGTATTCAGGTTGACGGGCGTGCGCGCCGGCAGCAGCGTGGCGTAGGGCGCCAGGCGTTGCACGCTGGACTCGGGCAGGCCCCACCAGGTCAGTTGCGCCAGGCTTTGCGGCAGCAGCGGTGCGTTGTTCTGGGGGGCGTCGGCCAGCGCCAGGCGCAGTTGCTGCGTGAGCGCATCGAGTTCCTGCGCCGGCAGGTTCAGGTACTGGAACAGGCGGGCGAACTGGCGCTGCGCGGTGGCGTCGGGCTGGCCGTTCTGGATCAGGTTGCGCAGGTTCAGCAGGGCCTGCTGGTCGCTGATCTGGCCGGACAGGAAGGCGTCCGCCGTGTCGGTGCTGGCGTCCGGCACCTGGGCCACGCCGCGCTGCGCCGCCAGAAAGGTGGACAGGCGCGCCTCGGCCAGCGGCACCGACCAGGGCTCGGTCAGGTTGTCCGTGCCGTCGCCGGCGCGCGCCAGCGAGTCCTCGCGCAGGATCAGGCGCGACCAGTCCAGCGCGCCGACCAGGATCCAGGCGGCCTGGATGCGGGCGCGCTCGGCGGTTTCGACCTCGGTGGCGCGCCACTGCTGCCACAGTGCGGCGGCAGCAAAGGTGGCCACCAGGGTCACGGTGAGCATGGCGGCGAGCAGGGCGGCGCCGGCCTGGCGGGTGTGGCTGCACGTTTTTTTACTCCTTCCCCCTCTGGGGGAAGGTTGGGATGGGGGCCGGCTGGTGATACGCGACGGCGCTGGAGTTGCAGGGCGGCGCTGGCCCCCACCCCAGCCCTCCCCCAGAGGGGGAGGGAGAGAAGCGCCCCAGCCGTTGTCCATCAAGCGCTTCCAGCTATCAAAAAATGAGTTCAAGACTTGCCCCCGCCCACCAGCGGATTGACCCAGTCGCGCGTCAGCGTGCCGGCCAGGGCGCCGCCGGGGGGCAGGGTTAGCTGCAGGCGCACGCCTTCGGGGATGCGCAGCGCCGCCTCGCCTGGGCCGCCGATGCTGCGCGGCCCGCTGGGCGTGGCGGTGCTGCTCGACAAGGCATTGGCCCAGGCGCCGCCTCGATAGTAGAAAAGCTGCCACTCAGCCAGCGCCAGCAATGATGTCTCGCCGCGCCGCTCGGCCTCGCCGGGGCTGCGCGCCCACAGCGTGGCCTGCTGCCAGGCGGCGTGCCACTGCTCGCGCGTGTGTACCGGCGCGGACTGCCAGCGCAGCCACTGCGCCTGGCCGCCGACGTTGCGCCGCGCCCAGGCCACGACCAGCGCGCCGTCCTCGGGCGTGCGCGTGCTGCGCCGCGTCAGGCGCAGCAGCTGGCCGTCCCAGGCGATGGGTTCGGTGTGCTCGATGGCCTGCAGGGCGTCTAGGTCGGCACTCCACTGCGCCAGCACGGTCTGCAGCACCAGCAGCTGGTCGGCGCGCGTGCGCGTGAGCTCCTGCGACCGCACCATGGCGTCGATGCCGCGCCAGCTCACCAGCGCCAGCAGTGCCATCACCGCCAGCGCCACCAGCAGCTCGACCAGGGTGAAGCCACGGGTGGGGGCGGTGGTACGTGGTGCGTGGTGCGTGGTGCGCCAGACGCCAGACGCCAAGCGCACGACTGCCCGCCCGGGCGGCCGCCGCTGGCCTTGCCGCGAAGAGATCGCCCGGATCATCGGCAGACACACCCCGCGCCCCATCAATAGCGCCCCACGATGGTGCTCAGGCGCAGCACCGGCTGGCGGCCCTGGTCGGCCAGCACCTGGGCATCGACGCGGCGAAACTGCGGGTTCGGCGTGGGCGTGGTGCTGATGCTGACGCCGTAGCGCCGCCCGGCCTGCTCGCAGCTGGCCTGCGTATCGCCGATGGCCGGCAGTTGCGGTGCCAGGCGCACGCGCACCAGCTCGTTTTCGGCGCAGATGTGGGCCAGCACGATGTCGGTCTCGCGCTCGGCGTTGCGCACCAGGGCGGAGGTGGCCTGGCTGCCGGCCAGCAGGGCGATGGCGGTGATGGCCAGCGCCACCAGCACCTCGACCAGGGTGAAGCCGCGCGGGCAGCGGCGCGCGGCGCGCGGCGGCATCACGGCAGTGCCTGCACGGCAAACGGGCGCAGGCCGTCAGTGGCGACGACGGCCATGCGCCCGGGCAGGCCGGCATTGACCAGCACCACCTGCTGCGCGCCGATCAAGGGCTCCGGCCCCAGCCACAGGCCGGCCTGGCCGCCGCCCGTACCGCCTGCACCGCTGATGCGGCTGACACCGGTGGCGCCATCCAGCCAGGGCCGGCGCGCTCCCAGGGCGCCGGGCAGGCCGTCGAAGGCAAAGCCGCCCGCCGCATCGCTGCGCCAGCGCACCGGCACGCCGCTGGCGCGCGACTGGGCGCGGGCGACTTCGAGCTGCATGGCCAGGCGTTCGCCCTCGCGCTGCAAGAGCGTGGCCCCGCCATCGCGCAATGCCAGGCCGACCCCGGCGGTGGCCAGCGCCATGATGCTGAGTACCACCAGCAACTCCAGCAGGGTGAAGCCCCTCGTGGCGCGGCGCGGCATACCAGGACTACGAGACCACGCTGCGATAGAGGGCCAGGCCAGGGAGCACACGCAGTGAGCGACCGTGGGGGCCTCACGGTCTCGCCGCCGGGCCGCCCCAAGGCGAGACGCGGCCCCTTGGGGGGGCAGGGAGCACACGCAGTGAGCGACCGTGGGGGCCTCATTCACTGCCAGCTGCCGATGTCGGCATCCTTGCCCTCGCCGCCCGATTGCCCGTCGGCGCCGAAGCTCATGACATCGACCTCGCCCTTGATGCCGGGGTTGAGGTACTGGTAGGGCCGGCCCCAGGGGTCGGCGGGCAGCTTTTCCAGGTAGGGCCGCCAGTTGCCGGGGATGGGGCCGGCGCTGGGCTTGGCCACCAGCGCCTGCAGGCCTTGTTCGGCGCTGGGGTAGCGCTGGTTGTCCAGCCGGTAGAGTTTCAGCGCCTGCATGATGTTGGCGACGTCGGTGCGCGCCGCCGTGCTGCGCGCGTCGTCGGCGCGGTCGAGCACGTTGGGCACGATGAGGGCGGCCAGCACGCCGATGATGACCAGCACCACCATCAGCTCGATCAGGGTGAAGCCGGCCGCGCGGCGCAGCCGCCCGAGGCGGCGAAGGGAAGAGAAAAAGCGCATCAGGCAATGATAAATAATCGCCCGATGGCACAAATTGCATCTTCCGCCCTGTGGCGTGTGCGGCTGGCGACGCTGGCGCTGTGGGCGCTGGCCGGGGCGGGGGCGCTGTACTGGGCGCTGGCCCTGGCGGCGCCGGCAGCGGGGCCGGCCCCGGGCGCGGCGCCCCCGGCCCTGCGCATCGACAGCCAGGCCGTCGCCCGGCTGCTGGGCGCGGGCGCGGCGCAGCCGTCGATCCAGCAGGGAGCACCGGCTGCGCCCGCCCGGCTGGTGCTGCACGGCGTGCTGGCCGGCAGCCAGAGCGGCGGCGGCGCGGCGCTGATCGCCATCGACGGCCAGCCGGCCCGGCCCTATCGCGTCGGCGCCGTGGTCGAGCCGGGGCTGGTGGTGCAGTCGCTGTCGCGCCGCGAGGTGTTGCTGGGCCCGGCCGTGGGCGCGGCCAGCAGCCTGGCGCTGCAGATGCCGCTCAGGCCGGGAGGCGGCGAGCGCTGAGCGCTTTCGGGCCGTTCACGCCAAACGCGCTCGGCGCTCATCGCGCAGCCGCCCAGGAAAGGGCTGCACGCCACAACTTCCGCCCCGCAAGCAGCGCTGTCCAAGGCCGGCCTTGTGCCCGACAGTGCGGCGCGCGCAAAACCGAAACCAGGAGGAACCCCGCCATGCACGTCCTGAATCCGAACCGCGCGCTGCGTGCCGCAGCCTCGCTGGGCCTGGCCTTGCTGCTGGGCGCCTGCGCTGGCGGCAGCGACGATGCCCTGCACCCGCTCGACCTGGATGCCAAGCTGGCGCGCCAGCAGGCGCGCTTCGAGCTGGTGCAGCAGCGGGTGGCCGAGCGCCATGCCGATCTGCGCGTGCCGCTGGCGCAGCGCACCATCTCGCGCCAGGAGTGGCAGCAGTGGCTGGCCCCGGCCCCGCACGAGGCTTTCACCGAGGCCGATCTGGCGCAGCTGCAGGAGCGCCACGCGCGTCAGGTGCAGGCCAGCCGCACCCAGGCCGTGCAGCGCTCGCCCCTGGATCTGGACGCCCTGCGCGCGCGTCCCGCCGAGCAGGCGGCGCAGCGCATCGGCCAACTGTGTGCCGCCATGCCCAAGGGCGGCATGTTGCACGTCCACCCCTGGGGCAACCTCACGCCGCAGACGTTCCGCACGCTGCTGGAGCGGCGCAACCCGCCCATCCCGGCGGCGCAACTGGCCCAGTCGCTGGCCGACACCGGCAGCCGCGCCTGGCTGTACCCGGATGAGCTGGCCTGGCTGGGCACACTGCCGGCGCAGGCGTCCTACCTGTCGCTGCCGCCCGCCGACCGCGAGCGGCTGGTGGCGCTGGCGGTGCTGCCGCCGGGCGCCCATCGCTTCGAGCGCTTCGAGGCCATCTTCCGCCTGGTGGCGCTGGCCATCGACGGCGACTGGGACGCTCTGGTGCAGTCCTACGACGACTTCGCGCAGCGCGCCGTGGCTGCCGGCCTGTCCTATGTCGAGTTCACCGAAAGCATCAGCCCTGGGGAAATAACCAGCTATGAAGCCCTGGCCCAGCGGCTGCAGGCGCGCTTCGGCCTGGAGGTGCGCTTCAACAATGCCTACTTCCGCACCGACAGCGCCGCCGAGCAGGACGCGCAGGTGCAGGCCATGCTGGGCGCCGGGCCTTCGCCCTACATCCCCGGCATCGACCTGCTGGCCGACGAGAGCGACACGCCGGCGCTGGAGCACGGCCAGGCGGTCTATGGCCCGGTGCTGGCCCAGGCGCGCCTGCAGGGCCGGCCGTGGCGGCGCACCATGCACGCCGGCGAGTTGGGCGCGCGCCACAACCCGCGCGATGCGCTGCTGCTGGGCGCCGAGCGCCTGGGCCACGGCGTGCGCCTGATCGACGACCCCTGGACGCTGCAGTACGCCATCGAGCGTGCCGTGCCCATCGAGATCAACCTGAGCAGCAACCTGAAGCTGGGCGCAGTGCCGCACCTGCGCCAGCACCCCTTCCTGACCTATCTGCGTCTGGGCCTGCCGGTCAGCCTGTCGACCGACGACGAGGGCATGTTCGCCACCGACATCGTGCAGGAGTGCGTCAAGGCCGTGCAGCACACCGATGTGACTTACCACGAGATGCGGGAAATGGCGCTGAACTCGATCCGCACTGCCTTTGTGGACGAGGGCGCCCGGGCCCGGCTGCTGCGCGAGCTGGAGCAGCGCTTCGCGCAGTTCGAGCAGTCAGCCCTGTTCGCCGCACTGCCCTGATGCCGCCTGGCCCGACGGCGGCTGCGGCAGGGCCAGCGTGACCCAGGCGCCGTAGCCGGGCGCTGCCACCGGCCAGCGGGCGGCGTCGGCCCGGGCCTGCGGGCCGTGCTGCTGCAGCCAGGCCACGCAGCGGGCCACGCCGGCATGGGTCAGCCAGACCACATCGCCCCCGCCATCCGGCGCATCCGGCGCCCAGGCCAGGCGCGCCGCGTCCTGCAGGGCAGCTGCCACGCGCGCCAGCATGGCCGACAGGCTCTCGCCGCCGCCGGGGGCATGGTCGTGCAGCTGGGCCGACCAGGCGTCGATCCCGGCGCGCGGGATGGCCGCCCAGGCGCGGCCCTCCCAGGTGCCGAAGTCCAGCTCGGCAAGGCGTGATTCTGCCTGGATTTTTATGGTCAAATCAGGCCTGAAGCCAATCAGGTCAAGCGCTAGTAGCTCACATCTTTGTAGCGGAGAGTGCCATACGCCAGCAACTTGCCGTGGCAGCGCGCGGGCCAGCGCATGGGCTGCGCTGCGGCTGGCGTGCGCCAGGGCGGGCACGTCCAGCCGGCCATAGCAGATGCCCGGCGCAATGTCGGGCTGGGCATGGCGCACCAGCCATAGGCGGGGGACGGGCCGGCCCCGGGGCGCTGCGCTGTCGGGTTTTCGTCCTGCTGACCGGGCGCTGTTGCGGGTGGGCTGGCCGGCTGCCTCATGCGGCCTGCTGCGCCAGGGCGAGGGCCAGGCCCAGGTAGAAACCCAGTTCGGCCAATTGCTGCGTGCCGCCCAGGCAGTCGCCGGTGAAGCCGTGCAGCCGGCGCGCATAGCGCCAGTGCATCCAGGCCGCGCCGGCAGCGCTGGCCAGGATGGCTGCCACCACCGCCGTGCCCAGCCAGGCAGCCACCAGCAGCAGTGGCGGCAGGCTCCACAGCAAGGCTGACAGCAGGGCCCGGGTGCTGATGCGATCGGCCAGCGGCTTGCTTTTGGAGGTTGCGCTGTCGCCCACATGCGGCAGCAGCCGGATGGTGGCCAGCGGCCACAGACGCGACAGCGGGTGCGCGCCGGCCAGCGCCAGCAGCACTGCCGCCAGCCCGTGCGTGGACAGTTGCGCCAGCAGGGCGATCTTGGTCAGCAGCGCCAGGGCCAGCGCCATGACGCCGAAGGCGCCCAGGCGCGAGTCTTTCATGATCTCCAGCGCCCGCTCGGGCGTGTAGGCGCCGCCCAGGCCGTCGGCCACGTCGGCCAGGCCGTCCTCGTGAAACCCCCCGGTCAGCACCAGCGTGGCAGCGGTGGACAGCGCCGCTGCCACCAGCGCCGCTGCCACCCCGCCGCCCAGGCCCCGGTAGAGCAGGGCGTACACGCCAGCGGCCACCAGCGCCACCGGCCAGCCCACGCCGGGAAAGTGTGCGCTGCAGGCGCGCAGCATGTCCGGGCTGTAGCCGACCCAGCCAGCCAGCCGCCCGGTGACGGGAATGCGCGTGAAAAACTGCACCGCCAGCAGATAGTGGCGCACGGCCTGCATGATTTTGCTACTTAAATAATAGCTGTCAGCGCTTGCCTGGCAAGGGTTTGAGGCTGATTTTGCATCAAATCAGGCGCCATTGGCCTGCAGGAACAGCCGATACGCCGGGTTGTCCGTCTCCTCGACGAAGGGGTAATCCAGCGCCTGCAGGAAGGCGTCGAAAGCGGCGGCGTCTTCGGGGGGCACCTGCATCCCGACCAGGATGCGGCCATAGTCCGCGCCCTGGTTGCGGTAGTGGAACAGCGAGATGTTCCAGGTCGGCTGCATCAGGCTCAGGAACTTGAACAGCGCGCCGGGCCGCTCCGGGAAAGTGAAGCGCATCAGCCGCTCGTCGCGCGCCAGGTCGGCGTGGCCGCCCACCAGATGCCTCAGGTGCTCCTTGGCCAGTTCGTCGTGCGTCAGATCGAGCGCGGCAAAGCCGGCCTTGTGGAAGCTGCGCGTGAGTTTTTCCGACTCGCCCTTGCCGTGCGTGGACAGGCCGACGAAGACATGCGCGCGCTGCTGGTGGCTGATGCGGTAGTTGAACTCGGTGACGTTGCGCGGCCCGCCGGGCAGGGCGCCGACGACCTCGCAAAAGCGCTTGAAGCTGCCGCGCTCCTCGGGGATGGTCACGGCAAACAGCGCCTCGCGCTCCTCGCCCATCTCGGCGCGCTCGGCCACGAAGCGCAGCCGGTCGAAGTTCATGTTGGCGCCCGACAAAATCGCTGCATAGGTCTGCCCGCGCGTCTTGTGCTGCGCCACGTACTGCTTGATGGCGGCCACGGCCAGCGCGCCGGCTGGCTCGACGATGCTGCGCGTGTCGACAAAGATGTCCTTGATGGCGGCGCACACGGCGTCGGTGTCCACCAGCACGTAGTCGTCCACCAGCTCGTGCGCCAGGCGGAAGGTCTCCTCGCCCACCAGCTTGACGGCCGTGCCGTCGGAAAACAGGCCCACGTCGGGCAGTTGCACGCGCTCGTGCTCGCGCGCCGAGCGCGCCATGGCGTCCGAGTCGCGCGTCTGCACGCCGATCACACGGATGTCCGGGCGCACCGCCTTGATGTAGCTGGCCACGCCGGCAATCAGGCCGCCGCCACCTATGCCCACGAACACCGCATCCAGCCCGCTGCCCAACTGCTGCACCTGGCGCAGCATCTCCATGGCGATGGTGCCCTGGCCGGCGATCACGTCCGGGTCGTCGAAAGGGTGGACGAAGGTCAGGCCGTCTTGCTGCTGCAATTGCACGGCGTGGCCGTAGGCGTCGGAGTAGCTATCCCCATGCAGCACGACCTGTCCACCCAGGGTTTTCACGGCGTCGATCTTGACCTGCGGCGTGGTAGTGGGCATGACCACCACGGCGCGCGTGCCCAGCCGGGCGGCGCTCATGGCCACGCCCTGCGCGTGGTTGCCGGCCGAGGCGCAGATCACGCCGCGCGCCAGCTGCTCGGGTGGCAACTGCGCCATCTTGTTGTAGGCGCCGCGCAGCTTGAAGCTGAACACCGGCTGCTGATCCTCGCGCTTGAGCAGCACCTTGTTGTGCAGGCGCCGCGACAGGCTGCGCGCTGGCTGCAGGTCGGATTCCACCGCTACGTCATAGACGCGCGCGGTCAGGATCTTCTTGAGGTAGTCGAAGGAAGTGAGGGGCTGGGGCTGGGTCATCGGCGCTCGGGAGATGTTGCGCTGCAGCAGGCAGGGCGGGGCGCCATCATAGAGCGCTGGCGCGCCGCGCATGGGCGAAAAAAAGGCCCCGGATGCTGAGCGTCCGGGGCCTAATCCATCCTTTGAGGAGATGGAGGAGACAACTGGCTGAAGCGCCCGACCGCTTGATCTGCAGCGGTGCGGGCCATCAATGCGGCAATGGTAGCGCAGTCCGTGCTGCATTGCAGCAAAATCCCCTGCACAGGCCAAGCCTGTATCCAATCCACATCGAATTTCTCTCTCTTTGAAAAGGACACCTCATGGAATGCACCGTGAGCTGGACGGGCGCGGCGGGCACGCGCTCAGGCATGGGTTTTGTCGCCGAAACCGGCAGCGGGCACACCCTGGTCATGGACGGCGCCATCGACGCCGCCAGGCCGGACAACGGCGGGCAAAACCTGGCGCCGCGCCCCATGGAGACCGTGCTGGCGGGCACCGGCGGCTGCACCGCGTATGACGTGGTGCTGATCCTCAAGCGCGGACGCCACGACGTGCGCGGCTGCAGCGTGCGCCTGAACGCGCAGCGCGCCGAGACCGACCCCAAGGTCTTCACCCGCATCCACATGCACTTCACCGTGACCGGGCGCAACCTGCCGCGCGAGGCGGTGGAGCGCGCCATTGCCCTGAGCCATGAAAAATACTGCTCGGCCAGCATCATGCTGGGCCACACGGCGCAGATCAGCACTGGGCTGGAGCTGGTCGAGATCTGATGCGTGGGCCGCAGGGGCTGGAGCGGGGCAGGTCGGTGTTGCACTGCGACAACGGAATGTCGCCCTTGCCGGGTTCTCTACGGGAATTCCTTTGCGTATCCCGGCCTGGTCTGTTGCAATAGGATCAACTTCCGCACCAGGAGGTTGGCCCGGATCCCTACGGGGCCATGCATGAAACTTCCATCCATGAGCCCCACACGCCGGGGCCCTCTGTTTAACCTTGGAGAAATTCGCAATGAAGAAATCCCTGATTGCCCTGGCAGTGCTGGCCGCTTCCGGCACGGCGATGGCCCAATCTTCCGTGACGCTGTTCGGTATCGTTGACACCAACATCAGCCACGTGAACCACGCCAATGCAGCCGGCGACAGCTTGACCGGCGTGGGCGTCAACGGCAACGCCACCAGCCGCATCGGCTTCCGCGGCGTGGAAGACCTGGGCGGTGGCCTGAAGGCAGGCTTCTGGCTGGAAGCTGGTCACAACCCCGACGCCGGTGACGGCAAGTCCGGCGGCGCCAGCGGCACGGGCCTGGAATTCAAGCGCCGCTCCACGGTCAACCTGATGGGCGGCTTCGGTGAAGTGCGCCTGGGCCGCGACCTGGTGCCCTCCTACACCAAGGTCAGCTCGTATGACGTGTTCGGCCAAGTCGGCTTCGGCATGTTCCATGGCTGGAATATCTCGACGGTTGACGCCTATCGCCAGAGCAACATGCTGGCCTATTACACGCCCAACTTCGGCGGCTTCACCGGCGGCCTGGGCTATGGCTTCGACGAGCAGGTGACCGGCAAGAATGGCCGCTACATGGGCGCCTTCGCTGCCTTTGACAACGGCCCGCTGAGCGTGACCCTGGCTGCCGACCGCCGCGACATCGCGTACCCCCTGCTGGGCGGCTCTGCCGATGGCCGCAAGGAAATGTGGACTCTGGGCGGCTCCTATGACCTGAGCGTGGTCAAGCTCAATGCCATCATCCAGCAGGCTCGCTACAAGGTGACTGGCCTGTCGGGTTCCGACAAGCTCAACTCCTACGCGCTGGGCCTGACGGCTCCGGTCGGTGCCGGCCAAGTGCGCGCCCAGTACGCCATGTACGACCAGAAGGCCATCTCCTCCAAGGCACACCAGCTGAGCCTGGGTTATGTCCACAATCTGTCCAAGCGCACTGCTCTGTACGGCACGGTGGCGCACATGCGCAACAAGGACGCATCCAACCTGGGCCTGGGCGCAGGCGGCATCGGCAACGGTGCTCCTGGCATGGGCGAAAACCAGACTGGCCTGTCCCTGGGCGTGCGCCACTCGTTCTAATCAACGTGCTGGCTTGACCAGCTTCTGTTGAAAACGACAAAAAGCCGCTGCTTTCATGCAGCGGCTTTTTTATTGCTGATTGGGTAACAATGTAACCAAACTAGGGTAAACGCCTGTGGCAGAAATGCGATGCGGTCTTGCTGGATGAGGGCCTGTTTTTAGAATCAAGCCTCCCCCATCCTCCACAGAAAGTTACAAAAGATCATGCGTTCCCTCGTCAAGAAAACCGCTGTCCTGGCTGCTCTCGCAGCTGCCTCTCCCTTGCTGTTCGCCCAGGCTGGCGGCAGCAGCGTCCAGTTGTACGGCATCGTCGATGCCGCCATCCGCCACACCAACCATGAAGGGGCGGCTGCCGATGGCTCCAGGACACAGATGATTGGCGGCGGCATGTCGCAAAGCCGCTGGGGCATCAACGTGACCGAGGATCTGGGTGGCGGCATGAAGGCGCTGGTGAATCTGGAAAATCGCTTTACGACCGATGACGGAGCCGTTGCCTCCTCTACCAACTATTTCCAGCAATCCTGGGTCGCATTGCAGGGTGGTTTCGGACGCATCACCCTGGGTCGCCAGTACAACGTGCTGTTCGACGTGGTGACCACGACCTACGCGTCCTTCCCGTACTCGCCCTACATGGAAGCCTACAAGCCGGAAATCGGCATGTCCATGGGTGCGCGCGCCAGCAACATGATCAAGTACACGGCAGAGTTTGGTGCCATCCGTGGTGCGCTGCAGTATTCCTTCGACGAGAACAACACCATCGCCAAAGTTGGGGCAGCCGGGGTGAGCGGAGCTGGTGCCGTCAAGACCGCAGGCGGCTATTTGCGTTATGGCGCCGGTGGCATTGCTGCCGGTGGTGGCTATCAGCGCACCACACTGCCGGGCGGCACCAAGGTCGATGCCTGGACTCTGGGTGGCTCCTGGCGCAGCGGCCCGATCTATGTGAATGCCGGCTATGGCCTGAACAAGCGCAAGGACGCGTATGTGCTGGGTGCTGCCGGCCTGATCGACAGCGGCCTGCTGGGAGCCTACTGGTCGGGTTCTTCCAATGGCGGCTTCATGCCCGGCATGGGCGCTGTGGCGACCAATCCGGCATCGTTTGCCAACCTCGTCAATCACGCCGATAAGCGCCAGATGTACAAGGTCGGCTTCGGCTACCAGGTCACGCCGCAAATCAATGCAGGCCTGCACTACTACCATGCGCGCCAGTCCGGCTCGGCTTCGGGCGCCTTCAACGGCAAGGCCAATTTCCTGGTCGGTGTGGTGGACTATGCCTTCTCCAAGCGCACCGACGCCTATCTCGGTGTCGATCACACCCGCGTGAGCGGCGGTGCCGGCATGGCGCTGGATGCCAACGGCGCCCGCAACCGCACCGGCTTCACCGTCGGCCTGCGCCACCGCTTCTGACGCGGCTCTCCGGTCAGGCGCCCCGCCTGGCCGGTTGCCTACAAGAAAACCTCCCTCAGGAGGTTTTTTTGTGTCCGCCCCCTGCTGATCGCTGCCGGCCCGGTGCCCGGTTCGGCATGGCTCGGGCCGATGGACATCGAATCACAAGCACGGAAGCACAATACACCTGCACCGTGCTTTCCCTACGCCTGGACTGCCTCGCGGCTGCGGCATAGTCACGGCTTTCACCTACACACTCGACAAGGGGTATTTCATGCGACTCACAAGGTTGCTTCTTTCCATGACGGCTGCTGCGGCATTCACGATGGTGCCGGCTGTCCATGCCAAGACCTTCAAGTGGGCCAGCCAGGGCGAGATCTCCACCTGGGACATCCACTCGCAGAACAACGCGCTGCAAAACGGCATCCATGCCTATGTGTATGAGAGCCTGGTGTACTACAACAGCAAGACTTTCGAGGTCGAGCCGCAACTGGCCACCGCCTGGGCCAACATCAGCCCGACCCAGGTGCGCTTCACGTTGCGCCAGGGCGTGAAGTTCCATGACGGCTCGCCCTTCACCGCCGACGACGCTGCCTACTCCATCCAGCGCGCCATGGCCAAGACCTCCAACTACGGCCCCTACGTGCAGGGCATAGACCGCGTGGCCAAGGTCGATGCCGGCACCATCGACGTGTTCCTCAAGGCCCCCAACCCGGTGCTGCTGCGCCAGATGACCGAGCTGCGCATGATGAGCAAGGCGTGGGCCGAAAAGAACCGCTCGGTCGAACCCAAGGACATCAAGGGCACGGACGAGAACTTCGCCCACCGCAACGCCATGGGCACCGGCCCCTTCACGCTCGAATCCTGGCAGCCCGACGTGCGCATGGTTCTGAAGCGCAACCCCAACTGGTGGGGCAAGATGGACGGCAACGTGACCGAGATCGTCTACACCCCCATCAAGTCCGGCGCCACGCGCATTGCCGCGCTGCTGTCGGGCGAGGTGGACATGCTGCTCGACCCGGCCCCGCAGGACTTGCCGCGCCTGCGCTCCAACGCCGACCTCAAGGTCATCGACGGCCTGGAAAACCGCACCCTGTTCCTGGGCATGGATCAGTTCCGCGACGAGCTGGTGGGCGGCAGCGTCCGGGGCAAGAACCCCTCAAGGACGTGCGCGTGCGCAAGGCCCTGTACCAGGCCATCGACGTCAACACGCTCACGCGCAACATCCTGCGCGGCCTGGGCAAGCCTGCCGGCACGCTGGTGGCGCCGCAGGTGGCGGGCTGGACTGAAGGCGTGGGCAAGCGCTTTCCCTACGACGTGGAAGCTTCCAAGAAGCTGCTGGCCGAGGCTGGCTACGGCGACGGCTTCGAGGTGGACTTTGCCTGCCCGAACAACCGCTACATCAACGACGAGGCGATCTGCCAGGCCATCACGGCGATGTGGGCGCGCGTGGGGGTCAAGGCCAAGCTGCGCACCCTGCCCGTGGCGACCTACTTTCCCATGATCCAGCGCAGCGAGGCCAGCATCTACCTGCTGGGCTGGGGCGTGCCGACCTTCGACGGCCTGTACAGCCTGCAGTCGTTGGTGCGCAGCGTCGGCACGGGGGGCGACGGCAACTACAACGTCGGCAAGTACAGCAACGAGCGCATGGACTACCTGGTCGATCGCATCAAGGTCGAGACCGACGCGCCGGTGCGCGCGCGCATGATGACCGAGGCCCTGCAGCTGTCCAACGACACCGTCTCGCACATCCCGCTGTACGACCAGGTCATCCCCTGGGCCATGAAGAAGAACGTCGAGCTGGTGCATCGCGCGGACAACCGCATCGACATCCGCACGGTGAAGATCAATTGATCGCCCCTTGACGACCCTGCGCCCGGGCGCAGCCGGTGCGGCACATGCACCGGCTGCGCCGTGCATGGGCTGCCGATGGAACCCATCGGCTACCATGCGCCCCTTTTTTCAAGGCACCTGACCGATCCATGCTTGCCTTCATTCTTCGCCGCCTCGCGCAGGCCGTGATCGTCATGGTCACCGTGGCCTTCATCTCTTTCATGCTGTTCCAGTTCGTGGGCGACCCGGTGGTCTTCCTGCTGGGGCAGGATGCGACGCCCGAGCAGGTGGCCGAGATGCGCGCCTCGCTGGGCCTGGATCAGCCCTTCATCGTGCAGTTCTGGCATTTTCTGGTGAATGCCGCGCAGGGCGAGTTCGGCCTGTCGCTGCGCCAGGGCGCCAAGGTCTCGCGCCTGATCGCCGAGCGCTTTCCGGCAACGCTGGAGCTGGCCCTGGTGGCCGCAGCCATCGCGTTGCTGGTCGGGGTGCCCATGGGCGTTTATGCGGCGCTCAAGCGCGGCACCTTCCTCAGCCAGGTTTTCATGACGCTGTCGCTGCTGGGCGTGTCGCTGCCGACTTTCCTGATCGGCATCCTCTTGATCCTGGTGTTCTCGGTGACGCTGGGCTGGTTTCCCAGCTACGGGCGCGGGCCGACCCTGCAGATCGGCTGGTGGAGCACCGGCCTGCTCAGCCTCAAGGGCTGGCACCACCTGATCCTGCCGGCGGTCACCCTGGCGATTTTCCAGCTCACGCTGATCATGCGGCTGGTACGCGCCGAGATGCTGGAGGTGCTGCGCACCGACTACATCAAGTTCGCCCGCGCGCGCGGCCTCACAGACCGGGCCATCCACTTCGGCCACGCGCTGAAGAACACGCTGGTGCCGGTCATGACCATCACCGGATTGCAGATCGGCGGCCTGATCGCCTTCGCCATCATCACCGAGACGGTGTTCCAGTGGCCGGGCATGGGCCTGCTGTTCATCCAGGCGGTGACGTTTGCCGACATCCCGGTCATGGCCGCCTACCTGTGCCTGATCGCACTGATCTTCGTGGTCATCAACCTGGTGGTGGATCTGCTGTACTTTGCCGTCGATCCGCGCCTGCGCGTCTCGGGCAAGGCAGGAGGGCACTGACATGAGCATCGTGGCAACCCCGCGCTACCAGGCTGGCGGGCGCGCATTCGCGCAGATCACCCAGTTCCACCCCGAGTTGACGGCGCTGCGCCGCGACCTGCACGCACATCCCGAACTGGGCTTTGAGGAAATCTATACCGGCGCGCGCGTGCGCGAGGCGCTGCGTGCCTGCGGCGTGGACGAGATCCACGAGGGCATCGGCAAGACCGGCCTGGTGGGCATCATCCACGGACGCGGGCGCGGGAGCAAAGCCATGATCGGCCTGCGCGCCGACATGGACGCGCTGCCCATGACCGAGCACAACGAATTCGCCTGGCGCTCGGGCAAGAGCGGCCTGATGCACGGCTGCGGCCACGACGGCCACACCACCATGCTGGTCGGCGCGGCGCGCTACCTGGCGGCCACGCGCGATTTCGACGGCACGGCGGTGCTGATCTTCCAGCCGGGCGAAGAGGGCCTGGGCGGCGCGCGCGTGATGATCGAGGACGGCCTGTTCGAGCGCTGGAAGGTCGATGCGGTCTATGCCATGCACAACTGGCCGGCCATGAAGCCGGGCACCGTCGGCCTGAACGACGGCGCCATGATGGCCGCTGCCGACCGCATCACCATCGACATCACCGGCCGCGGCGGCCACGGCGCGCACCCCTACCAGACGGTGGACGTGGTGCTGGTGGCGGCGCACATCGTCACCGCGCTGCAAAGCATCGTGGCGCGCAACGTGCGGCCCATCGACAGCGCCGTGCTCAGCGTCTGCGCCGTGCAGGCGGGCGACCTGGGCGCCTTCAGCGTGTTGCCGGGCACGGCCACGCTGGTCGGCACAGTGCGTGCGTTCGATCCGGCCGTGCAGAACATGGTGGCGCAGCGCATCCAGGAGGTCTGCAGCGCCGTTGCCCTGGGCTTTGGCGCCAGTGCCAGCGTGCGCTACGAGCGCATCTACCCGGCGACCATCAACACCCCTGCCGAGGCGCGCTTTGCTGGCGACGTGGCGGCCAGCCTGGTCGGCGAGCACAACGTCGAGCGCGCCCTGGAGCCGAGCATGGGTGCGGAGGATTTTTCCTTCATGCTGCAGGCCCGGCCCGGCGCCTACCTGCGCCTGGGCCAGGGCATGGGCGCGGGGCACAGCACGCTGCACAACAGCCGCTACGACTTCAACGACGAGGTGCTGCCGCTGGGCGCGGCGCTGCTGGCCGGGCTGGTCGAGCAGGGTATGCCGCTGGCGGCGGCGCAGGTGTGACCATGAGGTTTCAGTTCGATGGCGCGGCGTGCAGGCCCGCATCCGCCTCTTGCTCCCTCTCCCCCTCGGGGGCGAGGGCAGGGGTGAGGGGGCGGTTCGGGCACTGCGCCAGTCTCCATTGCCCTCACCCCAGCCCTCTCCCGCGCGCGGCAGAGGGAGCAACATCCGCAGCCAGCCAACCGCAGGCGCTTTTCTTCAGCGTCGACCCATCATGATCCACACCCTCTCGCGCTGGTACGACAGTGATGTCGCCTACAGCTTTCGCACCTCTCCCGTGGCCATCGTGGCTGCGCTGATCGCGCTGGCGTGCGTGGTCTGCGCGCTGTTTGCCGGCTGGGTGGCGCCGCACAACCCGTTCGATCTGTCCACGCTGGAGCTGGGCGATGCCCGCCTGCCGCCGGCCTGGCTGGAAGAAGGCAGCCGCAAATACCTGCTGGGCACGGACGACCAGGGCCGCGACATCCTGTCGGCGCTGATCTATGGCGCGCGCATCTCGCTGATCGTCGGCCTGGCCTCGGTGCTGATCTCGGTGGTGATCGGCGTGGCGCTGGGCCTGTGGGCCGGCTTTGCCGGCGGCTGGGTGGACGCCGTGCTGATGCGCCTGTGCGACGTGATGCTGTCCTTCCCGGCCATCCTGATCGCCCTGCTGATCGCCGGCGTGGGCCGGGCGATGTTCCCCAACGCGCCCGAGTCGCTGGCCTTCGGCGTGCTGATCCTGTCGATCTCGCTCACCGGCTGGGTGCAGTACGCGCGCACCGTGCGCGGCAGCACCCTGGTCGAGCGCAGCAAGGAATACGTGCAGGCCGCGCGCGTCACGGGCGTGCCCGCCTTTCGCATCATGCGCCGGCATGTGCTGCCCAACGTGCTCGGGCCGGTCATGGTGCTGGCCACCATCCAGGTGGCCACGGCCATCATCACCGAGGCCACGCTGTCCTTCCTGGGCGTGGGCGCGCCGCCGACCTCGCCCTCGCTGGGCACCCTGATCCGCATCGGCAACGACTACCTGTTCTCCGGCGAGTGGTGGATCACCGTGTTCCCGGGCGTCATGCTGGTCTTGATCGCGCTGTCGGTGAACCTGCTGGGCGACTGGCTGCGCGACGCGCTCAATCCCCGCCTGCGCTGAAACCGGGGCGAATGCTGTATGTCCTTACTTGAAGTCAAGAACCTGATCGTCGAATTCCCCAGCCGGCGCGGCACACTGCGCGCCCTGGACGACGTGAGCTTTGCCATCGCCCCGGGCGAAATCCTGGGCGTGGTGGGCGAGTCCGGCGCCGGCAAGTCACTCACCGGCGCGTCCATCATCGGCTTGCTGGAGCCGCCCGGGCGCGTGGCTGGCGGGCAAATCTTGCTGGAGGGCCAGCGCATCGACCACTTGGGCCATGAGCAGATGCGCCACATCCGTGGCCGGCGCATCGGCGCGATCTTTCAGGATCCGCTGACCTCGTTGAACCCGCTCTATACCGTCGGCCAGCAGCTCACCGAGACCATACGCACGCATCTGCCGGTGAGCGCCGCCGAGGCGCGCGAGCGCGCCGTGCAGCTCTTGCGGGACACCGGCATCCCGGCGGCCGAGCAGCGTATCGACCACTACCCGCACCAGTTTTCCGGCGGGATGCGCCAGCGCGTGGTCATCGCCCTGGCGCTGGCCGCCGAGCCGCAGCTGATCGTGGCCGATGAGCCGACCACGGCGCTGGACGTGTCCATCCAGGCGCAGATCATTCAACTGCTGAAGAACATCTGCAAGACGCGCGGCGCCGCCGTCATGCTGATCACGCACGACATGGGCGTGATTGCCGAGACCTGCGACCGCGTGGCCGTGATGTATGCCGGGCGCGTGGCCGAGATCGGCCCGGTACACGAGGTCATCAACCACCCGGCGCACCCCTACACCGCCGGCCTCATGGCCTCCATCCCCGACATGGACAGCGAGCGCGAGCGGCTCAACCAGATCGACGGCGCCATGCCGCGCCTGAACGCCATCCCGCGCGGCTGCGCCTTCAATCCGCGCTGCCCGCAGGTCTTCGAGCGCTGCCGCGTCGAGCGCCCCGACCTGATGCCCGCCGGCGCCACCCAGGCCGCGTGCTGGCTGCACGCCGCCGACCGCAAGGAGGCCGCATGAACGAATCGCATAGCCCTGCCGGCATTGGCTCCTTCCCCCTCTGGGGGAAGGCTGGGATGGGGGCCGGTTTGATGGATACCAACGGTATGGGTGGCGGCGCCGGCCCTCACTCCAACCCTTCCCCAGGGGAAGAGGGAGCAAGAGGAGAGCCGTTGGTGCAGGCGCGCGACCTGGCGCGCACCTTCGATGTCTCGCCGCCCTGGCTCAACCGCGTGCTGGAGGGCAAGCCGCGCCTGCTGCTGCACGCCGTCGATGGCGTGAGCTTCGACATCGAGCGCGGCAAGACGCTGGCGCTGGTGGGCGAGTCGGGCTGTGGCAAAAGCACCGTGGCGCGCCTGCTGGTGGGCCTGTACGCACCCACGCGCGGCGGCTTTGCCTTCGACGGGCAGGATGCGCACGCGGCGTTCAAGGGGCGCGATGCCCGCGCCATGCGCCGGCGCATCCAGATGATTTTTCAAGACCCCTATGCCAGCCTGAACCCGCGCTGGCTGGTACGCGACATCATCGCCGAGCCGCTGCGCGAGCACGGCATCCTGACCGACAAGGCGGCACTTGCCCAGCGCGTGGGCGAGCTGCTGCAGTCCGTGGGCCTGTCGCCGCTGGACGCGGCCAAGTACCCGCACCAGTTCTCGGGCGGGCAGCGCCAGCGCATCTCGATCGCCCGGGCGCTGGCCACCGAGCCTGAGTTCCTGGTCTGCGACGAGCCGACCTCGGCGCTCGACGTGTCCGTGCAGGCCCAGGTGCTGAACATCATGAAAGACCTGCAGCGCCAGCAGGGCCTGACCTATCTGTTCATCAGCCACAACCTGGCGGTGGTGCGGCATGTGAGCGACCAGGTCGGCGTGATGTACCTGGGTCGCCTGGTGGAGCTGGCCGACAAGGCCACGCTGTTTGCCGCGCCGCGCCACCCCTACACACGCATGTTGCTCGACGCCATCCCCAAGATGCACGACACGGGCCGGGCGCGCACGCCGGTGCAGGGCGAGGTGCCCAACCCTTTGAATCCGCCGCCGGGCTGTGCCTTCAACCCGCGCTGCCCCTGGGCCAACGAGCGCTGCCGCGTCGAGCGGCCCGAGTTGCTCGACGCCGGCGACGGCACGCGCGTGGCCTGCCATGCGGTGCAGGAGGGGCGCATCGACCCGGCAGGGCCGTGAATTTGCATGAAAAATGCCGCAAAGCGTTGCTGGGCAAGCGGAGATAGCTATGCAAATGAGAGTTGCAATGTCCAGGTGGCTGCGTGTTTTTGCGCTCTTTCCCCTGCTGGGGGAAGGCCGGGATGGGAGCCGCGCCCGCAGTGAGCGCAGCGCCCGAACTGGCCCCCACCCCAGCCCTTCCCCAGAGGGGGAGGGAGCACCGAAGCAATACCCGGCCCAGCGCGCCACGGGCCATCCCAGCCCTCTCCCAAGGGGGGAGCGGGCAGACGAGTTGGCGCAGCTTGCGTGCGCCGACGGTGCCTCCAGACCTTTCCCAGCGAGCAAGAGCGCGCCCGGTTCCGACTCCCTCTCCCGCGTGCGGGAGAGGGTGGGGGTGAGGGGGCCTGCTGCGGGCGCTGCGGCCCTCGCCCTGTCCCTCCTGCTGGCCGGCTGTGGCGGCTCCGGCCCGGTGCAGCCGCTGCCGCCCGCTGATGCGGCCTACCAGCTGACCATCCTGCACCTCAACGACCACCACTCCAACCTGCAGCCGCGCGCCGCCACGGTGCAGCTCGACGACGGCGCGGGCCGGCGCATCCCTGTCGCCATGGAGGTCGGCGGCTTTGCCCGCGTGGCCGGCGCCCTGGATGAACTGGCCGCCGCTGCCGGCCCCAATGTGCTCAAGCTGCACGCCGGCGACGCGCTGACCGGCACGCTGTACTTCGAGCGCGCCGGCAGCGCCGGCGAGGCCGATGCAGCCCTCATGGACGTGGCCTGCTTCGATGCCTTCACCCTGGGCAACCACGAGTTCGACAAGGGCGACAGCACGCTCAAGGGCTTTCTGGATCGCCTGGCCGCAGGCCGCTGCCCGGTGCCGGTGCTCAGTGCCAATACCCGCTTCGGCGCTGCGTCCGCGCTGCACGAGAGCCGCGCGCCCGGCATGGTGCAGCCCTCGGTGGTGCTGCGCCGTAGCGGGCAGGACATCGGCATAGTCGGCGTCACCGTGGCCTACAAGACCCGGGTGTCCTCGGCGCCCGACCCCGGCACGCAGTTCGAGGACGAGGCCACAGCGGTGCAGCGCGAGATCGACCGCCTCAGCGCGCGCGGCATCGACAAGATCATCGTCCTGAGCCACGTCGGCCACGAGGCCGAGCTGCGCCTGGCCGAGCGCCTGCGCGGCGTCGATGTCATCGTCGGCGGCGACTCGCACACCCTGCTGGGGCCGCCGGCCATGGCCCAGGCCGGACTGGGCACGCCCACGGGCGCGTACCCGGCGCGCACGCGCAATGCCGACGGCCAGCCGGTCTGCGTGGTGCAGGCGGCCGAGTTCTCGCAGGTGCTGGGCGAGCTGCGCGTGCGCTTCGACGCGCGCGGCAACGTGCTCGATTGCAGCGGTACGGCGCATGTGCTGGTGGGCGAGACCATGCGCGTCGATGGCCAGCCGCCCGCGCCGGCGCTGGCGCAGCAGCTGGCCGCCAGCCGCGCAGCCACGGGCTTTCTGCGCGTGACCCAGCCCTCCGCCGCTGCCCTGGCGGCGCTGGCGCCCTTCGAGGCGCGCGTGGCCGACTTTGCCCGCACGCCGGTCGCCGTGGTGCCCGAGGAGCTGTGCGCGCGCCGCGTGCCGGGCGGGCCGGGCAGTCTGGATCATGGCCGCTCCAGCGCCGCCTGCAACGCCCTGGGCCACGTCGATCAGCATGGCGGCGACATCCAGCAGCTCGTCGCCCAGGCCTATCTGGACGTGGCGCGGCTGCGCTATGGCGGGGCTGACGTGGCGCTGCAGCACGGCGGCGGTGTGCGCACGCCGCTGCTGGGCACGGTGACTGCCGAGCAGATCATCGGCGTGCTGCCCTTTGGCAACACGCTGTGGCGTCTGGACGTGAGCGGGGCCGAGCTCAAGGGGATGCTGGAAGACGGCATCGAGGCCGTCTGGGGCCGGGTGGCTCCACTGGGCCGTACCCCTACGCCGCCGGGCTGCGCTTTGCCGTCGATGTGACGCGCCCGCGTGGCGCGCGCATCAGCGAGCTGCAGCTCCACGACCCGGCCAGCGACCGCTGGGGCGCGCTGGACGAGAAGCGCATGTACCGCCTGTTCGTGCCGCAGTACACGGCACGCGGTGGCGACCGCAACCTGACCCTGGCCGGCGTGCCGCCCGAGCGTCGGCTGGACATCGGCGTGCTCGACGCCGACCTGCTGCTGGACTGGATCGCGCTGCAGCCGCGCGATACTGCCACCGGCCTGCCGTTGCTGGCGCGCCGGCCCACCAGCCGCTACAGCACGCAGCAGTTCACCGACCATTGACCCCACAGGAAAGGAATCGACCATGAGCCAGAACTTCAACCTGAGCAGCCCGGACATCGTGGACGGCGCGAGCATAGACGCGCGTTTCGAGTTCAACGATTTCGGCTGCGGTGGCGAGAACCGCTCGCCCGTGCTGCGCTGGTCGGGTGCGCCCGAGGGTGCCAAGAGTTTTGCCGTGACCTGCTACGACCCGGATGCGCCCACCGGCTCGGGCTTTTGGCATTGGTACGTGATCGACCTGCCGGCTGACACGACCGAGCTGGCCGCCGACGCCGGCGCCAAGGGCGGGGCGAATCTGCCAGCCGGCGCGCGCCACATCCGCAACGACTATGGCCAATACGCCTGGGGCGGCATGTGCCCGCCGCCGGGCGACAAACCGCACCGCTACATCTTCACCGTCCATGCCCTGTCGGTGGCGCGCATCGACGTGCCGGATGACGCGCCGGCGGCGCTGGCCGGCTTCATGGTCAACATGAACACCTTGGCCAAGGCCAGCTTCACGGCGACCTACGGTCGCCCGGCCTGAGGCACTGCCCTTCCCCAGTGGGGGAGGGAGAAAAAGCCCCCGCTCAGGTATAGCGCTTGGCCCGCAGGTTGTTCTTCATCTGCTGCAAGAGTGGCTGCAGCGGCTCACCGATGCGCAGCGCCACGCGCGTGGCCAGCACATCAATGACCAGCAGGTGCAGCAGGCGCGACACCATGGGGCTGTAGCGGTCGTAGCCCTCGGGGTGGTCGGCGGCCAGGTGGATCTGGCACGAATGCGCCAGGGGCGAGCCGCTGGCCGTGATGGCAATCGTCGTCGCGCCGCGCCGGCGCGCGATGTCGGCGGCGTCCATCAGGTCGCGCGTACGCCCCGAATTGCTGATGATGACCGCGCAGTCGCCCGGCTGCAGCAGCGTCGCACTCATGACCTGCATGTGCCCGTCACTGGCGCTGAGGCTGGTGATGCCTAAGCGAAAGAACTTGTGCTGCGCGTCCTGCGCCACGATGCCGGAGTTGCCCGCGCCATAGAACTCGATGCGCCGCCCGGTCTGCCAGGTGGCGGCAATCGCTTCGGCGGCGCGATCCAGCGCCTGGACGCTTGCGGCATTGCGGTACTGCAGAAAGGCCGCAACGGCGTTATCCACCACCTTGACCAGCACCTCGCCCGTGCCGTCATCGGCGTCCACGCTGCGGTGGATGAAGGGCACGCCCTCGCTCACGCTGCCGGCCAGGCGCAGCTTGAAGTCCGCCAGGCCGCCATAGCCCATGCTGCGGCAAAAGCGCACCACAGTAGGCTTGCTGACCTGGGCGCGCGCGGCCAGCTCGCGCACCGGCAGGCGGGCAAAGGCGCGCGGATCCTGCAGTACCAGGCGTGCCACGCGCTGCTCGGCCGGCGCCAGCGAGGGCAGCGAGGCGGTGATGCGCTCTAGCATTCCTCGGCCCAGGTATTGCCGTCGCGCGCCACCAGGGCGCTGGCTGCGCCCGGCCCCCAGGTGCCGGCGGCGTAGGGGCGCGGGCCGTCGCCGCGCGCGTTCTGCTCGTCCCAAAATTCCATGATCGGCTCGACCCAGCGCCACGCGGCTTCCTGCTCGTCGGCGCGCACGAACAGGTTCAGCCGCCCGTCGATCACGTCCAGCAGCAGGCGCTCGTAGGCGCCCACGCGCTTGGCGCCAAAGCGCTGGTCAAAGTCTAGATCCAGCGTCACCGGCGTCAGGGCCGGCGCCTCGCGGGCCGGGCTGGGCCTGGCTGCGGCACCAGCGCCGGTGCGCCGGTCGTTGGCGGCGGCGGCGAACAGGTGCAGCTCCAGTCCATCGCGCGGCTGCAGGTGGATGACCAGCCGGTTGGCGCCGCACGCGAGCGGCGTGCGGTAGATGGCGTGCGGCGTGGGCCGCAGGTGGATGGCGATGTGCGCCTCGTGCGCCGCCAGGCGCTTGCCGGTGCGCAGGTAGAAGGGCACGCCCGCCCAGCGCCAGTTGGCGATGCCGGTGCGCAGGGCGACGAAGGTCTCGGTCATGCTGTGCGCTGCCACGCCGTCCTCGGCGCGGTAGCCGGGCACCGGCTGGCCGGCCCGCTGCCCGGCGGCGTACTGGCCGCGCACCACGTCGTGCGCCAGCCGCTCGGGCGTCCAGGGCTGCAGCGAGCGCAGCACTTTGAGCTTTTCGTCGCGGATGGCGTCGGCGTGCGCGTTGATGGGCGGCTCCATGGCGATGGCGCACAGCAGTTGCAGCGCGTGGTTTTGCACCATGTCGCGCAACGCGCCGGTCTGGTCGTAGAAGGCGCCGCGCTTTTCCACGCCGAGCTGCTCGGCGATGGTGATCTCGATGCTGGCGATGGTCTCGCGCCGCCACCAGGGCTCGAACAGGGCGTTGCCAAAGCGCAGCGCCAGCAGGTTCTGCACGGCCGGCTTGCCCAGGTAGTGGTCGATGCGAAAGATCTGCTGCTCGCCGAACACGGCGCGCACGCGGGCGTTGATGTCCTGGTTGGACGCCAGGTCATGGCCCAGGGGCTTTTCCAGTACCACCCGGGTGCGGGGCGTGGCCAGGCCGGCGGCGCCCAGTTGCTCGCAGGCGGTGGTGAACAGTTGCGGTGCCGTGGCCAGGTACATGACCACCACGTCCGCCGATCGCTCGGCCAGGCGCGCGCGCAGCAGGGCGTAGTCGCCGGGCTGGCTCAAGTCCATGCGCTGGTAGTGCAGCAGGGGGCGAAGCGGGCGAATTCGGCCTCGCTGGGGCGCTTGTCGGGCTCCACGGCGGCCAGGCGCTGGCCGATCAGCGCACGGTATCCGTCATCCGACAACTCGTCGCGCGCCACGCCGATGATGCGCCCGCCCTCGGGCAGCGTGCCATGGCGGTGCGCCTGCGCCAGCGCGGGCAGCAACTTGCGCCAGGCCAGATCGCCCGTGCCGCCGAACAGAACCAGATCAAAGCTCATGGCGCCGAATGTTATCGAGTTTCACCCCCGGCGCCGGCTGGCAGGCGGGCCGGCTGCACGCGCATACACTGTTTGCGCTCTTGCCGCGCGCACCTGCCGATGGCAAGCCGACGCTGAACGAGCAACGCCAAACGCCCAACGCCAAACGACATACGAGAGGTCTGTGTATGAACCAGCTTGATGCCCTGCGCCAGTTCACCACCGTGGTGGCCGATACGGGAGATTTTCGCCAGCTCGCGCAATTCCAGCCGCAGGATGCGACCACCAATCCCTCGCTGATTCTCAAGGCGGTGCAAAAGCCCGAGTACGCGCCACTTTTGACGCAGGCCGTGGCGCAGGGCAGCGGCCAGCACATCGACGCGCTGATGGATCGGCTGATCGTGCGCTTTGGCTGCGAGATCCTGCAGCTCATCCCCGGGCGCGTGTCCACCGAGGTCGATGCCCGCCTGTCGTTCGACACCGATGCCACCGTGGCGCGTGCCGAGCGCCTGATCGAGCTGTACCAGGCCGAGGGCGTGGACACGGCGCGCGTGCTGATCAAGGTCGCCGCCACCTGGGAGGGCATCGAGGCCGCGCGGCTGCTGGAGCGCCGGGGCATCCACACCAATCTGACGCTGCTGTTTTCCTTCGCCCAGGCCGTGGCCTGCGGGCAGGCCGGGGTGCAGCTGATCTCGCCCTTCGTGGGCCGCATCTACGACTGGTACAAAAAACAGGCCGGCAGCAACTGGGACGAGGCTGCCATGGCCGGTGCCAACGACCCCGGCGTGCAAAGCGTGCGCGCCATCTACCAGCACTACAAGCACTTTGGCATCGCCACCGAAGTCATGGGCGCGAGTTTCCGCAACGTCGGCCAGATCATCGCCCTGGCCGGCTGCGACCTCTTGACCATCGCGCCCGAGCTGATGGCGCAGCTGCAATCGAGCACCGCGCCGCTGGAGCGCGCGCTCGACCCGGCACAGGCGCGCGCGCTGCAGCTGCAGCCCGTGCAGTACGACCAGCCGGCCTTCCGCTACGCGCTCAACCAGGACGCCATGGCCACGGAAAAATTGGCCGAGGGCATCCGCGCCTTCGCCGCCGATGCGGCCAAGCTGGAGCAGCTGCTGCAGGCGCAGGCCGGCGCATGAGCAGCCCCGGGGCCGACTGGCGCGACACGCGCACGCGCTGCGACCGCACGCCGGCCTGGGGCCGGCTGCAGGCGCACTGGGCGCAGGCCGGGCGCTGTTTTGACCTGCGCGCTGCCTTTGCCGCCGGCGGCGCGGCGCGCGTGGCGCATTTCAGCCAGCAGGCGCCGCATGTGTATGCCGATCTGTCCAAGAACCTGATCGAGCGGGACACGGAAGCCCTGCTGCTGCAACTGGCGCGCGAGTGCGGGGTCGAGGAGTACCGCCGCGCCCTGTTCGCCGGCGCTGCCATCAACCACACCGAAGGCCGCGCGGTCATGCATTGGTTGTTGCGAAATCCACCGCAAAGCCATGCTGGGCAAGCGCTGTCAGCTATGAAAAGCGCAGCAATCGCCGAGGCCGATGCGCAAGTCCACAGCGTGCTGGAGCACATGCTGGCGCTGGCCGAGCAGGTACGCGCCGACGGTGCCATCACCGACATCGTGAACATCGGCATCGGCGGCTCGGATCTGGGGCCGTCCATGGCCGTCAAGGCGCTCGATGACCTGCGCCATCCGGGCAAGCGGCTGCACTTCATCAGCAACGTCGATGGCATGGAGCTGGGCAGCTTGCTGCGCGGGCTGCGGCCCGGCAGCACGCTGTTCCTGATCGCCTCCAAGACCTTCACCACCGCCGAGACCATGACCAACGCCCACGCGGCGCGGGCCTGGTTTCTGGCGCAGGGCGGCAGCGCGGCGCAGCTTTCGCGGCACTTCTGGGCGCTGACGACCAACCTGGACGCCGCCGCCGAGTTCGGCATCGCCACCACGCTGGGTTTCTGGGACTGGGTGGGCGGGCGCTATTCGCTGTGGTCGGCCATCGGCCTGCCGATTGCCATTGCCATCGGGGCTGAGGGTTTTCGGGCGTTGCTGGCCGGCGCGCACGCCATGGACGAGCACTTTCGCACCGCGCCGCTGGAGCGCAACCTGCCCGTGCGCTTGGGCGTGCTGGACGTGTGGTATCGCAACTTCCACGGTTTTGGCAGCCGCTGCATCGCGCCCTACAGCCACGGCCTGCGCCGGCTGCCGGCCTATTTGCAGCAGCTGGAGATGGAGAGCAACGGCAAGGGCGTGGACGCCGCCGGTGCGCCGCTGCCCTATGCCACGGCGCCGGTCATCTGGGGCGAGCCGGGCACCAATGGCCAGCACGCCTTTTTCCAGATGCTGCACCAGGGGCCGGATGTCATCCCGGTGGAGTTCATTGCCCTGTGCCGCCCCGGGCGCGATCTGCCCGGGCAGCACCCGCGCCTGCTGGCCAATGCGCTGGCGCAGGCGCAGGCGCTGATGCTCGGGCGCGATGCGCTGCAGGACGGGCATCGGCACTTCGGCGGCAACCGGCCCAGCACCTTCTTGCTGCTGGAGGCGCTCACGCCCGAGGCGCTGGGTGCGCTGATTGCCCTGTACGAGCACCGGGTGTTCGTCTGCGGGGCGGTCTGGGGCATCAACAGCTTCGACCAATGGGGCGTGGAGCTGGGCAAGGTGCTGGCGCAGGGCCTGGAGCCGCGCCTGGCCAGCGGCGATACGGCGGGGCTGGATGCATCCACCGCCGCGCTGCTGCAACAACTGCGCTGAGCCGGCGCCTGTCTTTCTCCCCCACCCCACCCTCTGCCGCGCGCGGGAGAGGGAGCGAACCGGCACCATGACCCGCCGGCCCCCATTCCCGCCTTCCCCCACAGGGGAAGGAGCAAAAAAACCCCGCCGGTCTTGCAACCTGCGGGGTTTCCTTTTTGCCGCAAAGGGCAGGGGGCGAGCGGCCACCCGGGCCGCTCAGGCCGGCATCACATGCCCATGCCGCCCATGCCACCCATGCCGCCCATGTCGGGCATACCGCCGCCGGCGGCTTCTTCCTTCGGTGCCTCGGCGACCATGGCCTCGGTCGTCAGCAGCAGCGAAGCCACGGACGCGGCGTTCTGCAGCGCCGTGCGGGTCACCTTGGTCGGATCCAGGATGCCCATCTCCAGCATGTCGCCGTAGGTGTCGTTGGAGGCGTTGTAGCCAAAGTTGCCCGCGCCTTCCAGCACCTTGTTCACGACCACCGAAGGCTCGCCGCCGCCGTTGGCCACGATCTCGCGCAGGGGCGATTCGATGGCTTTGAGCACCAGCTTGATGCCGGCGTCCTGCTCGGCGTTGTCGCCCTTCAGATCACCGATGGCCTGGCGTGCGCGCAGCAGCGCCACGCCGCCGCCGGCCACGATGCCTTCTTCCACAGCAGCGCGGGTGGCGTGCAGGGCGTCTTCCACGCGGGCCTTCTTTTCCTTCATCTCGACCTCGGTAGCAGCACCCACCTTGATCACGGCCACGCCGCCAGCCAGCTTGGCCACGCGCTCTTGGAGCTTTTCGCGGTCGTAGTCGCTGGTGGCTTCCTCGATCTGCACGCGGATCTGCTTGACGCGCGCCTGGATGTCGTCGGCGTTGCCGGCACCGTCGATGATGATGGTGTTTTCCTTGCCCACTTCGATGGTCTTGGCCTGGCCCAGGTCGGCCAGCGTCACCTTCTCCAGCGACAGGCCCACTTCCTCGGCGATGACCTTGCCGCCGGTGAGGATGGCGATGTCTTCCAGCATGGCCTTGCGGCGGTCGCCGAAGCCCGGCGCCTTGACGGCGACGACCTTCAGGATGCCGCGGATGGTGTTGACCACCAGGGTCGCCAGGGCTTCGCCCTCGACTTCCTCGGCAATGATCAGCAGCGGACGGCCGGCCTTGGCGACTTGCTCCAGCGTGGGCAGCAGGTCACGGATGTTGCTGATCTTCTTGTCGAACAGCAGCACGAAGGGGTTGTCCAGATTGGCGGACTGCTTCTCGGGGTTGTTGATGAAGTAGGGCGACAGGTAGCCACGGTCGAACTGCATACCCTCGACCACGTCCAGCTCGTTGTCCAGGCTCTTGCCGTCCTCGACGGTGATCACGCCTTCCTTGCCGACCTTGTCCATGGCGTCGGCAATGATCTTGCCCACCGACTCGTCGGCGTTGGCCGAGATCGAGCCGACCTGGGCGATTTCCTTGGAAGTCGTGGTGGCCTTGGACTGCTTCTTGAGCTGCTCGACCAGGGCGACGACCGCCTTGTCGATGCCGCGCTTCAAGTCCATCGGGTTCAGGCCGGCGGCCACGTACTTGGTGCCTTCGCGCACGATGGCCTGGGCCAGCACGGTGGCGGTGGTCGTGCCGTCACCGGCGATGTCGTTGGTCTTGGAAGCCACTTCCTTCACGAGCTGCGCGCCCATGTTCTGCAGCTTGTCCTTGAGCTCGATTTCCTTGGCCACGGACACGCCGTCCTTGGTCACCGTGGGGGCGCCGAAGGAGCGCTCCAGCACCACGTTGCGGCCCTTGGGGCCAAGGGTCACTTTCACGGCGTTGGCCAGGATGTTCACACCCTCGACCATGCGGGCGCGGGCTTCGCCGCCGAACACTACGTCTTTTGCTGCCATTTTTCTATTCCTGAATTTGGTTCAAATCGGCTGCAAACCCTTGCTGGGCAAGCGTGAGCAGCTATGAAAATTGATGCGGTGTGCGCTGGGGAGAATTACTTCTCGACCACGGCGAACAGGTCGTCTTCCTTCATGACCAGCAGCTCGTCGCCGTTGATCTTGACGGTCTGGCCGCTGTACTTGCCAAACAGCACGCGGTCGCCGACCTTGACGCTCATGTCCATGCGGTCGCCGTCCTCGTCGAACTTGCCGGGGCCGACGGCGATGACTTCACCCTGATCGGGCTTCTCGGCAGCGTTGTCCGGGATCACGATGCCCGAAGCGGTGGTGGTTTCGCTCTCGATACGCTTGACGATCACGCGATCGTGCAGGGGGCGAAGATTCATGGCTCTCTCCTGTGTGCAAAAAGGTTGGGGTCAAACAAGGCGCCCGCTGGTTGGCGGGCGCTGGGGTCTGGGGTTGCAGCAGGCGGGGCTTGTTAGCACTCATCTGCTTCGAGTGCTAATGATAGGGGCATTTGGCGCGCTTTCAAGAGGCGCTGCGCCCAGGAGAGGGGCTGGACGGGCAGATACCGCCCAATTTTTTGAATCAAATCGGGCTTTTGCCCTTACTGGACAAGCGCTGCCAGCTATGCTTTTTGAGATGCTTTGGCCAGAAAAGCATCGACCAGCGCATAGTGCTGCGGCACGTTGAGCGCCGGGGCGTGGCCGCAGCCCGGCACTTCGACCACCTCCAGCAGGCCGCGCGCGCCCGGGCCGCGCGTGCGCATTTCGGCCACGGTGCCGGGCAGCACCAGGTCGGAGTCCACGCCGCGCAGCAGCAGCACCGGTAGGGCCAGCGCGTCGTAGTGCTGCCAGATCAGGTAGTCGTCGTCATGCGCCGTGAACTGGCGCACCATGGCCGGGTCGTAGTGCGGCGTCAGGCGCCCGTCGGGCAGGCGCCGCGCCGAGGTCTCGGTGAGGTGCTGCCACTGCGCGTCGCTCAGCCAGCCATAGGGCGCATAGACCTGGCGGAAAAAGGCTTCCAACTCAGCCATGGTGGCAAAGCTGGGCGGCTGGCCGGCGTAGGCGCGGATGCGCGCCAGTGCCGCCTCGGCCAGTTGCGGCGCGTTGTCGTTGAGCAGCAGGCTGCGGATGCGCCCGGCCAGTTGCGGCTCGGCCAGGCCGGCGGCGCACAGCGTGCCGATGGCGCCGCCCATGGAGGTGCCGATCCAGTGCGCCTGTCCGATGTCCAGGCGCTCGAACAGCTCGGCGGCCAGACGGGCATAGAAGGCCAGGCAGTACTCCTGGTCGGGCCACGCCGACCACTGGCTCAGGCCGCGCCCCAGGGTGTCCGGGCAGATGACGCGCCAGCGCCCGGCCAGGTGCTGCGCCAGCGGATCCATGTCGCGCCCGGTACGCGCCAGGCCGTGCCAGGCGATGACCACGGGCGCCTGCGGATCGCCCCATTCCGTGTAGTGAATCTCATAGCCGGCGCAGGTGGCGTAGCGCGAACGGGGAGTGCAGGAAGTGCTCATGGTCGAAAGCCTTGGATAGCCGCGAAACAGGTCAGGCGCTGCGCCGGTGCAGGGCCGCCGCGCGCAGCCGCCCCACCACGCCGGTGGGGAAGTAATAGACCGACAGCACGAACAGCAGGCCCAGCCACAGCAGCCAGCGGTCGGGCGAGAGCAGGGTGGACAGCCAGGGCAGGGCGGCGGTGGCCTCGTGCCCCAGGCGCAGCAAGTCCTGCAGATAGCTTTGCGCCACCAGGAACAGCACCGCGCCGATGGCCGCGCCGTAGATCGTGCCCATGCCGCCGATGACGACGATCAAGAGCACGTCCATCATGATCTCGAAGGACAGCGAGGTGTCCGGCCCGTTGTAGCGCAGCCAGATGGCCAGCAGGCAGCCGGCCAGCGTGGCAAACAGGGCGGACAGCACCGATGACAGCGTGCGATAGATGACTACGCGATAGCCGATGGCTTCGGCGCGGAACTCGTTTTCGCGGATCGCCTGCAGCACCCGGCCAAAGGGCGAGTTCACGATGCGCAGCAGCGCCAGCACCAGCGCCAGCGCGACCACGAACAGCAGGTAGTACGAAACCAGCCGCCCGTCGATGGTCACGCCCAGGAAGTCATCCTCGAAGGGCTCGAAACTGGGCGACAGCAGCAGGGGCATCCGGAACGTCAGCCCGTCCTCGCCGCCGGTGAAGTCCGACAACTGCGAGGCCAGCGTCTGGAAGGCCGCCGCCACGGCCAGGGTGATCATGGCAAAGAAGATGGCGCGCACGCGCAGCGAGAACAGGCCCACGGCCAGCGCCAGCGCCAGCGCCAGCGCCAGCGCTCCGAGTGTGCCCACGGCCAGCGCGCCCCAGGTGGCGCCCAGGCGCGTGGTGGCGATGGCGATGCCATAGGCGCCGATGCCGAAGAACATGGTGTGGGCGAAGCTGACGATGCCGGTATAGCCCAGCAGCAGGTCGAAGCTGGCCACCAGTACCACGAACACCAGCACCTTGGCGGCCACGTTGAGCGCCTTGACGCCTGGAAACAGGAAGGGCGCCAGCGCCAGCCCGAAGAAGATCGCCAGCAGCAGCGCCGCCAGCACGCGGCTGCCGGGGCGGTCGCCCGAGAGGATGCGGTTCATCAGCATGGTGTGCAGCCCTTCAGCGGTTGGCCACTGGATACACGCCCTGCGGGCGCCACAGCAGCACCGCGACCATCAGCGCGATGTTGGAAAACAGCGCAGCCTTGGGGAGCAGAAAGCCGGTGTAGTTGGCCATCAGCCCGACCAGCAGCGCGCCGATCAGCGCGCCCGAGGTCGAACCCAGGCCGCCGATGATGATGACGATGAAGATCAGCACGTTGACCTGCGCGCCCATCTGCGGCACCACGCTTTGCTGGTACAGGCCCCACATCACGCCGCCTAGGCCAGCCAGCGCGCTGCCGGCGACGAACACGCCGATGAACAGCCGCTGGACGCGGTAGCCCAGCGATTCGACCATCTCGCGATCCTGCACGCCGGCGCGGATCAGCAGGCCGACCTTGGTGCGCGAGAGCAGCCAGGCCAGCAGGGCGAACACCGCCAGGCCGACCAGCACCGCCACTACGCGGTATTTCTCGACGGCGGCATCGCCCAGCAGCCAGGCGCCCTTCATGCCGTCCGGCAGCGGCAGCGGGATCTGCTGCGGCCCCCAGATGGCCTTGATCAGCTCCTCGCCGATGATCATGCCGCCCATGGTGATCAGGATCTGCTTGAGGTGCTGGCCATAGACCGGGCGCACGATGAAGCGCTCGAAGGCCAGGCCCACGGCGCCGGCCACCAGCATGGCAACGACCATGGCCGGCAGCACCGCCAGCAGGTTGCGCCACAGCTCGGACGAACCCGTCCAGTCGCTCATGGCGCCCAGCACGCTGGTGGCCACGAACGCCCCCAGGGCGATGAACACCCCGTGGCCGAAGTTGAGCACGTCCATCAGGCCGAAGACCAGGGTCAGGCCCGAGGCGATGATGAACACGATCATGCCCATGGCCAGCCCGGCAATGGTCAGCGTCAGCCAGGTCGAGGGCGAGCCGACCAGCGGCAGCGTGACCAGGGCCAGCAGCGGCACCAGGGCCAGGGGTTTCCAGTCGAGGTCGCGGGTGATCATGGGGTTGGCTCCTTCCCCTTGTGGGAGAAAGATTCGGATGCGCCGGGATTCATAAGGCCAGCCCTAGCAGCGCTTGCTGCAGCGCCGCATCGCCCGCCAGCTCGGCCATGCTGCCGGCGTGGACGATGCGGCCGTTGTCCATCACCGCCACGCCATCGCCCAGGCGCTGGGCGAAGCTCAGGTTCTGCTCGACCAGCAGGATGCTGACCCCGCTGGCCTTGAGCTGGGCAAAGGCGTCGATCATGTTGTTGATGATGCTGGGCGCCAGGCCCTTGCTGGGCTCATCGACGATGAGCAGCTCGCGCGGCTCGACGATGGCGCGCGCCACGGCCACCATCTGCTTTTGCCCGCCCGAGAGCTTGCCCGCCGGGTGGTGCCAAAACTTTTCCACGGCTGGAAAGAGCTGGAAGATCCACTGCAGCCGCGCGCTGTCGATGTGCTGGGCGCTGCGTGCGCCGCGTGCCGCCAGAACCAGGTTTTCCTGCACCGTCAGGTCGGCGAAGATGCCCATGTTCTCGGGCACGTAGGCAATGCCCAGTTGCGCGATCCGGGGCGTGGCCAGGCGCGTGATGTCGCGCCCCTGCCATTGCACGCTGCCCTGGGAGGCCCGCCACAGGCCCATGATGGTGCGCAGCGTGGTCGTCTTGCCGGCGCCGTTGCGCCCCAGCAGCATGGTGACCTGGCCGCGTGGCACGGCCAGATCGACCCCGTGCAGGATGTGGTAGGCGCCGATGTGGGTGTGTACGCCCTGCAGCGTCAGCACTGCCTGGGCGCTCATGCCGGCTCCCCCGGTGCGCTCTCGCGCACGCCCAGATAGGCCTGCTGCACCACCGGCGAGGCAATCACCTCGGCGGGCGGGCCATCGGCCACCAGTTGCCCGTTGGTCAGCACGATGATGCGGTCGGCCAGCTCACGCACCACGTCCATCTTGTGCTCGACCAGCAAGATGGTCTTGCTGGCATCTCGCTTGAGCTGGCGGATCAGCTCCAGGATGACCGGCGCCTCGTCGTGGCTCATGCCGGCGGTGGGCTCGTCGAACATGTAGACCTGCGGCTCCAGCGCCATCAGCAGGGCCACTTCGAGCTTGCGCTGGTCGCCATGCGGCAGGCTGGCCACGGGGGCATCGCGGCGCAGGGTCAGCGCCACGCTGTCCACGATGGCCTGGGCGCGCTCGGTCAGCTGGCGGTGGTCGCTCCACACGCTCCACAGGTTCAGGCCACGGCGGTGGCGCCCGTCCTGCGTGGCCTGCACGGCCAGGCGCACGTTCTCCAGCACCGACAGGCCGGGAAACAGGTTGGTCAGCTGGAAGGCCCGCCCCAGCCCGGCGCGGGTGCGCGCCGAGGCCGGCAGGCCCGACAGATCGCGCCCGGCCAGCAGCACCTGCCCGCTGCTGGCCTTGAGCTGGCCCGAGATCAGGTTGAAGTAGGTCGTCTTGCCCGCGCCATTGGGGCCGACGATGGCGGTGAGCGTGCCCGGCGCAAACGCGCAGCTCACGCCATCGACGGCCACATGGCCGCCAAAGCGCACGCTCAGGGATCGGGTTTCCAGCATGGGTTTCGGGCGAGAAACGGATGGTTGGGCTGTGACTCCTTCCCCCTCTGGGGGGAGGAAGCGAGACAACAAGAGCGGGTTTTCAGCGCTGATTGCGGATGGGGATCTGCATCTCTTCGGGCTTGATCTCGCGCACCAGCTCGGGCACGCCCCAGGCAAAGGCCGGGTCGGCCTTGATCTTGAAGTGGTACATGCTCTGCATGGCCTGGTGGTCTTCGCGCCTGAAGGTCATCAAGCCCTTGGGCGTCTCGAAGCTCATGCCCTCCATGGCCTTGATCAGGGTGTTGGCGCGGGTTTCGCCGCCGGTCTTCTTCAGCGCGGCGACGATGGCCATGGCAGCGGAAAAGCCCCCGGCGGTGAAGAAGTCCGGCGGCGACTTGAACTCACGATAGTGCTCGGCCACCAGGGCCTCGTTGACCGGGTTCTTGGGGATGCCGAAATAGTAGTACGTCGCGCCCTCCATGCCGGGGAAGTTCTTGTAGCTGGCCATGGCCGGCAGGATGTTGCCGCCGGTGGCGATCTCGATGCCGTAGCGCTTCAAGTCCAGGTCGGCGATCTTGAACGGGTTGCCCGCGCCGGCCCAGACGATCCAGATGATCTTGCGCCCGGGCTGATCCTTGAGCTTGTCGATCAGGCGCTGGGCGCCGGCGGTGAAGTCGGTGGTGTTGGTGGGCAGGTACTCCTCGTGTACCAGCTTGGCATTCTTGAGCGCGTCCTTGAAGGCTTTCACGCCATCGCGGCCAAAGGCGTAATCCTGCGCCAGTGTGGCGATGGTGACGCCCGGCTTGTCGATGGCCACGGCATTGCTGATGGCGTCCTGGCTGGAGTTGCGCCCGGTGCGGAAGATGTATTTGTTCCACTTGTCGCCGGTGATGGAGTCGGCCACGGCCGGCTCGACCAGCAAAATCTTCTTGTACTCCTCGGCCACCGGCAGCATGGCCAGCGCCACGCCCGAGGAGGTCGGGCCGACCGCCAGATCGGCCTTGTCGTCCGAGTAGGCCGCCGCCAGCAGGCTCTTGCCCAGGTCGGGCTTGCCCTGATCGTCCTTTTCCAGCACCACCAGCTTCTTGCCGTTGACGGCCATGGTGCCGCCAGTGGCGTAGTTCAAGCCCATCATCAGGCCGGTCTGGGTCTGTTTGCCGTAGGCCTCCAGCGGCCCGGTCTTGCTGTAGATGTGGGCGATGCGGATCTCGGACTGGGCCAGGGCGGAGGTGGACAGCGCGGCGGTGGCTGCGAGGGCGGCCAGGGCCACCAGGGAGCGGCGATACATGGCGAAGGTCTCCTGTTGTGAATTTGTGAGTGAAGTAAATGGACAAGCTATTGCACAAGCCGTGCCAGTTCTGAATGGCTGTGCGTTGTGCGTTGTGCGGTATGGGTTCTGCGAATGCTCACGCCAAGCGCTCAATTCGAAAAAATGGCCTGATGGCCCGCCCTCATTCTTGTATCTGTCCGGATTTCAGGCAAAAAACTGCCTGGAATCCAGGCAGTTGCTCGATCAATGATCAGGGTTTTCCAGTATCACGCTACCCAGTCTCTCGTACAGCTTGGCACGCGAGATGCCCAGGGTGCGCGCCGTGGCCAGCTTGTTGCCGCCGTGGGCGCGCAGGGCGGCGGTGATGGCGCGCCGCTCCAGCTCGGCGATCTGCTGCGGCAGCGGGCGCAGCAGCAGTGCCTCGCTGTCCGCTGCCTGGGCGGTGCTGGCGGCGTCCGGCGCGCCGTGCGGTGCATCATCCAGCGGGGCGGCGGCAACTGGCTCGCTGCCGGCCTCGCGCAGCACGCGCGCCAGTTGCGCGGCATCCAGGCTTTGGCGGTCGCTGCGCATGGCGGCCTGTTCCAGCACGTTGCGCAGTTCGCGGATGTTGCCGCGCCAGGGCTGGCCTGCCAGCAGAGCCAGGGCATCGGGCAGCAGCTCGGGCGGGGCGTCGCCGCCCCGCAGCGCCAGCTCCTCGCCCAGTGCCTCGACCAGCGCCGGGATGTCGCCGCGCCGCTCGCGCAGCGGCGGCACGCGAATCGGCAGCACGTGCAGGCGGTAGAACAGGTCTTCGCGAAAGCGCCCGGCGCGCACCAGGGCGGGCAGGTCACGCGAGGTCGCGGCCAGCACGCGCACGTCGAAGGGCACCAGCCGGTTGCTGCCCAGCGGCTCGATCTCGCCCTCCTGCAGCGCCCGCAGCAGCTTGGCCTGCAGGTGGATGGACATGTCGCCGATCTCGTCCAGGAACAGCGTGCCGCCGTCGGCCAGCTTGAACTTGCCGTCGCGCCCGCGCCGGTCGGCGCCGGTGTAGGCGCCGGGAGCGACGCCGAAGAACTCGGCCTCCAGCAGCGTCTCGGGGATGGCGGCGATGTTGACGCTGACAAACGGCCCGCCGGCGCGGCTGGAAGCGGCATGGATGGCGTGCGCCAGCAGCTCCTTGCCGGTGCCGGTCTCGCCCAGCAGCAGCACCGGGCTGCTGGAGCCGGCGGCGCGGCGTGCCTGGCGCTTGACCTCGGCCGCCGCCGGGCTGGTGCCGATGAAGCTGGCGAAGGTGTACTTGGCCCGGCGCTGGCCGTGGCCGGCGCTGTTGGCCAGGGGTGGCTGCGCCGTGCGGCCAGTTCGCGCCGGGCGTCGTCCAGATCCTGCTGCATCTGCGCGAATTTGCTGATGAGCGGGCGCAGCGTGGTCTGCGGGTGCTCGAAGAAGACCATGCCGATGGCGCCGATGATGCCGCCCGCCTCGTCGCGCAGCGGGATGCGGCTGACCACGAAGGTGCCGGCGCGGTTGGTGAGCAGGTCGATCAGCTCGGGCTGGCCGGTCTCCAGCACGCGGCGCATCTGCGTGCCGGGGATGGCGTCCTCGACCATGTGGCCGAGGAAGTCATCGACCGACTGCAGGCCCAGCGCCGGCAGAAAGCGCTGGTAGCTGTCGTTGACCCAGACGATGCGCCCGCTCCTGTCGATCAGGAACATGCCCTGGCTGATGCTGGAAAACAGCTCGAACATGGAGCGTGCGGCCAGCGCGTGGATGCCCTGGGCGTCCAGGGGCAGGGTACTCGATGACGTGGACAGTGGTGGGGTGGGGGCCGAGGCAGGCATTGGACAATCGTAGCGCCCGGCCCCTGGCCGGGGCCATGAGGCTGGTTGTGCGTTGTGCGTCGGAGCTCTGGGCTGTTCGCGCACAACGCACAACGCTCATGGCACAACCATTGGGGCGACGTCTGCCTGCCGGATGCCTTGGGCGCTCGCCCGGCCCAGGTTCAGACCCAGGAAGTGATCCAGGATGTGGAAATGGTCGTCGTGGAACTGGTCCTCCAGCGCTGCCAGCGCCGCCACGTCCACCCACTGCGCGGCGCTGGCGTCGTCGCCGCCGCGCACTTCGGGCAGGGCGGCGTCCCCCAGATCGAAGCAATGCACATGGCTGATGACGCGCCCGCGCTGGCTGCGTTCGGGGTGGTCGAACACGGCCACGTCGCGCAGCGCGGCGCGCAGCGTGGCCTCGGGCAGGGTGCAGTGCGTCTCCTCGGCCAGCTCGCGCAGGCAGGACTGCCACAGCGTCTCGCGCGGCTCGATGAAGCCGCCGGGCAGGGCCAGCAGTCCCCGGCCCGGCGCCTGGGCGCGGCGGATCAGCAGCACCTTGCCCTGGCACAGCAGCAGCGCATCAACGGTCACGAAAACCGGCGGATAGGGCGCGCAGGCCCACTCGGAGCGGTACTCGCGCAGCATCTGCCACTCGCGCTGCAGCTCGGCGTAGGCCGGCGTATGGGCAGCGGCGCGCAGCCGGGCCTGGGTGGGCGGGGGCAGGTCGGGCAGCAGCGGGGCGAGGGCTGCGTCCAACGCGGCATCCAGCTCGGCGGGTGGGTGCGTGGTGCCCGGCGCTGGAGGCGGCAGGGCGCCCAGCCAGGCATCGCGGATGCGTGTGGCGTCCATGCCGCCCTGGCGCGGCAGGCTGACCAGCTGCCAGTCCGGGAACCAATCCAGATAGCTGCTGCTGGCGTCCTTGAAATGACCGACCAGGGCGATGCGCGCACCGGCCCCGGCGTGCGGCGCCACGGCGGCGCGCACGGCGTCGGCCCAGCGTGTCTGGTCGTAGTAGTCGCGCACCGGCAGCACGTACAGGCGCTGGGCGCCGGCCTCGGGGCGGCGCCCAGCAGCATGGCGGCGCGCTCCTGCCAGGTGAAGGGGTTGCGCGGCGTGCGTGCCTGGTGCGCCGAGCCGGCAATCACCAGCACCCGCCGCGCCTGGGCCAGGGCGTGGCGCAGCAGGGCAACGTGGCCGCTGTGTACGGGCTGGAAGCGGCCAATCAGGAGAGCCAGATCGAACATGGGTGATGGAGGTTCAGCTAGGGATCTGCGCAGTATGAAGCGGCTGCGGCGTGGCGGCTGGAGCCTGGTTTCTGCGGGCGCTGTGGAGTCTGGGCCTTCCTACAATGCCCCGATGGCCCGCAAGCAACTCCCCATCGGCATCCAGACCCTGGCCAAGATCCGTGCCAAGGACTGCTACTACGTGGACAAGACGCCGATTGCGCTGCGGCTGATAGCGCAAGGCTCGTACTTTTTCCTGTCGCGTCCGAGGCGCTTCGGCAAGAGCCTGTTCCTGGACACGCTCAAGGAGCTGTTCGAGGGTAACCGGGCGCTGTTCGAGGGGTTGCACGCCGAGCAGCACTGGGATTGGTCAGTCAAGTACCCGGTGCTGCGCTTCAGCTTTGGCGGTGGCATGGTGCAGGATGCTGCCGACCTGCAATCACGCCTGGACTCGCACCTCAAGCGCTATGAGGACGAAACCGGCTGCCCGCGCACCGACAGCAGCCACGCCGAGCGCTTTCGCAGCCTGATCCACCATCTGGCCGAGCAGACCGGCCAGCGCGTGGTGGTGCTGATCGACGAATACGACAAGCCCATCCTCGACCGCATCGAAGACCAGGACGTGGCGCTGCAGCTGCGCGAGGTGCTCAAGGACTTTTATTCCGTCATCAAGGACAGCGACGCGCACATCCGCTTTGCCTTGCTGACCGGTGTATCCAAGTTCAGCAAGGTGAGCATCTTCTCGGGCCTGAACAACCTGGAAGACATCACCATCAGCCCCGAGTACAGCAGCATCTGCGGCTACACCGACCACGATGTGGACACCGTCTTTGCGCCCGAGCTGCCCGGCCTGGATCGAGGCGAGATCCGGCGCTGGTACAACGGCTACAGCTGGCGCGGCGAGTCGGTCTACAACCCTTCGATGTGCTGCTGCTGTTTCGCAACCGCCAGTTCCAGCCCTACTGGTTCGAGACCGGCACGCCCACCTTTTTGGTCAAGCTGCTCACGCGGCGGCGCCAGTTCACGCCCGCGCTGGAAAACGTCTTCGAGTCGGCCACGCTGCTGTCGAGCTTCGAGGTGGACAACATCGCCACCGAAGCGCTGCTGTTCCAGGCCGGCTACCTCACCATCACCGGCGAGCGCTACCGCCCCGGGCGGCTGGCGCTGCAGCTGTCCTATCCCAACCTGGAAGTCAAGACCAGCCTGAACAACAGCCTGCTGGGCGCACTGTGCGGCGCCACCGAAGTGCCCGAGCGCTACATCAACCCGGTCTATGACCTGCTCGAAGCGGGCGACCTCGCGGGGCTGCAGCAACTGCTGCACAGCTTCTTTGCCAGCATCCCGCACGACTGGTACCGGGGCAACCCCATCGCCCAATACGAGGGCTACTGGGCCAGCGTCTTCTACAGCTACTTTGCTGCGCTGGGGCTGGACATGGTGCTGGAGGACGCCACCAACCAAGGCCGCATCGACATGGCGCTGCGCTGGCTGGGGCAGACCTGGCTGTTCGAGTTCAAGGTCGTGGAGCTGGTGCCTGAAGGGCGGGCCATCGAGCAGCTGCAACAGAAAAACTACGCCGACAAATACCGCGCCAGCGGGCCGGTGCATCTGGTGGGCGTGGAGTTCAGCCGCGAGAGCCGCAACATCGTGGCATTCGATACGCTGACCGTGGGTAGCTGAGGCGCTTGCTTCCTCTGCCTCTTGAGGGTGCGTCTTCACCCCCTCATCCTTTGAGGAGCACCTCTTCCCCCCTCCCCCCCTGGGGGAGGGCTGGGGTGGGGGCCAGCGACGCTGGCCGCACGGCATGGCGCGCCAGAACCAGCCGGCCCCCATCCCGGCCTTCCCCCAGCGGGGGAAGGAGCCAGGACAGCGCACGCCTGCATCGGGCGCAGCGCATGGCAGCACACCGCCTGCATCAGCCCCGCAGAACTCCTGTTTTGATAGCTGTCAGTGCTTGCCCGGCAAGGGTTTGCAGCCGATTTGACCTGAAAATCAGCAAAAAAACGCCGCAAAACCCCGCCTCCAGACCCCAGGCCGCCCCAAAACCGTCCGAAGCAGCCTGTTTCCGCTCTGTTTTAACAATCAAATCAGCCTGAAAGCCCCGTCTGGCAAGCGCTGATAGCTATTATTTTTGATAATTCTTCACCCCCGCATCGATGGTGCCTGCCGGGATGCGCCGATGCTGCCTGAGCACCGGGCCGGGCAATCGCCCATGCGACAGGGGCGCCCGTACCCGGGCCGGCACAATGATTGCCGCTTGTTTTCCCTCACTCACAACCCTACGGAGACCCCCACCATGGCACGCACGGTGCAGCAACTTTTCGATCTTTCCGGCAAGACTGCCCTGGTCACGGGCGGCTCGCGCGGCCTGGGCCTGCAGATGGCCCATGCCCTGGGCGAGGCCGGCGCGCGCATCGTGCTCAGCTCGCGCAAGGCGCAGGACTTGCAGGAGGCCGCCGCCGAACTGCAGGCCGCTGGCATCGACGCCCAGTGGATCGCCGCCGACTGCGCCAGCGAGGACGACATCCAGCGCCTGGCGCGCGAGACGCTGGCCCTGCTCGGCCACGTGGACATCCTGGTCAACAACGCCGGCGCCAGCTGGGGCGCACCGGCCGAAGACCACCCCACCGCCGCCTGGGACAAGGTCATGAACCTGAACGTGCGCGGCTACTTCCTGCTGTCGCAGGCGATTGCCAAGGGCAGCATGATCGGGCGCAAGGGCGGGCGCATCATCAACATTGCCTCCATTGCCGGCCTGGGCGGCAACCCGGCGCAGATGAAGACCATCGCCTACAACACCTCCAAGGGCGCAGTCATCAATTTCACGCGCGCGCTGGCCGGCGAGTGGGGCGGCTACGGCATCACCGTCAACGCCATCTGCCCGGGCTTCTTCAAGACCAAGATGGCCACTGTGCTGATCGAGCAGCTGGGCGAGGAAAAAATGGCCCTCCAGGCGCCGCTGCGCCGCCTGGGCGACGACGAAGACCTCAAGGGCATCACGCTGCTGTACGCCAGCGACGCCGGCAAGCACATCACCGGCCAGTGGCTGGCGGTGGACGGCGGCGTGAGCGCGCTGGTCGGCTGATGGCAATGGACATGCAGACGCAGGCGCAAGGGTCGCAGCAGCCCGGGCGCGACGTGCTGGACTTCGGCGCCGACATCCCCTTCATCCGCGAGCTGGGTGTCACGCTGCACCACATGGCCGATGGCGAGTCCGAGCTGCGCTACCAGGTGCAGCCGCGCCACACCAACTCCTTTGCCGTGGCGCACGGCGGCGTCACCATGACGCTGCTGGACGTGGCCATGGCCGTGGCGGCGCGCAGCGTGACGCCCGACATGGGCGTGGTCACCATCGAGATGAAGACCAGCTTCATGCAGCCCTCGCGCGGCGCCCTGGTGGCGCGCGGGCGGCTGCTGCACCGCACGCGCTCGACGGCCTTTGCCGAGGCCACCGTCCACGACCAAGAGGGGCGCCTGTGCAGCCAGTCCACCGGCACCTTCCGCTACGTGCCGCGCGCCGACGCCAGCGCCCAGCCGGCCACCGACTGAAACCGCCCGAAACCTGGGATTCCCCTCCGGGTTATGGGTCAAAAGTGCTGGAAAGCCTTGCCAGGCAAGCGCTGATAGCTATCAATTTTGAATATCATTGTGCAACTCAAGGAGTGACCATGCCACGCAATCAGCAAATCCTGCTCGACAACCGCCCCCAGGGCGAGGCCACGGCGGCCAACTTCAAGCTGGTCACCACCGACACCCCGGCGCTGGCGCAGGGCCAGGTGCTGGTGCGCCACCACTACCTGAGCCTGGATCCCTATATGCGCGGGCGCATGAACGACGCCAAGAGCTACGCCGCCTGCCAGCCGCTGGGCGAGGTCATGCAGGGCGGCACCGTAGGCGAGGTGGTCGAGAGCCGCCACCCCGACTACCACAGCGGCGACCAGGTGGTCGGCATGGGCGGCTGGCAGGAGTGGAGCGTGGTCGATGCCGGCCAGCCCGGGATGCTGCGCAAGGTGGACACCACGCACGTGCCGCTGTCGTACTACCTGGGCGCCGTGGGTATGCCCGGCGTCACCGCCTGGTATGGCCTGACGCAGATCATCGACCCCAAGGAGGGGCAAACCGTGGTGGTCAGCGCGGCCACCGGCGCCGTGGGCAGCGCCTTCGTCGCCCTTGCCAAGGCGCGGGGCTGCCGCGTGGTCGGCATTGCCGGCGGGCCGGACAAGTGCCGCTACGCCACCGAGGAGCTGGGTTTTGACGAGTGCATCGACCACCGCCAGCACCCGGACTTGAAATCCATGTCCGCCGCCCTGAAGGCCGCCTGCCCGAACGGCATCGATGGCTACTTCGAGAACGTCGGCGGCCACATCCTGGACGCCGTGCTGCTGCGCTCCAACGCGTTTGCCCGCGTGGCCGTGTGCGGAATGATCGCCGGCTACGACGGCCAGCCGCTGCCGCTGCAAAACCCGGCGCTGATCCTGATCAACCGTATGCGGGTCGAGGGCTTCATCGTCAGCGAGCACATGCAGCTGTGGCCGCAGGCGCTGCGCGAGCTGGGCGCCCTGGTGGCAGCCGGCAAGCTGCGTCCGCGCGAGAGCGTCGCTGAAGGCCTGGCCGCAGCGCCCGAGGCCTTTCTGGGCATGTTGCGCGGCAGGAATTTTGGCAAGCAGCTGGTCAAGCTGGTCTGACGGGAGGCGCCATGATCGAGAACTTCGAAGGCAAGGTGGCACTGCTCACGGGCGCCGGATCGGGCTTCGGCCTGGAGTGCGCGCGCATCGGCGCGCGCCGGGGCATGAAGCTGGTGCTGGTCGATGTGCAGCGCGATGCGCTGGACGCCGCCGCTGCCGAGATGCAGGCCCTGGGCGCCGAGGTGCTGGCGCGGCGCGTCGATGTGTCCGATGCCCAGCAGATGGAGCAGCTGGCAGCCGACGTGCAGCAGCACTGGGGCGCGCCGCACCTGGTGTTCAACAACGCCGGCGTCGGCTCGGGCGGGCTGGTCTGGGAGAACTCGGTGCGCGACTGGCAGTGGGTGCTGGGCGTGAACCTGTGGGGCGTGATCCACGGTGTGCGCCTGTTCACGCCCATGATGCTGGACGCCGCCCGCGCCGATCCGGCCTGGCGCGGCCACATCGTCAACACCGCCAGCATGGCCGGCCTGCTCAACCCGCCCAACATGGGCGTCTATAACGTCAGCAAGCACGCCGTGGTCAGCTTGAGCGAGACGCTGTACCACGACCTGTCGCTGGTCACGACCCAGGTGGGCGCCAGCGTGCTGTGCCCCTACTTCGTGCCCACCGGCATCATCGCCAGCGAGCGCAACCGCCCCGCCGACATGGCGGATGAGCAGCTGACACCCAGCCAGCGCATCAACGCGGCGATGACCGTGAAGGCGGTCGAGAGTGGCCGCGTCAGCGCCGCCGAGGTGGCGCAAAAGGTCTTCGACGCGGCGGCGGCAGGCCAGTTCTACATCTACAGCCACCCGCAGGCGCTGGGCAACGTCAGCAGCCGCATGGACGCCATCGTGCAGGGCGCCAACCCGCCCGACCCGTTTGCCGAGCGGCCCCAGGTGGGCGAGCAGCTGCGCGCGGCGCTGCGCGGGCAGTGATGCCGGGCGGTTGAGTCAGAACACAAGGACGGGCCGTTTGCAAGGCCCGTTTTTTTTGGTCAAAAACGCTGTAAACCCTTGTCCAGTAAGCGCTGACAGCTATCTTTTTGAGAATCTGGCAGCTTTTGCTGGAATACGGGAAACCCTGAGTCCAAGGCTTGAGCAGGTTGTGTCGTGGAACCGGGCGCGGGTGTGCCGTTACCCATGCGTGCGGCAGTGCCTTGCCTGCGTCTTGCCGATCCGCAGGCGCTCTGCCCATCGGTGTTTTCCAGACAGACCCTTATCCATTCTTGCGTTGGCAGGAGCTTTTTCATGACCATCCCCTACGACTCCGTTGAAGGCCGTGCGCGCTACATCGACCAGGCCATCCTCTACGTGGACGCGCGCGAAAGCTGGAAGGTGGGCGACTTTGGCCAGACCATCGCCGAGTACCGCGCCATCACCTACCAGGGCGTGCCCCTGAGCGATGCCATCGGCGTGGTGGCCCTGGCGGTGGACAAGACCGCCGACGGCTACACCCTGTATGCCACCTCGACCAGCGGCACGCGCGAGTTCTACAGCGCCCGCCTGGATCACGCGGGCAGCGTGCTGGAGGTGCGCGCGCTGGACGACCGTGAGCTGATCCAGGCCGAGATCGCCCTGGGCACCGACCTGAACGGCAATGGCGGCATCGGCGGCGGCACCGTGCTCTACACCGACAGCCAGGAACTGGACATCAGCGTCAACGAGCTGGGGCAGCTGTGCATCGACAACGGCCTGGGCACGCTGGTGCCGCTGTTCTTTGGTGGCGCTGCCGTCACCGTGGACACCCTGGGCGATGCGCTGGACATCACCGATGTGCTGGCCACCAGCAACGGCTACCAGCTGTGGGTGGCGGACTACCAGGGCAACGTGGTGCAGGTGGGCTTCAGCACCGGCGGGCACAGCAGCACGGTCACGGCGCTCACGCCCGAGCAGGTGCGCGCCGCCGAGGCTGCGCGCAACGTCGATCTGAACAACCGCACCGACACGCCGCTGACCGAGGGCTGGACGGCCATGCTGCAGACCGAGGCCGTGCGCGGCCTGGTCGAGCAGCTCACCGCCGACGGGCAGCGCCTGGGCCATGCCGACCTGGTCAACATCGTGGCCACCGCCATCGCCAGCGTGCCGCCGGGCCAGCAGGTCGGCGCGGCGCTGGTGGGCGACCTGCGCGCCATCGCAGCGCGCGGCCAGGCGCTGTTCGGCCAGGACGCCGAGAGCACGGACTACCTGAGCTTCGTGTTCGACCAGATGGTCAGCACCAGCCGGGCCAACAGCTTCTATACCGGCGGACAGACGCGCGCCAGCGCCCTGGGCAGCCTGAACGCCGAGTCGAGCGCCGAGCAGCTGCAAAAGCTCGGCGGCAAGTGGCTGCTGGGCCTGGACTTGCCCAACCCCACGACCGAGGGCGACACCGCCAACCCCGAGGCGCGCGCCGCCACCGGGGTGTACAAGGTCTTCGACGCGCCGCTGTTCGGCAGCGCCGGGCCGCAATTTACCGACGTCAACCAAGGCTCGGCGGGTACCTGCTACCTGATGGCTTCGGCGGCGGCGGTGGCGCATTCCAAGCCAGGCGCCATCGAGGCGGTGTTCGTCAGCAATGGCGCCAACGCCCTGGGCCAGCAGACCTATGGCGTGCGCCTGTATGACGGGCGCGGGCAGACGCACTGGGTCACCGTGAACAACCAGCTGGTGGTGGCCAGCGCCGAGGACGACGTGCCGCTGTACTCCAAGCTGGCCAACACGCTGACTCCGCAGGACACCAAGCTGTGGCTGCCGCTGCTGGAAAAGGCCTATGCCCAGATGAACGAGCAGGGCTTCCTGGGCCGCGAGGCCATGAGCAACGGCAAGAACGCCATGTGGGCCATTGAGGGCGGCTTCAGTGAGGCCGGCAGCTATATCCTGGGCACGGGTTCGTGGACATACAGCGACGACGCCGAGGACGTCGGCTACCAGGTCAACCACAACCCTTGACCACCGTCCAGCTGCTGCCCGAGGGCCTGAGCGATGTGCAGGTGCTGGCGCGATACCTCAACGGTGGCAACACCTTGTTCGTCGGCTCTTCGGCCAACACCCACGATGCCGACCAGCGCATCCTGTTCACCGAAGGCCACGCCTACATCATCATGGACGCCGACCCGGCGGACGCGCACAACACCACGGTCACGGTCTATAACCCCTGGGGCTCGACCACGCCGGACAATCCCAACTACGTCGCCCCCTTTGCCGCCGATATGGCCGACCTGGTCGGCGTCGAAGGTCTGTCGTTCTGGCTGTATGACTTCTGAGCAACCGGGCGGTCGCCCAGGTGGCAGTTAAGCTTGCGGGCTTTGCTCCTGTCTGAGAAAGCCTGCCCATGTCCATCCAGTGGTTCCCCGGTCACATGCACCTGACGCGCAAGGCGATCGGCCAGCGCATCAAGGACATCGACGTCGTGATCGAGCTGCTGGATGCGCGCCTGCCGGCCTCCAGCGCCAACCCGCTGCTGGCCGAGTTGACCGAGGGCCGGCCCACGCTCAAGGTGCTCAACAAGCAGGATCTGGCCGATGCCGCGCGCACGCCGGCCTGGCTGGACTGGTACAACGCCCGCCCCGGCACGCGCGCCATTGCGCTCGACGCTTCGGACACGGCCCCGGCGCGCCGGCTGATCGAGGGCTGCCGGCAATTGGCGCCCACGCGCCGGGGCATGGCGCGGCCCATGCGCGTGCTGATCGTGGGCGTGCCCAATGTCGGCAAGTCCACGCTGATCAACACCCTGTCGGCCCGGCGCGAGGCCAGGACTGGCGACGAGGCCGGCATCACCCGGCAGGAGCAGCGCATCGTGCTGGACGATGACTTCTACCTCTGGGACACGCCCGGGATGCTGTGGCCGCGCATCGTCGTGCCCGAAAGCGGCGAGCGCCTGGCTGCCAGCGGCGCCGTGGGGCGCAACGCCTATGACGAGGAGGAGGTGGCCATGGCGCTGCTGGCCTACCTCAAGCAGCACTACGCCGCCTTGCTGGTGGCGCGCTACAAGCTGGCCCGGCCCGAAGCCGAGATCGCTGCGCTGCACGACGATGAGCTGCTGGATTTGATCGCACGCAAGCGCGGCGCGGTCATGAGCGGCGGGCGGCTGAACCTGCAAAAGGCCGCCGAGATCGTGCTGACCGACCTGCGCAGCGGCAGCATCGGGCGCGTGACGCTGGAGACGCCGGACGAATATGCCGCCTGGCTGGCGGCTGCACACGAGCGCGAGGCCGAGCGCGCCGAGCGCCGCGCCGAGCAGCGCAAGCGCGACGAACGCCGGGCGCGCCGCACGGGCGAGTGAGGCGCGGGCGCGGCGCTGCCGCCGTGCCCCCGAAGCCTGGGCAGGGCCGCAGGGCGTGCTCGCGCGCAGGGGTGTGGTGCGTTATGCGTCGGACGCGCGGATCACCACGCCAGCGCCGTGCCGGCATCGTCCCAAAATAGGATGCGGCGCACCTCCTGATAGCGCGAGGTGGCGGGCGCCAGCGCATCCGGGGCGGCGCGCTTGCGCAGCAGGACGACATGGCCGGCCTGGGTGCCGACGGCCAGCAGGCCGCCATCGTCCGGTGCCAGCGCCAGGCAGGTCGGCGTTGCCCCCAGGTGGTGGCGCCACAGCGTCTGCCCAGCGGCGCCGTGACCCGCCAGGTCGCCGCCGGCATCGGCCTGCAGCACCACGTCGTGCCAGGTGGCCCGGGTGGTGGCTGGCGGGGCGGGCGGCGGCTCGTCCACCGGGGCGATGTCCAACCCCTGCGCCGCGATGCGCCAGCACGGCGGCCACTGCCGGGATGCGTCCGGCTGCAGCCAGCACAGCAACGCCCCATCAGCCTGCCAGCGCAGCGCCTGCACACGCAGGCCGTGGCGCGCTGCGTGGGCGGCATAGGCGGCCGGGGCGAAGACGAAGCGCTGGTGCAGGCGTTCGCTCAGGCCGGCGTCGCCCAGCGCCTGGATGCGACGGCGCAGCCGCAGTACGGAAGCGGCCTGCAAGGGGGTGCGGGTGTCGCGCACAGCGGGAGCTGGCGGCCCGGGCGGCTCCTGTGGCGCCGGCGGCTGCGGCGGCTGCGGCGCTGCCGCTGCTGCAGCACCTGCTGCGCCGTCTGCTGCATCGCTTGCCGCGTCATCTGCCGCCGCAATCCGATCCGCCTGCCCGGCCCAGCGGGCGCGCACGGCGGCGGCGTAGCTGCGCCCGGCCTCCTGCCAGACGCGCGACAAGGCCATGATCTGCGGGCCGAGCACCTCCGCATCGCTGGCGTGCGGCGGCAGGGGCGGCAGCAGCGCCGGCTCCAGGGGGTGGGCGCCAGCGTGTCCAGGCCGGCGTGCAGGCGCTGCTCCTGCTGGGCCTGATCGGCCAGCAGGCGCTGCTCGACCTCGGTGAACAGGGCGCACAGTTGCTGCAGGTGCAGCGCGGCATCGGCAGGCAGGGGCGTGCGCACCTGGCTCTGGCGCTGGCTGTAGCTCAGCGCCAGCCCGGGCGGGTGGGCTGTGCGGAGGGTAGCGGTGCGTCGTCCGCCAGCACTTCGATCTGGTAGCTGGCGTGGGCGTCGTCCTCGGCGTCGCCGGGGCGCTCCTGGCCGTTGCGCCAGCTCAGCTTGAGAGCCGCGCCCTGGCGCCGGCCACCATGCCAGCCGGGCACGCGCGCCCTGCCCAGGTGTCGTCCAGCCACAGGCCGGCGCGCTCGGGGTCGCTCCAGTCGTTGAGGCGGTCGGTGAACAGGGGCAATTGCACCAGCGCCATGACGCGCTCGGGCGTCAGGCTGGCGTGCAGCCGGGCGCGCAGCAGCCGACCGCTGCGGCGCTCGTGTTCGGCAGTGCGCCAGTAGTGCAGCACGAGCTGCCACAGGGGCAGTAGGGCCTGGGCAGCGGTGGTGCCAGGGCAGCAGCGTCCGGGGCCGTGTCGTGGGCGGCAGCGGCAGCGCTGTCCGCCTCCGGCTCCAGCCGGCTCCAGGCGCCGGGCTGGCCGGCTGCGTCGTAGCTGCGCCACTGGCACAGCAGCCCCAGGCGTTGGCGCGCGGCGCTGGCGCCAGGCGCTGCAGCCAATTGCGCGCCCGGCTGATGCCGCCGGCCCCGGATGGCGGCGGCGCGCTGTCGGGCAGGGCCAGCCAGAAGTCGTGCTGCTTCCAGTCGCTGATAAACAGGCCGTCGTGGAAGGCGTCGCCATCCTCGTCCACATGGCTGCGCGTGACCAGGAAGTCCACCTGCTGCCACCAGCCTGCTGCCTTGTGCCGGCTCTTGTCGGGCAGGGCGGCGTGCAGCAGCCAGCGCAATGCCTGCGGGCTGGGGGAGTGTGCGCAAAGAGGCCGGTGCCGGCGTCCGGCGAGGTGGTCTGCTCAGGCGGGGAGGCTGCGGGGGCGGGCATGGGGCATGGTAGCCAACTGCCAACCTGCCCAGGTGTGGTGGCGGATCCGCCTTGCTGCGCCTGCAGAAGATGGCGCGTGGCGCGTTGTGCCAGCGCCCAGCGCCGCCCAGCGCACGACCCAAGACCCCCAGGCGGGCGCTGCCGGCAGTCGTTGCCAGCGGACTAGCGGACTATCGTTGCCCCTGCCGGGCCGGCACGATCTGGCCGGCCTGCACGTATTGCTGGTATTGCGCGTGCGTCAGGGCGGCCTGGCCTGCCGAGTCGTCAGGCGTCGTCCAGCGCACGATCACGCTGTCGGCTGCCGGGTACAGCTCCACCCGGCCCGCCGGGATGGTCAACTGCGGGCCGTCGCCCTCGCGGTAGTGAACCTGGCCGTGAAGGGTGGCGCCGTGGTGGTCGGTCTGGCCGCTCTGGCCGCTTGGGCTGGTCTTTTGCTGCATGGGTGTCCTCCTGGAATGGCGGGCAGGTTTGCCTGCGGCCAGTGTGTCCAGGAGCCGACGCCGCACCAGGGCCGGGCGGCGCCAGCGCCGGTAGGACGCCGCCGTCCGCTCCCGCACGCATCGACAGGCAAGTCGGCAAACAAATCGGCAGGCAAGGGCTGGAAAGGGGATTTTTGACATCTTTTTGGCCTCAAAGCCACGCCAGTCAAGCGCTGGCAGCTATGGTTTCGAGAGTTGACCAGCCTGCCAGGGCAGGCCGGTCAGCAGGTGCTGCCAGTCTTGCAGATGCCCGGGCGCCGTGGCTGCACCCAGCTCGGCACCTGGCCAGCTCAGGCCGCTGCTGATGACCAGGGGCTGGCCGGTCACCGGGTGCGCCAGGCTGAGTTGCCAGGCGTGCAGCCACAGCCGGGACTGCCCCAGCCGCGCCGCCCACCAGCGGTTCAGCGGCCCCTTGCCGTGGGTGGCGTCGCCGATGATGGGGTGGGCGATGTGCTTGAGGTGGCGCCGGATCTGGTGGCGCCGGCCCGTGCCCGGCTCGGCCAGCACCAGCGATGCGCGCGTGCTGGCGAAGCGTGCATCGCTGGCCTCGGGCAGCTCCAGCCGCGCCAGGCACGACAGGCGGGTGTGGGCTGGCTGCGCTGCGGCATCGGGCGCGGCGTCGTGCGGGCGCAGGGCGTGATCCACCTCGGCACGCGCCGGCGCCCAGCCACGCACCAGGGCCAGGTAGCGCTTGTCCACGGCCTGCGCGGCAAAGGCTTCGGCCAGGGCGCGGGCGGCCTGGGCGTGCAGCGCCATGAGCAGCACCCCGCAAGTGCCCTTGTCCAGGCGGTGTGCCGGATGGACGCGCTGGCCGAGCTGGTCACGCAGCGTCTGCAGCACGAAGCGCGTCTCGCCGGCATCCAGCCCGGTGCGGTGTACCAGCCAGCCGGCGGGCTTGTGGACGGCCACCAGGTGCTCGTCGCGCCACAGAATGGGTAGGGGCGAGGGCGCGCAGGAGGCTTCTTGCATGGGTTTTTCTGGGCGCATTCTTCGGCTGTGGGTGGGATGGGCAGGGCGGGGCAAGCGTAATCGAGCCGCTGGCGCGCCATTCCTACAGCGCCAGGGCATGGGCGATGGCGTGCGCGGCACCGCGCGCAGCCTACGGTGGCGTCCTGGGTTGCCGACCCCGGGCGGTGCGCGGTGCGCCGCCCGCATCCTGTAAGGAACAGCCGACATGAACTCCTCCGACCTGCGCGAGACCATGAGCAACGTCATCGCCTACGACGATGCGCGCGAGAGCGCTCCGCTGGAGCACGAAATCACCCTGCTGACCGGCGTCGGCCTGATCGCCTGCGCCTTCTTCACGCCCTCGCGCACTCGCGCTGTGCTGCACGCCGTCGTCGGGGGCGCGCTGCTGCTGCGCTCGGCCAGCGGGCGCGATGGGATGCGCAAATGGGCGCGCCCGCAGCGCGAGGCCAAGCCGCGCAGCCGGATACTGGTCACGCCCTGAGTCCCGGCCCTGGTGGGGCGGCGACCGCAGCCGCCACAGCCACCCCGCTGCTGTCCAGGAATTTTTTTCCGGACAGCTGGCGCGCATTGTGCGCTGCAGCACAATGTGTACCGATGACTGCCACTCTGCGCTCCACCCGGCTGCCGCTGTCCCTGCTGCTGGCTCCTTGCCCTGACGATCCCGCACCGCTGGTGCTCTACCACGGGCGCTGCGCCGACGGCTTTGCCGCCGCGCTGGCGGCCTGGCGCTTCTATGGCGGGCGCGCCGAGTGCGTCGGCCTGACGCATGGCCAGGTGCAGTCGCTGCAGGATTTGCCGCCACTGGCCGGTCGCTTTGTCTATGTGCTGGACTTTGCCTTTGGCCCCGAACTGCTGGCTGCCATAGCCGCCCAGGCGGCGCGGCTGGTGCTGCTGGATCACCACAAGAGTGCCGCCGAGCAGTTGGCCGGCTTCGAGTGCCGCTGCGGCGCCGTGCATTTCGACATGGACAAGTCCGGTGCGCGCCTGGCCTGGGACTACTTTTTTCCCGAACAGCCCCTGCCCGATCTGGTGCGCTTCGTCGAGGATCGCGACCTGTGGCACTGGCGCCATGAGCAGACGGCGGGCTTCGTCGCCGCGCTCGATCTGGAACCGTTCGACTTTGCGCGCTGGAGCGAGATCGCCGATTTCTCTGCCCGGCAGGTGCAGGACTTCGTGGCGCGCGGGCGGGCCATGGACGAGAAATTCCGCCACTTGGCGCAGGACGTGGCACGCGCCGCCCAGCCGCTGGTCTTCAACGGCCAGGCCGGCCTGATGGTCAATGCGCCGGGGGCCTTCCACAGTCTGGTGGGCGAGATCGTCTCGCAGCGCAGCGGCAGCTTTGCCCTGATGTGGACGGTGGCCGAGGACGGTCAGGTCAAGGTCGGCCTGCGTTCGCAGCGCGGCTACGACTGCTCGCCGTTGGCGGTGAGCATGGGCGGCGGCGGCCACGCCCAGGCCTGCGGCTTTCGCCTGCCTGCGGCGCGCCTGCCGGAGCTGCTGTCCGGGCGTTTTCAGGCGGTTTCATGAGTGAAAAAGCACTCAAACCCTTGCCAGGAAAGCGTAAGCAGCTATCATTTTTGATAAGAAAAATCGTCCCTTCATAGTCTCTTGTCCGTTTCTTGCTTCCCTTCCACTGAAAGACATCCACCATGGATCAGCACCCCAGCACGCAACCCATCCGCATCGGCATCGTCGGCTACGGCAATCTGGGCCGTGGCGTCGAGGCGGCGATTGCCCGCAACCCCGACATGCGCGTGGCCGGCATCTACACCCGGCGCGCGCCGGCGCAACTGAAAGTCCAGGGCGCGGACGTGCCCGTGCATCACATGGACGAGCTGGCCGGCCACCAGGGCCAGCTCGATGTGCTGATCCTGTGCGGCGGCTCCAAGGACGACCTGCCCGAGCAAAGCCCGCAGCTGGCGGCGCGCTTCAACCTGGTGGACAGCTTCGACACCCATGCGCGCATCCCCGAGCACTTTGCCGCCGTCGATGCCGCCGCGCGCGCTGGCCAGACCACGGCGCTGATCTCCGCCGGCTGGGATCCGGGCATGTTCTCGCTCAACCGCCTAATGGGCGAGGCGCTGCTGCCCGAGGGCGCCACCTACACCTTCTGGGGCAAGGGCCTGAGCCAGGGCCACTCGGACGCCATCCGCCGCGTGCCTGGAGTGGCCGGCGGCGTGCAATACACCATTCCCATCGAGGCGGCGGTGCAGCAGGTGCGCAGCGGCACGCGGCCCGAGCTGACCACGCGCGAAAAGCACCGCCGCGAGTGCTTCGTCGTGCTCGCTGATGGGGCCGACGCCGAGGCCGTGCGCCGCCAGATCGTCGAGATGCCGCACTACTTCGACCAATACGACACCACGGTGAACTTCATCAGCGCCGAGGAGTTGGCGCGCGAGCATTCGACCATGCCGCACGGCGGCTTCGTGATCCGCAGCGGCAACACCTCGGACGGCGTGCAGCAGGTCATCGAGTACGGCCTGACGCTGGGCAGCAACCCGGAGTTCACGGCCAGCGTGCTGGTGGCCTATGCGCGCGCCGTACACCGGCTGCACGCCGCCGGCCAGCACGGCTGCAAGACGGTGTTCGACGTGCCCCCGGGCCTGCTGTCGCCGCGCAGCGCAGCCGAGCTGCGCGCCGATTTGCTCTGAGCGCGCCATTGCCTGGGGAAGGGTGAGCGATGAGTGTTTTGCATGAAAACCCGCCCGACGCCCAACGCTACCGCTTGGCCGGGTAGCGGCGCCGGTAGTCCCACGGCGCCATGGGCCTGGCCTGCGACCACAGGCCGATCCGCGCAGCCTGGGCGCGCGCCTGCAGGGCGGCCAGATCGCGGTATTGCGCCGGCTGGCGCGTGGACAGCCAGGCCAGGCCGGCGGCGACCTGCGCTGTGGCCACGTCCTGCCCGGCGCAGCGCACCCGCGCCAGGTGCCGGCCATAGGCGTCGCGCCCCAGGGTATGGAGTTCAGCGCGCTGGCGAAAGCACAGGCGCTTCAGGTTCTCGCGCGCCTGTCGGCCAAAGGCCTGGCGCAGCTCCGGCGCATCGATGGCGACGATGCGCACGCGCTCGGGGCGGCGCGCGGCGCAGCGCACCGTGAGGGTGTCGCCATCGCTCACGGCGATGACCAGGCACAGCAGGGCGGCGGTGGACATGTGAGGAAGTGGTGGTGCGTCCGGCGGTTTTGCGTCCGGCGTCTTGCGCGCCATGCAGGCGCACAGCGCGGATGCTGCCGGCAGCGGCACTGCGGATTGTGCGGCCTGATAATCCGCGCTTGCCTGGCTGCAGCGGCTCCGGCACCAGTCCCCGGCGCCGGCTGCACGCGCCCTTGCCAGGCTGGGCGCTGCCGTCCAGTTGCTGTCATGCGTGCCCGGGCGTTTTTTCCCGGGCGTGTCTTTTCTCCCCTCCCAAGCTCGTCTGCCCCCGTGATCAAAGGTCTGGCCGCGTCCATCGCGGCATCCGTGCTGTTTGGCGCCATGTACTACGTGGCGCCTTTTCTTGCGCCGCTCGACGGCGAGCAGATTTTTGGCTGGCGCGTGCTGGCCACGCTACCCTTCACCACGCGCTGCTGCTGGGCCTGCGCCAGTGGTCGCGCGTGCGCCTGCTAGCGCTGCGCGTGCGCCGCCAGCCGCTGCTGGCGCTGGGCCTGCTGGCCAGCGCCGCCATGCTGGGCGTGCAGCTGTGGCTGTTCCTGTGGGCGCCGCTGCACGGGCGGGCGCTGCCGGTGTCGCTGGGCTATTTTTTGCTGCCGCTGGTCATGGTGCTGGCCGGGCGGCTGCTGTTTGCCGAGCGGCTGTCGGCCTTGCAGTGGACGGCAGCAGCCCTGGCCGGCGCTGGCGTGGCGCACGAGGTGCTGCGCGCCAGCGGCATGCCTGGGAGACCTGGCTGGTCGCCCTGGCTACACGCTGTATTTCGTCATGCGCCGGTGGCTGCGCACCGACCACCTGGGCGGGCACTGGCTGGACATGCTGCTGCTGGCTCCGGCGGCGCTGTGGTTCGTGCTGCGTGCGCCGGCCTCCACTGCGCTGGTGGCCGCCAATGTCCACCTGTGGGCATGGTGCCGGTGCTGGCCTGGTCAGCGCCGTGCGCTGGCGCTGTACATGGCGGCGGCGCGCATGTTGCCGTTGGCGCTGTTCGGCCTGCTCAGCTATGTCGAGCCGGTGCTGCTGGCCCTGGTGGCGCTGGCGCTGGGCGAGAGCATCGCGCCGGCGCAGTGGCCTACCTACGGCCCGATCTTTGCGGCCGTGGCACTGCTGGTGCTCGACGGCGCGCTGCAGTTGCGCCGGGTGCGGCTGCGCTGAAGGCTGGCCGGGGCAGCGCGGTGGCAGGGGCGCATCGGCCCAGCGGCCCGGCTCCAGGCCGTCCAGGCGGTAGGGGCCGATGGCCACGCGCACCAGGCGCAGCGTCGGGTGGCCGACGGCGGCGCTCATGCGCCGCACCTGGCGGTTGCGCCCTTCGTGGATGGTGAGCTCGATCCAGCAGTCGGGGATGCTCTGGCGCACGCGGATGGGCGGCTCGCGCGCGCAGGGCCGGGGGTGGCTCCAGCCGGCGCGCCTGGCCGGCAGGGTGGGGCCGTCATTCAATTGCACGCCGGCGCGCAGCTGCTGCAGTGCCGCCTCGTCGGGCAGGCCCTCGACCTGCACCCAGTAGGTCTTGGCCATCCTGTGGCGCGGGTCGCTGATGCGCGCCTGCAGCCGCCATCGTCGGTCAGCAGCAGCAGGCCTTCGCTGTCGGCGTCCAGCCGCCCGGCCACGTGTACGCGCGGCACGTCGATGAAGTCCTTCAGCCCGCGCCAGCGCCCTTCGGCGGTGAACTGGCTGAGCACGCCCCAGGGCTTGTGAAAGCGCAACAGGCGGGGTGGGGAGGGGAGGTCATGCAGAAAAACCCAAAAAGACAAGGATGCCGGCGCCAACATGCGCCAGCGCATGTCCAGGTTATGCGCTCAAGTGATGACTTCATGCGCGTCCTGTGCATTGGGTCATAATCGCGCCCATGCCCTGTGCAGCCGTGCCCATCGCGCACTACGCCGACAGGGCATTTTCACAGGTGCTGGAGCGCGCACACCGCGCCGTCAGTCCCGTGCGCAGCCCCGGCAGCGCCCAAGAGGCGCACGCCTGCTGCCATGCCTGAAACATTTTCCGCTGGCGTCCGCTGGCGCCCGGCCCCCTGGCTAGTGGCGCAGCGGCCCGGCTTGCCGCTTCATCATCTTCAACCGCTGAATTTTCGACCATGCGCCAAGAACAGGACTTCCTCGGCTCCAAGACCATCCCGCCCGACGCCTACTGGGCGTACACACGGCGCGCGCCGTGGAGAACTTCCCCATCACTGGCCACAGCGTGGCGCAGATGCCCGAGCTGATCCGCGCCTTCGCCTTCGTCAAGAAGGCCGCCGCCCAGGCCAACTTGCAACTGGGCGCACTGAACCAGCAGCAGGCCGACGCCATCTCGCGCGCCTGCGACGACCTGATCGCCGGCCAGCTGCACGAGCAGTTCGTGACCGACGTGATCCAGGCGGTGCCGGCACCTCGACCAACATGAACGCCAACGAGGTCATCGCCAACCGCGCGCTGGAGCATCTGGGCCTGGAGCGTGGCCGCTACGACGTGATCCACCCCAACGACCACGTCAACGCCTCGCAAAGCACCAACGACACCTATCCGACGGCGGTCAAGATGGCCACCTGGTTCGGCATCCAGACGCTGCTGGCGTCGCTGGCCAGCCTGCGCGCGCCTTCGAGGCCAAGGCGCGCGAGTTCGCCCCCATCCTGAAGATCGCCCGCACCCAGTTGCAGGATGCCGTGCCCATGACGCTGGGCCAGGAGTCGAGGCTTTCGCCAGCATGATTGCCGACGATGAGCGCCGCCTGCGCGATTCGGCCAGCCTGATGTGC